>CAYYJX010000072.1:0-15545 GCA_964471545.1 uncultured Fimbriimonas sp. | reverse complement strand
GTTCATCACGGGCGCAAGCTTGTTGGTCGATGGTGGGTTGTCGGCGGGCTAAGGGGCCCCTACGGTCTCGCTGAATGTGGATATTGGGGTGGTCTTCTGACCACCCTCGCCCCTTTTGGGGAGAGGGTGACCCGAAGGGTCGGGTGAGGGGTCCGAGACGTTTCCAATTGGGTGAAGAGTCTTGCCACGGCTCCGCCGTTCGTCCTCTTTTGGTTAATGCTCAAACCCAGGGTTATCACCCTGGGCTGCGATGATGATCGCGGCTCCGCCGCTTGAGTGGGTCGATATGAAGGCCATTTGGGGGGTGCTGGGAGGTTATGCCGAAGACCACCCCGCACCTGCCAGGGCACCCCTCCATAGCCTGCCCCGATCTATCGGGGAGGGGAATTTCTGTCAGCCAATTCCTCACAACCGTTGTCCCTTAATCAGAACTCGATGACGTTTCCGGAAAGGTCCGGAGGACCGTCCAGAGTGTTAGCCCAGACCGAGAGGTCTGGGTAGGAGTACATCCACCAAGATCAAAGGTCCGGAGGACCGACCAGATACTCGAATGCCGGACGAATCCCAGAGAACCGACCTACTATGAGAACCGACCTACAGTAATTCCCTTTAAGGAGGGGTGCCCCGATTTATCGGGGCGGGGTGGTTTCCGGGTTCCTCGTTTAGATGAAGAGTGATCGCCACGAAGGGAAAACTGACAAAGCAGGGCCAACAAAAAAGCCCTCCCCGACCAAACGCCGAAGAGGGCTCCACGCTAGAAAGGACGCTTAATAGCGATATCGCTCGGTCTTGAACGGACCTTGTTGATCCACGCCGATGTAAGAAGCCTGATCCGCCGACAGCTCGGTCAGCTGAACATCCAGCTTCTTCAGCTGAAGTCGAGCCACCTTCTCGTCCAGAATCTTCGGCAGCACGTAAACGCCCGGTGCGTACTCGCCCACCTTCGACCACAGCTCGATCTGTGCCATCACCTGGTTCGCAAAGCTTGAACTCATCACGAACGAAGGGTGACCCGTCGCGCAGCCAAGGTTCACCAATCGACCCTTTGCCAGCATGATGATGCGCTTGCCGTTGGGGAAGATCACGTGATCCACCTGCGGCTTAATCTCTTCCCACTGATAGTCGCTCAGCGAGGCAACGTCGATCTCGTTGTCGAAGTGGCCGATGTTGCACACAATCGCCTGATCCTTCATCTTCGCCATGTGCTCGTGGGTGATCACGTGATAGTTGCCCGTAGCAGTAACAAAAATGTCGGCCTTGTCGGCGGCGTAATCCATGGTGACCACCTTGTAACCTTCCATGGCGGCTTGCAGAGCGCAGATCGGATCGATTTCGGTCACCCAAACCTGGGCGCTCAGGGCTCGCAGAGCCTGGGCGCTGCCCTTGCCAACGTCTCCGTACCCGCAGACAACCGCGACCTTGCCCGCAATCATCACGTCGGTGGCGCGCTTGATGCCGTCCACCAAAGACTCTCGGCAGCCGTAAAGGTTGTCGAACTTGCTCTTGGTGACCGAATCGTTCACGTTGAACGCCGGGAACGGCAGCTTGCCTTCGGCTTGAAGCTTGTAAAGACGCATCACGCCCGTGGTGGTCTCTTCAGAAACGCCCTTGATGTTCGCCTTGATGCGGCTGTAGAAGCCCGGATCCTCTTGCAGCTTGCGCTTAATGGAAGCGAACAGGAAGGTCTCTTCCTCGCTGGTGGGGTTCTCTAGGAAGGAGGCGTCCTTCTCTGCGTCAGAACCGATGAGCACCAACAGGGTAGCGTCGCCGCCGTCGTCCAGAATCATGTTCGGCGTGCCACCGTCGTGCCACTCCAGAATGCGGTGGGTGAAGTCCCAGTACTCGGCAAGCGATTCACCCTTGAACGCGAAAACCGGAATGCCGGCTTCGGCAATGGCGGCTGCGGCGTGATCTTGGGTGCTAAAGATGTTGCAGCTTGCCCATCGAACCTCGGCGCCAAGCTCTACCAGCGTCTCGATGAGAACCGCGGTTTGAATGGTCATGTGGAGCGACCCGGCGATCTTCGCGCCCTTCAGAGGCTTGGCGGCGGCGTACTCCTCTCGAATCGCCATCAGACCGGGCATTTCGGTCTCGGCAATCTTAATCTCCTTTCGACCCCAGGCGGCAAGCCCAAGATCGGCGACATGGAAGTCGGTTCGTAACGGGTTGTTGACGGTGTTCATTTGTTTTCTCGCTTGTAGGGTCCACGGGGGAAGCGATTTCACAAATGAAAAAGCGCCCGCGAACCTAAGTTCACGAGCGCAGTTGTTGCCGATCTCTCGGTTGGCCGAGCCTGGTCCTCTCCTCGAATCTCTTCTCGATCGCAGCGAAAAGAGGTTCGGAAGGGATCGCAGCGCCCCTCGACCTTTCCCTATTATTTACGATTTTCGGCACGTTTCCGTTTGCCGCAGAGGGCATCGGTGCTTAATCACTAGCCAAAAATCGCAGGATCACCGAATGCGGGTCGCTTTCGGACGGGCCTTAGCCACTTTCGGGGGTTGTCCAGACGCAGACGGGATCTCCACGTCCATAGGCGGAAAACCGAGCACATCGCGATACTGCCGCACCAGACCAACCAGGTGGCGATCCATCGTCAGGGGCGCCGCCCAGTACTCTCGGTACCCCTGTTCGCTCATCTTCAGGCAAGTCACATCGTCGAGCATGGCGTTGATCGCTTGCACCATTTGCGCCCGGTTTCCTGCCTCGTGAACGATTCCCGCGTGTCGGTCCTCAACAAACTCGGCCGCCGCGCAAACGTTGCTGACAATCGCCGGAACGCCCATCGCCACACCCTCGGCAACGGTAAGGCCAAAGGTTTCGTGCCATAACGAGGGCAGCATCACGGCTCGAGCTTGCCGCAAATGGTCTCGAACCCCCTCCGGAGTTTGCCATCCCGTGATCTCGGCGTCTGGGTTTGCCTTTTTGACCGCTTCTGCCAAGGGTCCATCGCCTACAAACTTGATGGGCACGCCCACTTCTTTCGCCGCAAGTGCGGCCGAAACGGGGTCCTTCTCGGGAGAGATTCGGCCGACAAAGGCGAACGTCCGATTCTTCTCGGCGCGAACTCGATCGCCCTTTTCAATCTCCACCGGAGGCGGAAGCACCTGGATCGGCACGCTGTATGGAACGCTGCGCCGCAGCAGGTCGTGACTGAGCTGACTCACCGCCAAAATCCGATCAAACCCTTTCGGCACCTTGCCTCGAACCTGCTGCACCAAAAATTTGGCGACATTGAACTGCTTGCGGACCAAGTTTGTGCCCTGACAGTTGCTGCAAACGCACTTCAGGCTCATGGGCATGTGCGGGCACACTCGTCCTTGCGCCACGTGAAACAGCCCTACATGCGGACAAACCGCCGAATAGTCGTGAGCGGTGTAAAGAATCCGAAAGCCCAGCTTGTTCGCCACTCTCACCACCGAACCCGTATGGGCGTCTTTGAACGAGTGCACGTGGACCACCGTGTCCGCCGGATCCATCTTTGCCAATGTCTCGGCAAGGGTCCTTTCGCTCTTCTCGTTCCATAAACCCTGAAGCACACTGCCCGGACCAGACACTTCCAGGTAAGGATCGACTCCAACAACCGTCACATCGAGCTGTGGGATGCCGAGAAGCGACTCTTCTACGGGCCCCGTGGCGGCCACTATATGAACCTGGTCCACCCCAAACTGCGAGGAAAGCGCAAGCCGCCTGGCCGTTTGCAGTGCAACACGACCACTGCCTCCATTCACATAGGCAAAATCAGTGACGATAACGATGTTCATCCGAGTCCGATGCAAGTCGATTTTTTTGAGCGACGTTGCTCGCGGGAGATTCAGGGCTAATGCAGGGTTCCGCCCACCTAATCGATGGACTCGGCATCAAGATAATACGGAAAAGTGCGTACGAATGAGGAGTCAAAATTCGAGAAATCTACAAATGATTTCATCGACCAAATAAAAACCTGAGAGTATTACCAGGGATTATTCGTTAGAAAATCCCTTTCTGGTAGGTACAGAGAGCCCTCTGCGACAAGTCACTAGCGCGACTTGATGTGCGTGCGAAGAACGTCGGTATACAACTGCACCAACGATTCAAGATGGCTTTGCATGGTGCTGGCGCTGTTCCAGTAGTTTTGGTACCCGCTTTCGCTAAAGCCTTTGACCACGGACGACTCTTTGAAGTCCACCATGGCGGTCAACAGCTGCTGAAGATCTCCGGGAGCGTGAACGATGCCCGCATTTAATTGGGAAACGATCTCCGCCGCCGCGCAAACACTGCTCACAATCGCGGGAACGCCTAGCGCGACGCCTTCCATCACCGTGAGCCCAAATGTCTCGTGCCACAACGAGGGCAGCATCACCGCGCGAGCCTTCTTGAGAAAGTCGACCACCTTATGAGCGGGTTGCCAGCCCGTCACTTCGGCCTTGGGATTTGCTTCCCGAACCTCATCCGCCAGAGCGCCGTCGCCCACAAACCGAATCGGAAGGTCCAGCTCTTTGGCGGCAACCGCCAGCTGAACCGGATCCTTTTCGGGAGACAGCCGCCCCACATAGGTGAACACTTCGTTCTCTTCCGCCTTGGTTCGCTCCTCGCGATTGATCTCCACGGGCGGAGGGATCACCTCGATCGGAATGTTCGGATCGATACTTCGCTGTAAAAGACCCTTGCTGAGGTTGCTCACCGTGACGATGCGGTCGAACGATCGTGGGATATGCGCTCGATGCGTTTGAATGGCGAATTTGGCAACGTTGAACTGCTTGCGAATGAGGTTGGTGCCTTGGCAGTTGCTGCAGATACAAGCAAGGCTCATGGGCTTAAGGGTGCAAACCCGTCGCTCCGCCGCATAGTACAAGCCCACGTGCGGACACACCACCGAATAATCGTGAGCGGTGTACACCATAGGAAAACCCATGTCGCTGGCAGCCTTCACCACCGATCCCGTGTGAGCATCCTTAAACGAATGGACATGGACAATGGTGTTGGCGGGGTTCTTGGTCTCTAAAATGGCGGCAATATCCTTGGCCCCCTTGTGGTTCCAAAGCCCGGCGAAGATCGCCTCTCGGCCCGACATTTCAAGGTAAGGATCCACTCCGGCAACGTGAACGGTCAGCTTGTCCACACCCTGCAAAGACTCGTCGATGGGTCCTGCCGAGGCAAAGACGGTGACGCTCTCAATCTCATCGAGCCGGGCTAACTCGCGAGCCGTTTGCAAGGCAACACGCCCGCTGCCCCCGCTAATGTGGGCAAAGTCAGTGACGATAACTAAGTTCATGGGGCAACAAGGGAGAGCGGGGTCTTGAAGCGTCGTTGCCGGCAGACGAAGTTACTGATGGGTGGAAAGATCGGGCGACGAAAGATAAGGACGAATGATCAATAACCTTTCGCAATCCAGAGCCGTTCACTCGGGTCAAAAACCTAAAGGCGATGGACGAACCCTCCCAGAATCGTCCTTCATTTAAGCTTTACCAGCCCCTTTATAGCCCCGTTTCTGCTTTTTTGATGCAGTTGTTAACAGAAAGCCGTAAATTGGCATTCGTCCTAAGTGAAACCCGGTAAAAACGCCGAAGGACCTACCTTATTTGATCATGTTCAACCGGGTCAAAGGTCGGGCGTGGTCAATTCTCCTTATCGGTCGGCGAATGATTGCTACAATTTGCCCATGCGTGTATTCATCTCGGTGGACATGGAAGGCATCACGGGCCTCGTCTCGTGGTCGCAATGCTCCCGACCCAACGGCAAGTTCTACGACTACGGCTACGCGCGGCAGATGATGACCCACGACGTCAACGCCGCCATCCGAGGCGCACGCAAAGCCGGTGCCACCGAGATCGTGGTGAAGGACTCCCACGGAAACAGCAAAAACCTCCTGATCGCCGATCTGGAGCCGGGCGTCGAACTCATTTCCGGAGAGGGCAGACCGGGCGACGGCATGATGTGGGGGATTGGCGAAACCCAAGATGGGAAACCGTTCGATGCCGCGATGTTGGTGGGTTACCACGCCAAGGCGGGCACGCTCAAGGGCATCATGGAGCACACCATCACCGGAGGCGTCCACCGGATGTTCCTTGAATCAGGGTCGAGTCGCATCGAGATGGGCGAGATCGGCGTGGCGATGCTCACCGCCGGAGCGTACGGAATCCCGATCGTCATGATCAGCAGCGACGACCTGGGCTGTGCCGAAGCCAAAGAACACGCGCCCACCATCGTCACCGCAGAGACCAAAACGGGTCTGGCTCGGTACATGGGCAAGCTCAAGCATCCGTCGGTGACGGGTCCCCTTATTGAAGAGGCAGCCTATCAAGCGCTACAAACCAAGCACACACCGTTTCACGTGGAACTCCCGGCGCGAGTCTCGCTCGAGTTCAACCGAGCCGAAATGGCGGAGATGTGCATGTGGCTGCAAGGAGCCGAACGGGTAGATGCCTATACGGTTGCGGGCACCTTCTCCGATTTCCACTCGCTGCACAAGTTCTGCTGGGCGTGTTGGATGCTCTCTTTCAAGGGCGTGGATACGCAGGATTAGCGCGCTTTTAGCCTCCCATCCACCGGATTTTCTTCGAAAAAGTCAAAGTTCAACGTTTTAGCAGAACGCTGAATCGGCTGGCGCGTTATGCTGGTAGGGGCCTCGCGTCAACGAGGACCCTACTGGAGATTTTATGGACCGTTCTATGGTTGCTCGATTCGTCGCCGGTGCGGCACTGTTAGGTGTCTGTGCGTCGATGCTCTCTATCCCATCGCAAGCCGTCGCCGTACGGCAAGATCCGCAAACCGAAGAGCCGCTGAAGTATGAGAAGGACGCATGGCCGTTCGTTAAGAAGTACTGCATCGGTTGCCACAACAAAGACAATGCAGGCGGAGGTCTCAAGTTTGCCGACGATCTTAAAGAAGCCGACGCTCTGAAGATGCGAAAGGAATTCACTCAGTCCATGCGCAAGGTTCAGCGAAAGCAAATGCCGCCCGCAAAGGCCGCTCAACCGGGCGACAAGGAAAAGGCACGCTTCCTGGATTGGGTCAAGAAGACCTTCCCCAAGAAAGACGAAGCCTAAGCTCCAAAAGGTATTTAAGCAAAACCAATCAAGAACAAGACGGGGCCGTTCCACTTAGGAACGACCCCGTTTGCTTTAACCCACCTAATTTGCCCTGAACTATCGGCGCAGCATGTTGATGACGTCCTGGAGGACCTCGTCCATGATGGTCAGCGTTTTCGCCGCCGCTTGATAAGAGCGTTGGAACTTCAACATGTTCGTCAGCTCTTCGTCAATGGAGACACCGGAAACGTCTGCCACCTGCTTCTCCACTTGCTGAATCACGGCTCTTTGAGTCGCCACACCGTCCGCAGCGGTCTTCACCGATCGCCCGACGTCGCTCAAGATGTCGCCGTAATACATTCGGAAGCTCTTGTTGCCAAGACCGCCAAACTGCCGATCTCGCATTTGCGAAAGACCCAGCGCAATCGAACCGTCTCCCGGAGCGCCCATGCCCGTGACGATGGCGTTGTAATCGCCGCTCACCGCCGGATCAAGGTCAAAGTCCACGGCTCCGGTTTGCGGAGTCGCATCGTTGAAGAAGCGAACGTTCGTGTTGCCCGCCGAGTTGGTCCCTGACATGTGCAGCGCGTTCACCTCGGTCCGAAGCGTGTTGGCAAAGGTGTCCAGCCGACTCTTCATATCCGAAATGAAGTTCAAAGAGTCGAACATCCCGCGCAGCTCGCCTGCATCCACCGTGTACGTTCCGTTCGCATCGGAAAGAGAGTTGGTGGCGGCGTTATAGCTGCCAGCAATGTTTCTCGCTCCAATGGAATCCACCATCGTGAACTGGTTCATGTACACAGAGATCGAACCATCGGACTGTTCTTGAGTCCGAATATCGATCATCTTGGAAAGCTCGGAAAGGGCGGCGTCTCGCTTGTCGCGAACGTCGTTGGGATACCCACCGGCCGCCAAAGACTGCCGAACCTCGGCGTTCAACGTGGCGATCTCGTTGGCAAGATTCTGAATCTTGTTAATCGCCTCGGTGGTCCGAGACATCTGCTGGTTCTCCAGCCCCTGCAAGGAGGTGTAGATGTTTCGAATGTTTCGAGACAACTGCAAACCCGCCGTTTGAACGTTGACCTTGTTAGAAGGATCGTTCGGGTTGGATGAAAGCGCCGACCACGAGTTGTAGAACGCATCCAGCGCGCTCACCACTCCCTGACCGCTGGCGTCTAAGAAAAGGCTTTCAACCCGTCTCGACCCATCGCCCATGGCGGATTGTCGCCCCAACTCGGAGTACGAATCACGTAGGCGAGCGTCCAGGAACTGATCCCGAATACGGGTGATCCCCGCCATATTCACGCCCGTTCCTAGCGAGTGAGTGTCGCCCAGAACGTATTGAATGGGATCGGAAACCGAAAGATCGACCGTTTGTCGCGAGTAGCCCGGGGTGTTAACGTTGGCAACGTTATGCCCAATGGTATCCAGCGATCGCTGGAACGCTCGTAGGGCTCGCGAGGCGGTTTCGATGCCGTGGAATGGACTTGGCATTTCGCATTCTCCTTACGCGGCAGCGTCCACCAGCACGGCGGCTCGAGCGACTCGGGGCTTGTAAGGACCGCGCTTGCGCGGCACCGAAGCCTTGGCAATCAGCGTGAGCGATCCGTTGATGTAGGTCATCTCGGATTCGAACAACTTCTTGTTCTTCTTCACCACGTCGCTCACGTTCTGAGCGGAAGCGGTCACACGGTTCGCGATCTGTTGCACCTGTTGGGCCTCGTTCTTGTCGAGAACGGCCACAAGACCTCGAATGTTGGGTTCGGCACCCAACGCTTCGGCCAGCCTTCGTGCGGTGTCCAGCGCTTGTTCGTCGATGGTTCGCATCTCCGCCATCAGCTCTTCTAGGGACGGTTGCAGCTTCTCTACGCGAGCGACGTCGCGCAGGGTGACGGCCACCGTTTGCTCATGCAGAACCCGTAGGAGCTTGTCCGACGTGCTCAGCCATTGTTGCCAGTGGTTGATCAGTTCTTTCGATTTCATAGTTCAGTGACCTTGCCCGGAGTCGTTTCCGATGGGTCTTGGGTTGGGTTGGATGGGTTGGTTGACGAGTTGTTAGAAGTCTCTTGCGCCTTTTTGTAAGCCTCAAGCGCATGCTTTTGCCGATTGGTCTCTCTCAGCTGAGCCATGGCCGCCTGAGAGGTCTTCTCGAACAAGGTGTTGCTAATGCCCAAAGCGCCTCGTTGCGCCATGGAATCGGCGATGCTCTGCTCGAACATGTCTTTGTAGATCTCGCCGCCTGGCACCTTTCCGAACAAAGAACTCGTTCCGCTGTTCGCGGTGTTCAGCATTTGCTTGAACATAAACGACTCCAGTTGATCGGTGGCTTTGCGCAGTCGGGCAAGCTGCGGACCCATTTCTTTGGCGTCCGCCATCGCCTTCACTGCCGGAAACAGGTTCGTGCTCAGGCTCATTGAATGATCACTCTCGCTTTCAGCGCGCCTTGCTCCTTCAGGAGTTGCAGCACGTTGATGATTTCAAACGGTCGAAGGCGAAGCTCTTGGAAAATCCGAGCCAAATCGGCAACCGTAGTATTGGGTGCTAATACGGCAACGTTCGAACTGCCTTGATCCACATCGACTTGTTGGTTCTGCACCGTTTGCGTGGTGCCTGTCTGAGAGAACGGGTTCGGTTGGCTCACCGAAACCTCTTCCGAGATTCGAACCGTAATGGTGCCCACGCTAATGGCGGCGGGTGCAATGCGGACGTTTCCGCCGATCGCGATCGCGCCGGTTTTCTCGTTGATCACAATGGTCGCTTTGTTATCGACCTTGGCAACCACCTGCTCCACGCGAGCCATGGCAACCGTTGGCGAAAGGCCATCGGGCAGGAACAACTGAATGGATCCGCCGTTCTGAGCCACCGGATTCATATCCGGATATTTCGCCCGGATCGCCGCTTCCACGCGCTCGGCCGAAGTGAAGTCGGCGTCGTATAGGTCAAGGTACATGAACCCGTCGTAAACCAGCTTGGTCGGCGCACCGCGCTCCACCAGGGCTCCGCCCGGAATCCGTCCTGCGGTGAGAAATCCAACCGTGTTGGCGTTTCCACCCGCCTGAGCGCCTACGCTACCAATAGAGACGTTGCCTTGAGCAACCGCATAAATGGTCTCGTTATCGCCCGTCGCGTAAAGTTCTGTTCGAAGCAGCACGCCGCCCCGAAGGTTGGTCGCATCTCCAATCGAGCTCACCGTGATATCGATCGGCTGACCGTTGGTGGCAAAGGGAGGAAGTTCCGCCGTGACCATCACCAACGCGCCGTTTCGCGGCTGAATGGTGGCGGCGTCGACGTCTTGACCAATCGATCGCAAGTAGTTGCTGATCGCCCGAGCCACTTGCGGGTTCCGTTGGGTATCGCCCGTGCCCTGGAGACCAAAGACCACGCCCACGCCCATGATGGAGTTGGGACGAACGCCTCGGAATCGGCCAATGTCCTTGAGCCGAACCTGAACGCCTTCCAGCTCTTGCTTCTGAATGGAGTCCATGCGGCGAATGCGCTCCGCCTCAATCATCTTCAGTCGCTCTTGCTCTTCTTTGGAAACCGGAGGCTTCTTCTGATTGCCGCCCTGGGCGAACCCAACGGGCGCGCTCAAGAGTGAGGCAAGACACAGCAGGGAAATGAGAAATCGCTTCATGGTTAGAACAGCCAGTCCAGAAGTCGGGTCAGCAAGCCCTTGCGCTGACGATCGTAGATGAGGCCCACGCCTTCGCTCTTGATCTCTGCGTTGGCAATGTTCTCGCTGAGAACGGTGTTGTCGCCGCGAACATCGTCTTGTCGAATCACGCCGCTAAGGGTGAGCAGCTGAGCTTCCTTGTTGATCTTCACCTGTCGAGTGCCCTCGATGAGGAGCGTGCCGTTCGGAAGAACCTGCTTCACCACCGCCGCCATTCGAGCCGAGAACCGGTTCTGTGCCGTGGTTTGACCCTGCGTGTTCATCTGGGAGTTCACGTTGGTGCTGCCGCCGCTCAGCAAAGTGTCCAGCAGACCAACCTTAAGCCAGTTGGCAAGCGGCACGGAGTTGGGGCCGACGTTGTTCTGCTCTTGCTTCGTCACCTGGGTCCCGGCTTGGAACTGGGCCTGGTTGATTTCGCTGATGATGATCGTCACGATGTCGCCCTGGGTGATCGCAGTCCGCGTTCGGAATGCGGGCTTGTACCGGGTCGGGGTGAGCGAACCGAAGTTCTCTTCCGGGTTGGCGCGACCGTTCGTTTGCGATCCAGTGGACTGCGTCGAGGTCGTCTGCGCTTTGGCAAAAGACGTCAGCGCCATAAACACGGGCACGATTGCCAAGATTCGTAGAATGGAAGTTCTTAGGTTCATAGAATCACCTCAACGGTGTTGGAATTGATAAGCTTTCCGGTGTGGGTCACGGTCTCGCCGCGCTGCTTACCGGGTTCGGGAGTGGTTTCACGTGAAACAATGACCATCTGGCCGACATAGGCGATCTTCGTCACCAACTTGCCATCGGCTTCCACGGTGGCGCCTCGGCAAACCAGGCGAATGCGGATAGAGGCCCCGGCCTTAATGGAAGGTGCGGTGGAATCTGGCGCGACGCGCAGAATCTTCTGAGCGAACTTCTTTCCGTTCAAGAGAATGGAAAGATCCACGCTGTATCCGTCGCCGACTTCGTACACCTTCGTGGCTTGAATCTCGATCTCACCATCCGGAATCGGCATGTCTTCCATCGGCTGCAGCACTCGGAAAGGAACGTCTAAGCCAGACTTCGCCTTTGCGGACTCAATGGCTTTGGCATCCACATCGGTGCCCTTCAAAACCGCCGACTTTCGCACCAGGGTGGCTGCCGCTGGAACGTCCAGAGAGAAACGATCCGCTTCAATGCCCGCGGCAAGTAGGGTGCTCTTCAGAATGTGCTCGCTGAAAACCTTGCGCACGCCAATGGGCGGCGTCTTGCCCAGATCCACCTTCTCAAGCTCGGCGCACATCACTTCGTCGCCCGAAAGCGTGGCGATATCGCCGAGCGTAAAGTTCTCGGTGCTGACTTCGGTGCGTTGATTGAGCCGAATGTGAACCGGCTTGTTGGACTCGGAAGCCGTGGGCTTCGGCGCTTGCCGAGAAGCGTTCGAGGCGATCTTCTGAGTCGAAGTGGCAACGGTGGTGTCGTTGGTTTCTGCCGTAGCGTGCGAGTGCTTTTGCGGCTTAGTAGTCTTTGCAACGAATTCTTGCTCGACTCGAACGACTCCCGCAAGCTCGTCACCGGGATTCACCAGGCTCGGCTTCTGAATTCCGGAAAGGTACGAGCCTACTTTCTGCTTCGGCTCCATTCCTTTCGGGAACTGGGCCAAGACCACCTGACCCACTCGCATTCGACCCTTCGTGGTGGTGGCATAGACCTCGCCTTCCAGGTTGACTTCAAACTCTTCGGCGCCCTTGGGAAGCACCATTCGAGGCCAAAGTACGGCACCGTCGGTCGTGGTCATCACGTTTTGCACGGGACGCAGGGTTGCGCTGCGGGCGTAAACGATCTTGCCGCCTTTGGCGAGTCGCAAATAGCCCTCGCCGTCCACCACCAGCCTTACCTCCAAGACCGTCGAGCCTTTTCCGCTTTCCGGTTGAGAAGAAATCTGGCCGAAGGAAACGGAGGAGACCAGCAGCATGGCTGCCGTGGCACTCTTTCCTAGGTTCGCAATTGATCGCATCATAAAATTCAGGAGGTTAAGGGTTAGCGCTTCAGCTGGTTCAGCACGCTCAAGAGCTCGTCGGAGGTTTGAATCGCCTTGGAGTTGATCTCGTAAGCGCGTTGAGCGGTGATCATTCGCACCATCTCTTCAACCACCGAGACGTTGGAGCCTTCTAGATAGCCGGCTCGGATCTCACCCGCACCGTTCAGTCCGGGAGGCGTGACCTGCTCGTCGCCGCTGGCGGCGCTGGCCGAGTAAAGGTTCTGACCAATGCGCGAAAGACCCGTCGGGTTCGGGAAAACGGCAAGCGTGATCTGCTCGATCCGGGTGGGCTGGGTTTGGTTCGGCAGAACGGCTTCCACAAAGCCTTCCGGAGAGATGGAGACCGCGCTGGCTCCCGGAGGAACCGTGATCGGCGGCTGAAGGGGATATCCGTCTCCGGTAACCACCTGGCCGTCGTTGTTGGTCTTGAAACTTCCGTCTCGGGTGTACGCGGTCGATCCGTCCGGCCGCAAGACGCGGAAGAAACCTTGACCCACGATCATCATGTCCAGCGGGTTGTTGGTGTTCTGCGCGCCGCCCTGCGAGATGTTGCTGGAGACGGTGGCGTTGCTGGCACCCAAACCGTATTGCAGACCCGCGGGTCGCAACTGGTTCTGGCTGGAGATAGCACCCGCAGCCGTGATGGTTTGGTACATCAGGTCCTGAAATTCAGCGCGCTGATGCTTGAACGCGGTGGTGTTGACGTTCGCCAAGTTGTTGGCGATAACGTCCAAATTTAACTGTTGTGCGGCCATTCCTGTAGCCGCGGTATTCATCGATCTCAGCATTGTCCCAAGTTCATTGCCGGTCCGACTTCCTTGTTTTGTTGCGCCGAAAATCCTTTTCCGACGTTGCCTAACATGCCCTTAGGCGGGGCTTAAACTTTTCTTAGGCCTGCCGCAGCGCCTCGAGCAATCGACCCAGTTGTTCGTCCTCGGTCTGGATCGCCTTTTGGTTGAGTTCGAAGTGTCGGCTAACCCGAATGAGGTCCACCATGGCGGTGATGGCCTCCGCGTTACTGCCTTCCATCGCGCCTTGCTGAACGGCGGGATCGCCGGAAAGCGTGGGGGCGGGAAAGTTCGGTGCGGGCACCCAAAGGTTCATGCCTTCTTTCAGGAAGGCGCCTTCAAAAACGCCGATGGTGGCGATCACTTCGCCGCCTTGCGAGACCGTGCCGTCTTTGGCGATGTCGATTCGCCGGTTATCGGGGAAAACGATCTCTCGGCCCTGGGTGTCCAGAACGGGGTCTCCAACCTTGGTGACCAACCGCCGGTTCTCGTCCATCTGGAAAGATCCGTCTCGGGTGTAGCGAACATTGTTGGGGCCGCCCACGGTGCCGCTTCGCACTGCGAACATTCCTTTCGGGTTCTTAATGGCAAGGTCCAACGGGTTGTCCGTTTGTCGAATGGGACCCATTCCGAAGTGGGTGTAAGGGGTGGCGGTGGTAGGACCCGTTCCAATCGAACCGAGTCTTTGACCCTTGCCGCCTGCCGCATACATTTCCCGCTGCATGGTGTCGGCAAACGTCATTCCATCTGCCTTGTAACCATCGGTGGAAACGTTCGACAAGTTGTGCGCAATCGTGTCCATCCACAGTGTGTTGATGGACATGCTTCGCGCCGCCGAATAAATGCCACGGTTCATCCCGCGATACATTTCGGGATTCCCCGCAAATCTTGCAGGGGCAAAACCTGACAATCTACTTGAGGTTTTGCATTTTCTTAGAAATTATCCTAAGGATTCGCCCACCGGTTTTCCGAGAATCGCGGCTCCTGGCACCCTTCGCGGGGGCTCGCAATAATGCCAAAATGAAAGAGTCCGCCTGTAAAGGGCGGCGATGAACTTCTCCATGAGTCAATACCGAGCCGTCATTCAGTCCGTTGGACACGCTCTCCCCAAAAAAGTAGTCACGAACGAAGACCTGTCCAAGATCGTGGACACGAACGACGAGTGGATCGCCCAGCGAACCGGCATTCGTCAGCGACGCGTTTGTGAAGGCGACGAGGGCACGTACAGCCTCGCCGTAGAAGCGGCTCGCCAGGCGCTCACCAACTCCGGACTCACGGCAGAGGATATCAACATGGTCATCGTCGGCACGGTCTCGGGCGATTATTTCTGGCCCTCCACCGCTTGCCACGTTCAAGATCAGCTCGGCATTAAAGACGCGGGTGCGTTCGACGTGAGCGCGGCATGCGCGGGCTTCATTTACTCGCTCGCCAACGCCACCGCCATGATCGAATCCGGCGCGGCGAAGAATATCATCGTCGTGGGCGTGGACTGTCTGACGAAGCAAGTGGACTGGACGGATCGCTCCACCTGTGTGCTCTTTGGCGATGCCGCCGGAGCCGTGGTTGTCTCGGCGGTAGAGAACACCGATCGGGGTGTTCAGAAGACGGTCATGCTCTCCGATGGATCGGGCGCACCGTTCATCTGCATGGAGATGGGTGGCACCAAGTTCCGCCCGGGTCGACCGGAGTCGGAGGGTCGCAAGTACGGCATTCAAATGGCAGGCGCCGAGGTGTATCGATTTGCGGTTCACGCCATGGGCGATGCGTGCGTGCGTGTGCTGGAGCAAGCCGGAGTGAAGCCGGAAGAAGTGGATCTGTTCGTGCCGCACCAGGCCAACCTGCGCATCATCGATTCCGCCGCCAAGCGGTTGGAACTCCCGCCGGAGAAGGTGTTCATCAACGTGGATAAGTACGGCAACACCAGTGGCGGTTCGATTCCGTTGGCGCTTTACGAAGCAGTGGAATCGGGTCGATTGAAGCCCGGCATGTTGGTGCTGACGGTCGGTTTCGGCGCGGGTCTCGTTTGGGGCGCCAACCTCATTCGCTGGTAAGCGGGCGACTCATATTCC
>CAYYJX010000071.1:0-15734 GCA_964471545.1 uncultured Fimbriimonas sp. | reverse complement strand
GCCGCAAATGGGTTCAGACAGACCATGAACCGCGACCCGGCCGATGTGATCAAGCGAAGGGAATCTCAGGCGCTGAAGTGGGCTCTCATCGTCTTTATGATCGTCTTGCCGTTCGGATGCTTTCAACTCAAACACTTGCAGGAGGAACAAGAGATGAAGCGACCGTTCGACGCCAAGCGTTGGAAAGAGCTCCTCCGCTCGTACAAAGCAACCAACCAGAACGGTATGGAGATTCGGGAGTTGGCAGAAAAGGTCGTCTATCAAAAGGTTCTTATTGGTAAGAGCTACGAAGAAGTGGTCAACCTTCTAGACTTGGACCCCAAGGCGCTCGACAAAAAAGCGATTCTTGAAAGCGGATACACGGTGACGTTGCCCCAAGATGAAGGCTTCTTAGCCCTTGATCTAGGCACATGGCTGGAAGTGGATTTTGATCAGCGTGGCAGAGTAAAGGAAGCGCAAATCACTCGCGATTAACCCCCCGATTCACTACGATGCCTCACTCAATTCCAAGATTGCCGTCGACATCGTCGTACCTTCGTGTAGGCTAAACCCATGCGACTCCTGACCTCTTCGATCGCGCTGTTTCTTTCCGTTGCCGCCTTCGCCCAGGTGAAGCTCACCGGAACGGTTTACGGTGTTTCCGATGGCGACACCATCAAAATTCGGGCGCAAGACGGCAAAGAGGTGCGAGTCCGGTTCCACGGCATCGACGCGCCAGAATCCAAGCAAGCGTTCGGGCAGAAGTCCAAGCAAACGCTTTCCGATCTCGTTTACAAAAAGGACGTCGTTGTGGAGGTCGTGGATGTAGACCGATACGGCCGATCGGTCGGCAAGGTCTATCTCAAAGACACCGCCAAAACCTACATCAATCTCAAGATGGTGGAAGCCGGCATGGCGTGGTGGTACGAGCGTTACGCTCCGAACGACAAGGATCTGCGCGACGCGATGACCAAGGCTCGATCCGGCAAGGTCGGGTTGTGGGCAGATGCCAAGGCCATCGCCCCCTGGGACTTCCGCAAAGCGCAGCGATCCAAGTAACGAACGTTCGGGTGCTACTTTCCGGAACGACGCCAACTTCTGCCCACGGCGGAAAATCCGCTGGTGTAGTTTAGGCTGAGCAGTTCGTTCAATGGATGGTTCGCCAAGGTACCGTCGCCAATTGCTTGAAGAGCCGAAGGATCGTTTTTCAGGTAGGCGCGGAACCAAGCGTCTGTTGCTTCTACCGAAAGAAGATGGGTATCCGATGCGGCACGGTTGCTCCACCAAAAATGTGTGGAGTTTCGAAAAACCAAGGTTGCCGATGGAACCTTGGCGCTCACCCAATGTTCGAACGCAGTGATTTTGCTTTCTGGGGTCGTCTCCCTACCCGTGGCGTCCGATGCCAAACCAAGGGCGGGCACTTTGGGAGTCCTTACCGTGGGTTTTCCCAGACCCTGGCGTGGCGAAGGAGAACCTGCATCGCCTGCTTCTGAAGTGGCAAGGTTGTCCCACGCCACCAACGCCCGAACTCGCGAATCTTGTTCTTGAACAAGGGTGAGAGCCCTCGCGCCCAGCGACCATCCTGCGATTCCGACTCGTGATGGATCAATCCGGTTCTGTACAAGGGCCTTGTTCGCCGACATGTAGTCGATCCCGGAAATGCATGCCGAAGCGTAAGAAGAAGGTCGACCCGCAAACTGAGGTTTCGTAACAATCACAGCGTAGCCTCTTTCAGCAAGGGCCTTTGCCGCCCATTCGACGCTTTCAATACCTGCGCCCCCACCTGGAAGAAGCGACAAGACGGGCAAGTTCTTCCCGGTTTTCGGAATGTAAGTCCTCGCCGTCAGTGCGGTGTTGTCGACGGAGGGAATCGAAACATCCTGCACATCGATGTTAGGGTTTACGAAAGGCAGCGAGGCTGAAGCCAGAAGAATCCAAGGAGTCATATCCGCAGCAACGGACGGTCTCGCAGATTGTTCTCCTAGCCGAACAACCGCTGGGGAATTTGCCCCAATCAGCCCAATCAAAATAATGGCTCGATCCGGCAAGGTCGGGTTGTGGGCAGATGCCAAGGCCATCGCCCCCTGGGACTTCCGCAAAGCGCAACGATCCAAATAAGCGCAAAAGGCCAAGTAAGCGCAACGTTTCAAGTAGGTAAGCGCCTCACAACCGGGCAACGGAAACCAACTGGAACCGTTCGCCAAAAACGGGCATATTCAGAAGAACGATGACTTCTGTATATGCCCTTTCTCTTTTACTGATAGGCCAAGGCGCCCCCGCCCCCGCTGCGGCAGAAATCACCGCCAAAGAAGTAAGCGCGTTGGTTGGCAATTGGTCGGGACCCATGGTCATTCATTCGCCTGCTCGCAAAGATCCCATGAAGATCACCATGAGCATCGAGATTCAGCCGATCAAGAATTCAGACAAGTTCTCCTATAAGCTCACCTATGAAAAGCAGCCCACCCGAGATTACGTGCTGCAACCCATCGATCCAACCAAGGGGCACTGGCAGGTGGATGAACAGAACGGCATTAAGTTAGACGCCTTCTGGAACGGGGCTGGATTCACCAGCGTGTTCACGGTGCAAGGAACCACCATTGTCACCACCGAAAGACTGGAAGGCGGCAAGCTGCACTGGGAGAACATCTCTTACGCGGGCAAGCCGTTTGCAGAAACGGGCAATGTACAGGGCGCTCCCCCGGTTTCCACGTTCCGAGTGCTGAACGTTCAGCGAGCGGTGCTGACCAGGAAGTAATCGCCCGCCCCCAGAAGACCCAAGAAGGACACCCAAAAAGAAGACCCCCGGAGAAGGCTCTCCGGGGGTCGATGCTTTCCCTGCAGAAAGGGCTTAAACCTTTCGCTTGGTGATGTTGGCGTCTTTACGCGTCTTCTCGGCGGCGGCTTCTACGCGATCGCAGAACGCTTCCGGAGTCAGCGAGCCCGTGAGCAAAGCGGTGACCGCGTCTTCCAGTTCCTTCTCAAAGCTCGGATACCACTCTCGGAAGCGAATGGTGTAGGCGAACTTGGTTCCGGTGTAAGCGGCCGCAGGCGACTTCAAAGATTCCGGCAGGTCGCCATCGTTCGCGCCCTTAATCGCCATCAGCGTGCCTTTGGTCTTCACAAACTCGGCCGCCTTCTCTTTGCTGGTCATGTACTTAAAGAAGTCCACGGCAAGGGCAGGATTCTTGGTGGCGCTGGGCACCATCCACGGCTCAATGGCAACCTGAACGGCGGTCGGGTCTCCCTTTCCATCGGCAAAGGTGGGCGGAGTGAAGAAGGCAACCTTAGCACCCTTGGGCATGTTGTTCTTCATCTCGCTTTCCAGCCAAGTTCCGCACGGAATCATCGCCGCCTTACCGCGCAAGAAATCGGTCTGAGACTCGGTGTGGCTCATGGCGGTGGCGCCTTCTTGGAAGTAGCCCTTCTCCTTGAACTCCTTAATCTTCTTGGCGGCGGCAAGCACCGATTCCGACTTCCATGCGCCCGGCTCCATGTTGTCCAGGGCCTTCAGCGCTTCCGGACCACCGTGGCTCAGTGTCCACGGCACCAGCATGCCTTGAATCATGTAGTACGGATACTTGCCTTGATAGGTAATGGGCGCCATGCCCTTTGCCTTGATCTTCTCGCAAAGAGCCTCCAATTCCGGCATGGTTTTGGGAGCGGTCCAGCCGTTCTTGGCGAACACGCCTGGGTCGTACCACCAACCCCAGAGCATCACGTAGTAGGGCAGAAACATCTGCTTGCCATCCACCTGACCCAGCGCCAGCACCTGCGGATCAAACGTCTCTCCCCAGGCTTCTTCGCTACCGTAAGCCTTAGACTTCATGTCCTCGGTGAGGTCTCTGAGCTGATCTTCTTCTGCCAAAGACCAGTGGTCCATGCCCCAGCCAGGGAAGATGAGGTCGGGCGGGTTGCCACCGACGAATCGAGGCTTCAGCTGCTCCCAAATGCGCGGGTCGCCCTTCAGGTCGATCTCGGTACCCTTGGTCTTCTCCACGTACTCCTTGGCGGCTTGCTCGTAAAAGTCGATGCCGTAGCCGCCCTTAAACGCGGCGACCTCGATCTTGCCCGTTACGGGTCCAGAGGCCTTTGGAGTCTCTCCGCCGGCAGTGGCGCCCGCGCCAGAGCTGGAGTCGGCTTCTTTAGAAGATCCGCATCCGGCCATTCCAAAGGAAGTGCCCAGCAAAGCCAAAAAGGCGAGACTCGGCAACGCGAGGCGAGAACGAGAAAGCGAACGAACATTCGTCCAAGGCATGCCGCATTTTAGCGAATCCACGTTGAGCTTGGGTGACCCTGCGGAACGATCCCCCTCAATATTGCCCTCTTGGTATAGAATGTTCCGAATCAGAGGCAATGCTTCTGACTCTGGCAAAAGGTTTCAATGCTGAAAGTTGGATTGATTGGTACGGGCTTCATGGGTCGAATGCACACCATGGTTTATTCGCAGCTGCCGGACGCTGTTTTTGTGGGCGTTTGGGATCCGAACCGCGAAAACGCCGAATTCCACGCCAAGCAGTTCGAGACCAAGGTCTTCGATTCGCTCGAGGCCCTTTTCGAAGCCGTCGACGCGGTCGATATCTGCCTTCCGACCTTCTTGCACAAGGAGTACACCGTCAAAGCCGCCAACGCGGGCAAGCACGTGCTGTGCGAGAAGCCGATGGCAATGACCGAAGCCGAGGCCCAGGAGATGATCGATGCGGTCAACGCCAACGGCGTTCGACTCATGATCGGCCACTGCATTCGCTTCTGGCCGGAGTACCACAAGCTCAAGAAGATCAAGGATTCGGGCGAGCTAGGCGCGCTCAAGTCGCTCAACCTCACGCGCATCGCCTCGTTCCCCAGCTACAGTATCGAAAACTGGCTGGCGAATCCGGAGAAGTCCGGCGGAGCCGTTCTGGACCTCCACATTCACGACGTGGACTATGCGCTCTACCTGCTGGGCCACCCTAAGAACGTTTTTGCTTCCGGCACGGTGGATGAGCGCGGGGTGAGCCACGTCTTCAGCGTGTACGACTACGCCGATGGCGCGGTGGCCCAACTAGAAGGTGGATGGGACAACGGGAAGAACACCCCGTTCCGCATGACCTTCCGAGCCGTCTTCGAGAAGGGTTCCGTGTTCTGGGACGGCGGTCCGCTCACCATGTACCGAGACGCCGAAGGTCCGGAAGTGATTCGACCCGATCTTGTGAGCCCAACCTTCTCCGATACGGGCAAGGGCGGCGGCAACATCAGCGATCTTGGCGGTTACTACTTCGAGATTCAGCACTTTGTGGATCGCGTGCTTTCCGGTGAGCCGTTCGACGTCACCACTCCGGAGACGGCGATGGAATCGCTCCAATTGGCGTTGCACGAGACCGCTTTGGTGAAGGCGAAGCAGGGCTAATTCATGGCAGCGGGTGCGGTGGAAAGAAAGGCGCGCCTGAAGCGATCGGCGTTTGTGGTGGGGTTTTTGGCCCCGGCAACGCTGGTCTATTCCATCTTTGTGCTTTGGCCGCTGCTGCAAACCTTCCAACTGGGGTTCTACCGCTGGAAGGGGCTGTCTAAGAAGCGCACTTACATTGGACTCGAGAACTTTCAGTCCCTCGCGTCGGATGAGAACTATCGCGGCGCGCTCACAAACAACCTTGCTTTGCTGGTTTTTGGGGGCCTTACGCTGGTGTTTCTCGGCGTGGGAATCGCCCACGCCCTGGCCGATAAGTCTCGCATCGCCAAGGTCACTCGGGCCTTGTACTTGTTCCCCCACGTGGCAAGCGCGGTGGTGGCGGCGATCATTTGGTCGTTCTTGGTGAACCCCTCTTTCGGTCTCATCGCCAAGGGTGGAAAGTCGTTGGGACTGCCCATTCCGTCCGACGGCATTCTGGCAACCGCGCCTTGGGCAAAGGCAACCGTTTTCGCCGCCTTTGTGTGGCACGCGCTCGGCTTCTTTGTCATGCTCTTCTCCGCCGGAATCGAGTCGCTGGATCGAGAGATCATCGAGGCGTCCGAACTCGACGGATCGAGCGGGATGAACCGGTTCTGGAAGATCACTTGGCCCATGCTGTGGCCGCTCAAGCGAGTCGCCGCGGTTTACGCGGTGAGCAACGTGATGAACCTGTTCGTCATTGTCTTTGTCCTCACTCAGGGCGGACCGGATGGCGCCACCGAGAGCCTGCTGCGATACCTGTGGCAGAAGAACTACGACGGCGTTTTCGGATACGTCGCCGCAATGGGAGCGGTGAACTTGGTGATCGCGCTGCTACTTGCCGGAGTGGCGTTGCTGGCGGTTGGTCCTAATCCGGAGCGCGGGCGAAAAACGGGATCGGCGCTGACGGGAGGTGCGGCATGAGACGCACTCACGCATCGGTCCTCTTCGGTCGCGTCACCCTCATCCTCTTTTTGGCGACGGTTTTGGTGCCGTTGCTCTGGGTCTACATCAGCGGTTTCAAATCGGGAGATGAGATTCTGGGCAACCCTTGGGGACTCCCCAAGTCGCCCTCGTTGCGCAACTTCGAGGTCGCGTGGGGAAGCAAGCAGTACGGCATTGCGCCTTACTTCGTCAACACCATCATCGCCTGCATCGGCACGCTGCTCATTCTGTTACCCGTGGGCGCGATGGCGGCTTACGTGTTTGCCAAGTACCCGTTTAAGGGCTCCAAGTTGCTCTTCACCACCTTCTTGGGCGGCATGATGTTCCCCAACTTCTTGGTGATTGTGCCGCTTTACCTGCTGCTCAAGTCCATTCCGTTCATGGATCAACCGCAGGGCCTTACGGGGACGTTGCCGGGTCTGATCTTGGTGTACGTGGCGTACTCGCTCTCCTTCACCATCTTCGTGCTCACCGGGTTCTTCCAATCCACTCCCAACGAACTGGCGGAAGCGGCGATGCTGGATGGCTGCGGACATTTGGCAACGTTTGGCAAAGTGATGCTGCCGCTGGTGAAGCCCGGCATTGTGGTGGTGGGCATCTTCAACGCCATCGGACTCTGGAACGAGTTCAGCCTTGCGCTGGTGCTGTTCAACCAAGGCGAAAAGCGCACCTTGGCGCTTGCCATTCAAGACATGGCAACGGCGCAGCAGTATCAGTCCGACTGGGGCGCCCTGTTCGGCGGTCTGGTGATTGTGACCCTCCCGATCATGCTGGTGTATCTCATGTTCAAAGATCGCATTCAAGAAGCCATGCTTGCGGGAGCCATTAAGGGATGATCTCTCGACTTCGCGGCGAACTGATCGAAAAGAATTTGGCAACCTGCGTGGTGGATTGCGGGGGCGTGGGTTACGAAGTCTCCGTTCCGGAAACCGTTACGTTGCAACTGCCCTCGCTGGGCGATCGCGTGGACCTCTACGTCCGGCAAGTCTTTCGAGAAGACGGGGTTTCGCTGTACGGATTCCTTTCCTCGGCCGACCGGGAACTGTTCGATAAGCTTCAAGACGTTAAGGGATGCGGACCCAAGGTGGGTCTCGCGCTTCTGGGTCAGGTAGGCGCGGCTTCGGTGGTCGCGGCGATTTTGGGCGGAGACACTCGCACGCTCAGCAAGGCGTCGGGCGTGGGCGCTCGGCTTGCGGATCGGATTGTTCTGGAGCTGAAAGATAAGGTCGCGGGCATCGATCTTCCCGCCGCCAAGGCGGTGGTGCCGATCGCCAAGCGCAATCCGGGCGACGACGACGTCATCGAGTCGCTGCTGGTGCTCGGGGTCAAGAAAGCGGAAGCAGAGTGGGCCATCGAGCAGGTGGGCGCCGATGGGTCGGTTCAAGATCGCATCAAGGCGTGTTTGTCGCTGTTGCGGGGCTGAGAACCCGATCGCAGACGGCACGTGGGTCTATGTTCATCGACAGCCTCGTCGGTTGTTGCACCGACCGTTCCCGCCCAAAATCGCTTTAAGGGAGCAGAACCGGCATTTTTGCCACCCGAATCCTTCGCTATTCTCCGTGCAACTTCCTCAAGATAAGGGTTCGCGTTTCCTTCCCGGCTTTTTCTGAACGCCAAGGGAAATTCGGGATCTGAACATGAAATTTATTACTTGCGGCGGAATCGCCGTTTGCTTGGCCGTCTCCGCACACGCCCAAGTTGCCTACTCTAGCTTTGGCGCTGGAGACTCCTATCAAGCCAATGCGATTTGGGTGCTCGGCGGATCGTCTGAACAGATCGTTGCTTTTCAGTTCGAATCGGCAACCACGGGCGTTTTGTCCACCATCGAATACGGGTTCTCCAACGGGACCGCCGGAGATGTGACGGTCACCTTGTTCGAAGATAGCTCCGATGAAAAGGGCGCGGCGCTTGCATCCTGGACGAGAAGTGAGCCGGACTCTTCCTCGCCGATCCCTTCTATTCGGTCGATTTCTAATACCAACTCGGCGGTTAGCCTTACTGCCGGATCCAAGTATTGGCTTCAGCTCGCCCCGGGATCCGGGAGTTTTTCGGGTGGTTGGAACATCAATGATCAAAACATCTCCAATCGAGTGTTCGTGAGCCAATCCGGAAGCGGATTCTATTTCAACCAAAGAGTGGGTGCTTATCGCGTCACCACCGGCGTTGTTCCCGAGCCCGCTTCTATGGCGGCCCTCGGTCTGGGTGCGTTCGCCCTCATCCGCAAGCGCCGCCGCGCTTGATGTCTGAGACGGCCTGGACGAGTCCGGGCTCTTTCGTTTTCAGGACGGCTTGCGACTGAGCCGTCCTGATTGCGATCTCATTCCCTGAGATGGAGGGAATCGGCTCTTTTCCTGTTAAATCGCGCAGATCAGATCCGTAATTCCAATCACTTTTGCCATATAGTAACAAGCGACAATTCGCTTTTGGTTCTTTGTCCGAACCAGATTGATTTGGGGAGAAACATGAAAATCATTGCTTGCGGCCTTCTTGCCGCCTCACTCGCCGTCTCGGCTGTTGCCAACGTCGCCTTCTCGTCGTTTGGGCCCCTCGACTCTTTCGACACTTTGTCTGGATGGACGATTGGCGGCAGCACGAACCAGACCATGGCGTTTCAGTTCGAATCGGCAACATCGGGTGTGCTGTCGTCCGTTGAGTACGCGTTTTTCGGGATGGTCGCTGGCGACATCAACATTCTTCTGTACGAAGATAATTCCGATCAAATCGGTAATCAAATGGTTGCCTGGGGGCAGTCCATTGTCCCAAGTGGAAATGCGATCACGACCCTTAACAACCCGTTCCCGAGCATCACGTTAAGCGCGGGCTCAAAGTATTGGCTGGAGCTGCGTGGCGTCACGTCTGGCGTCTCAGGGGGCTGGAACCTGAACGATCAATCCGTTGACTTGCTGAGTTACTACACGAGCAACGGTGGAAGCGGCTACACCACTTTGCGGGCTTCCGCTTTCCGAGTCAATACCGGCGTGGTTCCTGAGCCCGCTTCGATGGTAGCCCTTGGCCTGGGCGCCCTGGCGCTTGTCCGCAAGCGACGAAAGTCTGCCTAAGGCACCCTCCAACCTACAAGCGTCCCGATTGTCCGAACTCGAGGCAGTCGGGACGCTTTTTCGTCTCATGCCGGCCCTCCAACCCGAATGAATGGCTCGAAAATTGAACAAATTCAGAGTTTGAGGTTTGCCCGGGTGTGATTGCGGTCACCAAAGGTTTACAGTGTCTTTGACAGGTCGCTTTTGGGTCTGACGTTTCGGACCCGTTTGCATTTGGAGACAACATCATGAAAGCCATCGCTTGCGGCGTTCTTGCCGCCTCGCTAGCCGTTTCGGCCGTTGCCGACGTCGCCTACTCGTCTTTCGGTCCTGGGGATTCGTACACGAACTCGGGATGGAGTATTGGAGGGAATACTAGCCAAGTCATCGCCTTCCAGTTCACATCGGCGGCAACAGGCGTGCTTGCTTCCGTCGAGTTCGCCTACTTCACCTTGGCATCCGGAACCCTCAACGTGGAGCTGTTTGAAGATAGCTCGGACACGAAGGGCAACCAGATGATCGCGTGGGGCACAACTCCCACCGGTCCCGTTACCACCCTCTACAACCCGTTCCCCACGGTGTCTCTCACCTCAGGCAACAAGTATTGGCTGCAGGTGTCTGGAGTGGCTTCCACCGGTGCGAGCGGCGGTTGGAACATCAACGATCAGAATCTCTTTTCCAACGCCTACTACTGGGCGACGACCGGCTCTGGGTACACCACGTTGCAAACGTCGGTTTTCCGAGTGAACACCGTTCCTGAACCCGCTTCGATGGCGGCTCTCGGTCTCGGCGCCCTCGCGCTTGTCCGCAAGCGACGCAAGAACCGGTAGCAACTGCCGGGAGGAGTGGACCGCCAAGCCATCGGATTGAGTTCGAGCGGCTTGGTGGTTCGCCTTTACAGTTCGCTCCGCGAACATTTCACGCCGATTTACCTGCACAAAACCTGCAATCGTAATTCGGAAAGGCTTAGACTGGATGGGTAAATCTCTTTTCCTGTCGATCCTGTCGCAGGAGTGGTTTGAGGGAGCCCTATGAAACTATTTGCTTGCGGCGTAATTGCCGCCTCTTTTGCCGTTTCGGCTTTTGCAGACGTTGCCTATTCCTCGTTTGGACCTGGCGACTCCTACGATACAGCCGCCCTTGGGTTTGACATTGGTGGTGGAGATCCACAACGCGTCGCTGTGCAGTTCACGTCTGCCACGACAGGCGTTCTCGGCAGCGTTGAGTTCGCGACGCAGACGATCATAAGCGGCGACATCAACGTTCTTCTGTTCACCGATAACTTTGACGAAGTCGGAACCCAGATGATCGCGTGGGGTGAGACTCTCACCGCGGGTCCTAGCGTGATATCGACGCTGACGAACCCATTTCCAAGCGTGACGCTCACCGCGGGATCGAAATACTGGCTGGAGCTTCGCCCCGTCACAAGCGGTATGTGGGCGGTTTGGAACGAGAACAACCAAGGACTCGCTAACTGGGCATTCGCCGCGAACAGTTCTGGAGGCAACTACTCCGTGATCAATGCTCCCGCTTTTCGAGTGACTACCGGAGTCGTTCCTGAGCCCGCTTCGATGGCGGCTCTTGGTCTTGGGGCTTTCGCCCTGATCCGCAAGCGTCGAAAGAGCGCCTGATAAAGGCATTCGATAAACCAGACCCCCATGCCGGATACATCGTTACATGGGGGTCTTTTTGTGCCTGATTGAGCTTACTGTTCTCGCAAAACTAACGCACTAACCTGTCTAATTGAATACTCTTAATGTATAGACAGGTTAAGGGATTTACGGGTTTTCTTGTTCAAAACTAAGCAATGTATACAAATTACTCATTAGAAACAGAGAATCCTTTGCTAGAATAGAAATGTCCGAAAGGTGAACTTTCGGCACCACCTTATCCACACATTCTTTCGCCGATGCGAGATCTCGCAACCTCGGCACCGTTGGAGGTGTTCGGTTGCAAGGCTCTTGGCATTCGGTTTCAGGCAATTATCATGAAGCAACGAAGCTCCGCCTTCACTCTGATCGAGTTACTCGTCGTGATCGCAATTATTGCGATCCTCGCGGCGATTCTATTCCCTGTCTTTGCTCAGGCTAAGGCTGCTGCAAAGAAGGCGCAGACCATTTCTCAAATGAAGCAGGCCGGTACGGCCATGATCATTTACACCTCGGATAACGACGACCTGTTCCCCGCAGGCACCGTGCCCGATCTTTCGAGCGTCGGCGTGGTTCGATACCGATTTGCAGCCAACGCGGCGCTCACGCCCGCAGGTTGGAACGGCAACGCCGCTCTGCGAGCCGAGCACGAGCTGATCTGGGCGAACGCCACGTTCCCCTATCACAAGAACTACGACATGCTGGACATGCCGGGAAGCAGCAAGGCGAACATCCCCACCGAGAACTACGGTGCGGCCATTCTGCCTCCGCGACCCGTGAACTACGCGTACAACGGCTTGCTCCAGTACGTGTCCACCCCCGAGATCGCCGCCCCCAGCCAGCTCACGCTGAGCAGGCAAGGCATGCGTAACGAATCCACCAACGGTGCAGTTATCCTTACCCCGCGACTGCGGTGCCAAGGCACCGGCGTTTGCCGATACAACCCGGGTGGTCAGCCCCAAGCAGACAACCCTGCAGGCAACCCGCAACAGTTCGTGTTGACGCTCACCGCGTCGTTCCACACGTTCGGCATCGGCAACGTCCACGTGTTCTCGGATAGCTCCGCAAAGTTGGTCAAGTACGCAGATGGCAACAAGCTTCCGTTCCCGGCAAGCACCACGTCGCAAATCCCGTATCAGATCTTCAACGCTCAAGGACGCATTCCCGCGGCGAACCAATGGTTCTTCCGAGGAATGGGTGGTCTGCGAGGCGCGAACTACTCGGCCGCGTTTACGCCGGATAACACCTTCGGCCAATAATGCCTTCCACCATGACCATGAAACTTAAGATCGCTTCTCTTTGCGTTGCCGCTCTCGGAGTCCTTGCCCTAGCCGGGTGTGGATCCAAGGAAGAGGAACCCGCTCCCACGCCTGCTCCGGCAGCCACGGGAACGACGCCCGCAACGGGTCAAACCCCGGCGGCAGGAACACCTCCTCCTCAGCAAGAGACCAGCAACCAAGGTGGCGAGTTCATTAAGCACGGTGAGGTCACTCTCTAATCTCGTTGGATTAAGAGAAAGCAAAACGGGCTTCCCAAATGGGAAGCCCGTTTTTTGTTGCCTGCTTAGATTTGGCGCCTGCTGAAAAAGGCGGTCTAGAATCGACCCACGGTGACCTTGGCGTTCAGTCGGAATCCGCTGAAGTCCAAGGTGTCGTAGGTGGGAAGTTGAACGTATTGCAGGCTCACCGTGAGGGTGCGGTTGAACACAACGCCCACTTCGGCAGCGGTCAGGAAGGTGAATCGCTGCTTGCGAACGTCCAAACCAAGCCCCGTGACGTCGTACGCCAAGAAGGCAGGACCCGCGCCCACGCGAGCGTAAGTGAGGGTGGAACTCTCGCTCGCCCCGCGGCTTTGCCACTCGTAGCCGTACATCACGCCCAGGTTGAACATGTTGTTGCCGTTCGCGCTGATGGCGGTTCCGGCGAAGTCCCAACCGAAGCCGGCTCGACCCAGTCGATTCGGCGCCATGGGTCCGAACGAGTACTGCACGATCGAATCGCTGAACAGATCCTTCACGCGCTCAGATCGAGGCACGAACAAACCTGCACCGACGCCGAATTGAAGCCCTTTGAGACCTTGAGCCTGAGCACCGGCGGCAGCGGCGATGGCTAATGCGGGCAATGCCGCTCGAAAAATGGTTTTCATCATGTTAATCCCCTCCTTGTCTTCCGCATTCTTGTGAAACACGGCCCCTCTTGGGGGTTTTCCCTTCAGGATTTTCGGTTGGCGAGCCGAAGCGCACCAGATGGATTATAGAACCGACGAACCTAACCCACCAAAAAGTCTGCCACTTTAATGGGTGCGGCCTGCTCGGTTCGTTGTGAAAGCAAAGGTTTGTATTCAAAGACGCGCGATCCCAAGAAAGCCATGTGTCCGTCTCGGTTTTGACCATGACCGATGAGCGTGACGTAAGGGCTGCACACAATGGCGTGACCGTCTCGTTGGTACACATCGTCAAAGCAGGTGACGTTCAGCAGCCCGGTCTCGTCTTCTAAGTCGAAAAACACCACTCGCTTACCGCTGGGAGTGGGCGGAAACCGCAAACGAATGGGATTGCCCACCACAATCGCCTTCTCGCCATCTTTCAGGCGTTTGGCTTCAGAGGTGGTGATGCCGCCCCTCGATCGCACCCGTTCCCGCTCGAAGGCCATCAGATGCCGGTCGATATCCAGCCCCAAAAGCACGCGCTCGTAAACCGCCTTCTCTTCGGTGGTGAAGTCCTGAATGTCTGTCGGCATGGGCGGCTCCGGAAAGTCCAGCGGCAACGCACCCTGCTCCACTAGCCCAAACAGGGTTTGCGCATGCTCCATGGCGGCAGGAATGGCCCAAAGCATGGCTCGGCGGTTCGGCCACAACGAATCGCACGCCCCGGAAAGGATGAGGCGCTCCAGTTCATCGCGATTCGGTCGCACCTTGGCGACGAAATCAAAGAAGCCAGAAAACCGAGTCATGTAGAACTATGTCTACTTATTTTGCACCGGTTGGGCCGATTTTTGAAGTCTAGGCAGTTTAGGCAACCGAGGACGAGTCGGCTCTCTCCACATGGCAAGCGCGCAGCCGTAATACAGCGCCAAGAAAAGGGTGGAAACGGTTCCCAGTTCCACAACAGAAGAGGGTGCGAAGGCAACCTTTTCTAGGACCCACCGCACGTAATTGAGCGTTGGTGCGATCACCTCTCGAGCCATCCACTCCGCGCCGAGCGGCCAAACATCCATGAGTGAAAGGGCAATGGGCGCCGCGACCAGCAAAAAGGAAGCCGCCGTTCCGATGAGCACGTTGGCGACCAACGCAAACAGAGTCACCCGACCGAACCACCACGCCGCCAAAGGTTCGGAAGCGAGAGTAGCGACCACCGAAACCTTGAGCCCTTCCCAGAGACGAAAAGGGTGCTCTTCACCCGCCGGGTGCAATCCGGAGACGAACAGGATCAGCCCCAAGGTGACCAGATAAGAGAACTGAAAGCCGGGCGTGGTGAGCGCCCAAGGGTAGAAGAGCAGCCATCCCGCCCCTGCCACCGCCCACGCGGAAAGAGGATCTTTGGAGCGCCTGATAAAGAAAGCCGCCTCCGCGATCAAGAACATCACCGTGGCGCGCACCGTTGCTTCGTGCCAACCTGTCGCCAGCGAGTAGAAGATCAGAATCGCCCCGATCAGCCAGTAGCGAACCCCTTTCGACACCTGAACCCTTTGAAGCACCCAGGCAAGCGCCCCGGCGAGAATGGCGATGTGCAATCCGGAAGCGGAGACCAGGTGGTACGTGCCGCTGGAGCGCAGGACCTGCACCGCATCGTCCTCCAACGCTTGGTCATCGTTGAACGCCAGAGCGGCGATCCAGGAACCATCGTCGGCGCCGAACAGCAACTTCGACCGAATCGCCCACTCCTTTCGCGATCGATAGGCGAGTTGCTCGAACGGGTTGGCGTCTGAGATCGGCTCCGCTTCGGTGGCTTTGAACCGGAATGTGCCCACCATTCCCCGTTGAGCCAGCCACTTTTCTTGCGGACTCAGGGCGGCGATCTTCCCTGAAACCCGCCACGTGGAGCCGGGCACCCAGTCGATCTTCTCCTCGCAAATCCCCTGCAGACGTCTTCCATCCGCATACACGGTCACCCGCGAGCGAGACTCGTCCACCACGGGCACGCCCTCTACCTGCACCGTAAGGTCCGACTTGTAGCCGGGAGTCACGGGTCGCAAAGAGAACCCGGTGTGCCAAACGCCGATGAGCGCAAGGGTCGCGCCGAACAAGAAGGGAAGGGAGGCGCGCATCAGCGTGGCGCCTAGCCCGGCAAGAATCAGCCCCAGCCCCGCGATGCCTGCCGACGGGCCGGGTTGGAGAGCCATGAGCGTTAGGCTCATCGCCAGAAAGACCAGAACGGCAGGTCGGTGCCGTACGGATTCGACCAAGGGAAGGGTCGAAGAGCGGGCTACTTCTTCTGGCTTTCTTTCCACCGCTGCATCCGAGCTTCGGCGATCTCCCGAATCGATCCGGCGGTGTGTAGCTTCTCCAGCCCCTCGGGGATTTCAATGACCTCCGGCGTCTTCGGTTGCTTCAGCGGCCGAACGCCAAAACGAAGGTCGGTAAAGAGGCTCGGTTCCCCCGCCATGGCGCGCATGCGATCGAGCAGACCTTCTCGGATCATGCGCATCTCCTGAGCCCACGCCGCATCGGTAACGGCAACCCACACCAGGCCGTGGTCGTACCGATCCGGCCAAGATTTTTCGG
>CAYYJX010000070.1:0-16639 GCA_964471545.1 uncultured Fimbriimonas sp. | reverse complement strand
CATGCCGCTTAGCTGAATGGTCTTGGGGCTGAACTTGGCGGTCCCCGACGCGTCGACGGTTCTTCCCTCAGACGGGGGCAAAAGGGGTGCAGGGAGAGCGCTGTCGATGACCCCTTTGCTCTGGATTCCGCCGATGTACGCAATCCATTCGGACCAGTACTTGTCCGCTTTGGCACTCGTGCGTGCTCCAAAACCCTTATCCGATTCATAGAACACGATCGCGAATCTTTTCCCAGATTCCTGGGTGGAGGGCGTCTGAGCCTTAAGGGATGTTCCGCTTATCCCGGCGGAGAGGGCGGTGATGGCCGCGATGCTAACAATGGTTCGAATATCCATTTTCTTTCTCGGAACCGGTCCTGCATTTGTTCAGCAATCGCGGTTACATGTCACGAGCGTTTGAGGAACTTCCATTTCGACAACATTCTCAAAAATCTTTGAAAAAACTTTCAGCCGGGGTAGCGTGAGCGTATGGCAACCCTCGACAGCACCAAGTTGGCTCAGGTGGCAGTGGTCGTTCACGACATCGAATCGGCATTGGACAAATACGTCGCTCTCCTGGGAATCGAACGGCCCAAAGTGATCGTTACCGACCCGGGCAACGAGTGTCGGGCAACTTACCGAGGCAACCCAACAAACGATCGCGCCAAACTCGCATTCATCGATTTAGGAGGCGTGCAGCTTGAACTCATCGAGCCAATTGGAACCGATAGCGCGTGGGCAGAAGGGTTAGATACCAAAGGACCCAGACTTCACCACATCGCGTTCTGGACTCAGAACATGGCAACCACCAAGCAGGCGCTTGAAGAGCAAGGGGCGACGCTGATGATGCGCGGCGACATGGGCGGCGATGGGCAGTACGCCTACTTCGATGCGAACGAAGGAATGGGCGCCGTGATTGAGATTCTTGAAGCAAAAAGAACGGAGATCGTGTAACTCGATCTCCGTTCTCCATCTTCGATATCGCCAGGGGCTTAGTGCTTCCGGCGGTATCGAAGGAACAGTTCGCCTTCAACAGCGTGATGCTCAACAAGGTCATACGACCGGACCTTGTGCCGGGGCAAAGGATTCCCGTCTGCGTAGGTCGGAACGTCTTTACCGAGCTTGATCTTCGGAGCAAGAGTCAAGAAAAGTTCGTCCACGAGATCCCTCTCCAGAAGGGCCGCATTGATTTCGCTGCCTCCCAGAACGTTCAATCGGCGAACGCCGAGAGTATAGAGTCGCTCGAGCAGCATTTCCCAATCCACCTCGTTGGTGCCTGTTCGTAGAACGGTCGCTTTGCCGGGAAGTTTGAGATTGGCACTGCCAGGAACCGCCACAAACGGCTCGCCGTGGTGCAGGAATTCGGCGTCCGAGGGAAGGTTCCCAGACTTGGTCACTACGATCCGCTTGTGAGTCTTTGGATTCCAGGACTTGGGCGTGGCTCGCAGGCTGTTTGCACCCACGAGAACCGCGTCCGCCTTGGATTCGAGAAGGTGCATGACCGCATGATCGGTCTTCGATCCAAGATCATCCACAGGCTCGTCCCGCTCGCCCGTAAGGATCTTTCCATCGATCGTCGACACCATGTTGATGAAGACATAGGGTCGGTTTGCATGCCCAGGCTTGGAGTACCCAGAGGGGAAGTGAATATCTTCGTAGACGGTCGATCCCGTTCCGTTTTCGAGCGCCTTCACCAACGCCTTGCGAAGGACGCCGTACGGTTGCTCAGCGTATCGTTCGGAGCCGATAAAGAAAGTGGGGACGTTGTAGACGCCTCGCGCATAGGCATCATCGTCGAAATCCACGACCTGATCGCCGAACTTGTCGTTCTTGATCGCATAAGCCAGGGCGTCGAGATCGTGAACGATGCCACGCAGCACATCAGAGATGACGTGCGGATCGTTAATGTTGCGTCCGCCTTCCCAGAACGCTCGGTACAGGGCTTCGATAGCGGCATCCTGGACCCCCTCGGTCTTGGCGTACTCCACCGCTTGATGCGTGTTGTACGTTCCCATGTGGTGCGGGCGCTCAATCTTGGGGACTTCGAGTCCCTCTGCTGCAAGCATCAAAGCTAAGCGAGAAGGGGTGTCTGGCTTATCAGCAGGCTTCTCCTTTGACGGACCCGCTTCGGGCCAATCAAGGCTCTTCGGGAAGAGTTCGTAACCGCGCCAGTCGATTTTGACGCCGAATTCCCGCTGCATCCTTTGTGCTTGGAACAGTCCAATCCAGCACCAAGGACAGATGAAGTCGTGAGCAACCTTGATAGTCAATGCCATAGCCTTTCTTCGAGCAGGATTCCCCGCTTCCGGATTGTTTACTACGCCGAAAGCAACGTGCCTGAGCCCAGGTTAGGTATCGGCAAAACCTGGTAATTCTGCAGAGACTTCTTAGGTTTCCAGCATCGAAAACCTTACAAACCGAACCCTACGCCTTGGCAAAAGGCTCGGATGTTGGGCTCTGGAGTGAGATCGGCTGGGTTCTCGCCACAGAATCGTAGGCACGAATCGCGATTTTCGAGGCGGCGAGACCATCCTCTAACGATGCGCTCACGGGGGTTCCCTTGAGAACGGCATCGACGAAGTTGTGGATCAAGGCCTCGTCTAAGTCGGATCCGAATGAGTCAGAAACGTGGGATGGATCGGAGTCGATGGTAAACCGCTCGATCACTTGGTCGAACATGTCAAGTTCGAGTCGACCATTCTCAAAGACTACCGACATCGTCACATCGCCCCAGGTGCGGAAGTTTTTGGGTCGGGACCAACTCGAGTCCAGCGTGACGAACAAGCCCGAGGGATATTGGAGCGTCACCATCGCGGTGTCATCCCATTCTTTCCCATACAGGTTGTTGCCAATAGAAGCTTGGACGAATGTTGGGTCTTCACCCAGGAGAGACCGCAGCAAATCGGCGACGTGAACAACGTGGTCGATCATTGCTCCACCGCCGGACAATTCGGTCTGAACGAACCAATCGAATGGGCATCGACCTCGGTTGGTGGCGGTGATCGCCAAGAGCTTGCCCATTTCGCCGCTCGAGACGACCTGCTTAAGCCTCTGGAAAGAGGGCGAGAACCGACAGGGAAATGCGGTGGCAAAAACGAGCCCGGTACCTTCGAAGGCGGCTCTCATGGCATTGGCGTCGTCCTCGTTTGTCACCAAGGGCTTTTCGCAGATAACGTGCTTGCCAGCCTTGGCCGCAGCGACCGCCAGCTCGGCGTGAAAGACATTTTCTGAAGCGATGGCGACCGCGTCGCACTTTTCGAGAAGTTTGCTGACATCGCTAAACGCTCCCCCCTCAATCTTCCACCGATCGGCAAGGGCCTTTGCTCGTTTCGGATCGCGATCGTAGACGCCCACCACTTCCGCGTTCGGATGGGTGTTGAGTCCATGCATGTAAGCGTGGACATGCATGTGCGCACAACCAAGAATCCCAACGCGAAGCCGATCCATTAACCTCAAGTATGAACGATCGACCACAGGTCGGCGCGCGAGATCGGACCTGTCACTTCGACCTCCCGCGCCCCATCGTCTTCAGTATGAAAGCCGATGGAAATGTCTATGGTTTGGGACTTATCCCAAGGAAGATCGTTGCGATCGGGCCACTCGATGAAAGAGACGCAATCGTCCAGTTCGTCTTCTAACCCCAGACCCAGAACCGACTCGACCCGGTAGAGGTCTGCGTGGAGAACCGGAGGCGTCGTTTGGTAAAGGTTGACCAAAGAAAAGGTCGGACTACGAACTTCTCCCTGATGCCCAATTGCCCGCAAAAAGCCGCGGACGAACGTGGTTTTGCCTGCTCCCAACGGCCCGCGAAGGAGGACGACATCCCCAAGCGAAACGACCGATGCCAATCGGCCCGAAAACGTTTGTAGAGCGGCTTCATCGGCGAAACTCAGCCTTTCGGATCGTCGATTCATTCCCACCTCATGCTCAGTTTACAAATCCGGATGGCTCAGTTTACGAATCTTAGACATAGAGGACTGCTAAAGGGCGAGAAGTGACCTTTAGCGCAGTTTGTTAAGATTTATCCGTGAATCACGAGAAATCTTGGTTCAAACTGAAAAGTGACATGTCTTCTTCTGTTACCCCCATCGCATCCCACGCAGACCGCCGAAATTGGCAGTCGGACGGACGTCCGATTCCGAAAATCGAAGACGGCCTGCGCTATCTCATCGGCGGTGAGATTAGGGAATGGGCGGGTGACCAGCAAGAGGTTAAGTCTTGCCTTTTCTTTGATTGGAACGGTGGCATCGTTCGTCCGTCCCTAGGTCCCGCACCTCTCTTGGATGAGAGCGAGGCTTTGCAAGCGTTAGAAGCGGCACAGGCAGCCTGGGACCACGGTAAAGGGAAGTGGCCAACCATGACCGTTGCCGAGCGAATTCACGCCGTAGAGGAGTTCACGGCAAGGATGAAAGCCGTCCGAGAAACGGTTGTGGAACGAATGATGTGGGAGATCGGCAAAACCCAAGCCGACTCTTACAAAGAGTTCGATCGGACCGTTCAGTACATTGAAGATTCCGTTCAGGCTCTCAAGGCGCTGGACCGAAACAACAGCGGCTTCAGCATCGAGAATGGATTCCTTGCTCAAGTGCGTCGATCGCCTTTCGGCCCGACGCTTTGCATGGGACCTTACAACTATCCGCTGAACGAGACGTTCACAACGTTGTTGCCCGCGATCCTGATGGGCAATCCAGTGATCAGCAAGCTGCCGCGATTCGGACAGTTATTGAACAACCCGTTGCTGGAGGCATTCCGAGACAGTTTCCCTCCCGGAGTGGTGAACATTATCAACGGTCGAGGCGGCACGATTATTCCACCGATCATCCAGTCTGGGGGAATTGAATTGCTTGCGTTCATCGGCAGCAGCAAAACCGCCGACAAGCTCAAGCAGTATCACCCCAAGCCACACCGCTTTAAGTGCGTTCTCTCCTTGGATGCCAAGAACTTGGCCGTCGTTCTGCCCGACGCGGACATGAAGGTGACGGTGCCTCAGATCATTGCCGGCGCTCTCGGATTCAACGGTCAACGCTGCACTGCACTGAAGATCATTTACGTGCACAAGTCGCGACGAGAGGAATTGATTTCTCTGCTTGGCGAAGCAATTGCAAAGATGAAGGCTGGATTGCCGTGGGCTCCGGGCGTTCAGCTCACGCCGGTTGCTGATATCGAAGCAGTGAACTGGTTCCGATCGCTGATTGACGAGGCCGAGGAGAAAGGCGCCAAGGTGATGAACGAGGGTGGCGGCGAGTTCGTGGAGAACTTCATGCACCCGGCTATCGTGTTCCCGGTTACTAAGGAGATGCGGCTCTTTACGGTAGAGCAGTTCGGCCCGATCATCCCGATTGCCGAATACGAAGATGTTTCGGAAGTGATGGAATACGCGGTCGAGTCCGAGTTTGGACAGCAGGTGAGCCTGTTCGGCAACGATCCTCTGGTACTTGGGCCGATGATCGATGCCTTGGTGAACCAAGTGTCGCGCGTGAACCTCAATACTCAGTGCCAGCGAGGTCCGGACACGTTCCCGTTCACGGGTCGAAAGGCTTCGGCAGAGGGAACGCTTTCTGTTGCCGATGCTCTCAAGCGATTCTCCATCCGAACGCTGGTCGCAACCGACTACTCGGAACTCAATAGGGAACTCGTCAACGAGATCCTGAAGAGTCGATCCAGCAACTTCCTGCGAACCGACTTCATGTTCTAAGTCCGGAATCACCAAGGGCGACTACCAGAGTTTTAGATTCAAAACCCTGGTAGTCGCTGTACCAATCTCCCCGGTTATCAGGAAAACCCTGTAGCGTTGCCAGGTTGTTTTTGCCCAAGTTGTTCAATAAGACACTTGGGGATGGCAAAGACGCTTAAGCAGGGGATAAGCATCGACTTTGTGTACATCATGCAGTGCGTTAATCGCCGCATGAGATTGCAGAGTCTCTCCACATCCAAACTTGGCGGAGGATGGGTTGCCGACTTTTGGAACGGTTACATCGAGGTTCGTCCTGCCGACGCCATGGACTACAGTCTGGGTGAGTTCGTTGCGGTTGAGGTTGAGGGACCCAAGACCGCATACACCTTCATTGGTATGGTCACTCGGCTGGACGACGAATCCGCTCAGCTAAAGCTCGTTTCCCCCGTGGAAGAGCGCCCCCTGCGCGGCGAGAGTAGGCTTTGCGTCGACTCCCTTGAGGGGATCATGCACTCCGATGAAGGCTCGATTGCGTTCATCTGCGAGGACATTTCCGAGAGCGGAGTTGGCATCTTGTTGCCGTGCAACTTACCCCTGGGCCTAAACGCGCACTTCACCTTGGCAACAGCGTTTGGTGGAGTTGATTTTATTGGTTCGTTGAAGAACTGCCGACCAACGAGCATGATCGGTCATTTTCGCGGAGGCGTGCAGATACTTCACGTGGACCGAATCTCCCGTGCTAGATGGCGGGCCATGCTTGAAGACCGAGTAGAAACAAGTCGGATCACCAGCCGCGCCGCCGCTTAGGTCGCTGGAGGGCGCTCACGGCGGTAATCTTCAGTGCAATGGTCCGCGGATACGATGCCCTGCTTAATCCCGTTGGGGCATTTCTGATTGCCGCATCCCTGTTCCTCATCACCGCAGGGCTGATTGCTGGAGCGTTCTGGTGGAAGAGCGCGATGCGTAGAGATCAAGAAATGCGGCGGGTTTGGCGAGAAGAGCAGGAAGCGGGCAAGGCTGAGGGAGAATTGGAGTCCACCGACGTTGCGAGTGAATCTGACTCGCAGAATTCGTAAAATAGAGCCGTGCCAAGAAAGGTTTCGGTTCTGACCTATCACAAGATCGCTCCGGTCGATCCGAAAACCACCTACCCTGGAACCTTTGTTCCGCCGACCCTATTTCGGAAGCAATTGGCCTTTTTAGCCAAGCGCGGTTACGCGGTGGAGAATCTGGAGCAAGCGTTTCTCTCCGGAAGTACGAGTGTTCGAAAAACCGTTTGTCTCACCTTTGACGATGGGTTCGAGGATTTCTACACGACGGCCTATCCGGAGCTATCGGCGCACCGTTTTCCATCGACTGTCTTCCTAGTCTCGGAGCGAATCGGTCAGTTCAATGATTGGGACACGCGGATTGGAGACGTTTCGGCGCCTCTCATGACGCGCGATCAGATTGTTGAGCTCATCGGTAGGGGGGTGGAGTTTGGGAGCCACACCGCCACGCACGCCAAATTGGGTGAACTCGACGAGGCTAAGCAGCGAGACGAGATCGTTCGGAGCAAAGCTCAGGTCGAGGACCTCTTAGGCAAGCCTTGCCGAACGTTTTGCTATCCCTACGGGAGTTTCAATGATGCGACGCCGAGACTGGTGAAAGAGGCAGGCTACGAGTTAGGAATTTCTACGCTCAAGGGGCTGAACACGAAGGAGACTGATCCGTACCTGATTCGACGTATTGCCGTTCGAAACGACACCGTCATGCCCGTCTTCATTTACAAACTGTTCCGGGCGGAGAAGTACGGAAAGTAGCCATGCGCATTGCACAGGTTTGTAGCGCGACCCACCGCATCTACGGCGCGGCACAAAGCCTCACCATTCTTGCCTCCGGCCTGAGGGAATCGGGCCATGACTGCCCGTTCATCACCTTTGAAGGCAAGCCGTACACGGAGGAAATGCGCACGCTCGGATTTGACGCTTACCCCGTTCGAGTGAGGGCCAAGATCGATCCGCTGGCTGTTTCGAGGCTGATGCGATTGTATCGAGAGTTGAAAGTGGATGTTGTGCACACGCACCTATCCACCTCCAGTCTCAACGGATGCCTTGCCGCTAAGTTGGCTCGGATTCCGTGTGTGGCGACGGTTCATGGAATGAGTGGCAAGCTCTCCTTTGCTTTCGCCGACCGGATGATCGGGGTCTCCAAAGGCGTGCGTGCGCACCTTATTGGACAAGGGGTTGCTTCAAGCAAGATTGAAGTTGTGTACAACGGGATTCCGAGTCCTCCCGCAATCGATCGACAATCTGTGCGCGATGAGTTCGGATTCGGCATCGACGATCTAGTGATCGGAACGGTGGCTCGGCTGACCCCAATGAAGGGGATCGATACCCTCGTGCGGGCCTTCAAGATTCTGTCCGACTCTGTTCCTAGTGCTCGCCTCTTACTAGTTGGAAGCGGTGATGGGGAAGCCGAGTACCGATCGCTGGTGGCATCGCTTGGCATGGAAAATCGCGTGGTCTTTGCCGGCTATCGCGATCCGGTTTGGCCCGCCCTCTCCGCCATGGATCTCTTCGCATTTCCTTCCCTGAAGGAAGCGATGGGCATGTCCGTAGTCGAGGCAATGATGATGGGTCTTCCTGCTGTCAGCACCGATGTCGGTGGATTGCCCGAAGTGGTTACGGCCGATGCTGGAGTGTTGGTCCCGGCGCGAGACGAGAAGGCAATGGCGTCGGCTCTCCTAGCGCTCGCAAGAGACGAAAGTCTGCGGCGCGAACTGGGCGAAGGGGCGAAGCGAAGAGCAGAACAGGTTTTTGGTGCGCCAAAAATGATTGAGGAGACTCTCGCGGTTTACGAGCGTCTCCTCAAGGGAAATCCGGTTAAGGCGAACTAGATTAGTTGCCGTTGAGTCGCTTTTCGAGGTCGGCCAGAGCGGCCTCAGCCTCACCAACGCTGACTTGATTCTCGGTTGCCGGAGCCGCGGCGCCACCCTCTGAAACGGTGACTTGCTGCGTTGCTTCGACCTTCGGAGCGGTGGAAAGACCCAGTCGCTCTTCAAGCTTCGAGAGTTCGTCCTCAGCTTCATAGTCCCGAGACTTCGACTCGAGTTCCATCAACTGCGCGCTGAGCGAAGTCGAACCGATCTCCGCACGGGCCGCCGCCTCGCTTTGCTTTTCGCGAATCCGTTGCTCTACGGCTCCGAACCCTTCAAACTGATTCTCGAAGTTCAGACCATCTAGGGCCTTGCTGATCTCGCTTTGGATTTGAGCTTGCTTCCATTGAGCCTTGAGCGCCAGCGCCTCGGCGGTCTTCTTGCGAACCTCTTCCTCTTGTCGCTTCAGACCGATCTTGATCTGCTCTACCGTGGCAAGCGCTTGGTCGTAGCTGGTTTGAAGGTTGGCGATGGTGGCATCGCGATTCATCTTCTCTCGCATCAACTGAACGGCAAGATCTCGGTTGCCTTGCTTAAGGGCGAGACCGGCCTTTCGCTCTAATTCTTCTGCTTTCTTGCGCTCGTCTTTCAGAAGATTCTCAAGTTGGTTCTTCTGAGCAATTGCCTGAACCGCGCGCTCCTTGTTCGTGATATACGCTTGGTTCATGTCGCGCTTGGCTTGGTCCAGCATCATATCCGGATCCTCCAAGTTATCCATGGTCCGGTTGAAAAGTGCTTTAAGCCAGTTAATGAAGCGCTTCATGGGATTTCCTAAACTGTTTCTGAATCTGTTACCGTTGAGCTGAACCCGTTTGTTTCAGGTTCAACGATTGTTACGGATTATACACACGGGTAAGAATTTCCGAGGGTTGCGATCGAACCGTGAATAGGTCCTTCGGCGGGCGAACGTTCTTGGTCGATCAATCCTTTAGGAACCACCGAGCATTTGGTCGAGTTCCTCTCCATCTAATTCCACCCAAGGGTGCGAGGCAAACCAGCGATCTTCCTCGGCATTGAATCTTGGGTCTTGGCCATGCGAATGGGGGAAGGGAATCTCAATAAGGTTCTGCCGATAGCCAAGGTCGTCCAGGGCCTTTCGAACTCTGGGGTGGCTGGGCAGAACCTTGATCACATCGTGTTCATCGAGGAGCAAGGTTGTGGCGGCCGGAGTGGAGTGGACGGCTAGACGATGTCGACCATCTTGCCGAAGAAACGGCGCATGGTCTTTCAGGAGCGACTTGATCTCGTCCGTTGCCATCAGGTCTTCGTGGACATAGGCGCTCGGAGGGCGACCTGAGCCGGAAGACACGAGATCGTACAGCAGAACAAACGGTTCGGGCAGATTCTGGATGAGTTCCACCCAAAGGTCGAACGCCTCGCCGTCTGTGGTTGCCTCAAGCATGGCACCGCCCTCGGCCTCGGTGATGGCATACACGTTTTCAAAGCGGTGCTTCTGAACCGATCCGTTGGCGTCGAAGGCACCCATCTTATACTGAGTGACTTGTTCGTCAGGAGACGCAGCACCGACCTCCCCGATCGGCGATTCCGGGAAGTTCGCAGAGGAATCGTTATGGGAAGCGTCTGGTTGCATACCGATTCTTATTATGCGCCCGGTATACTCTTGCGCGTTGCTTGGGATTTGCGGGTGAACACCCTTGAGTCCTTTGTGACAACCACCTAAAACAGGAACCTACGCGAATGCCAGGCACCGGAAAAGTTCTCCAAGTTATGGGCCCCGTCGTCGACTGCCGATTTTCGGCTTCGGAGCTCCCCGAGATTTACAACGCGCTCGAGATCAAAGACGCCACTCGTGGCATCGATCTCGTTTGCGAAGTAGCGCAGCACTTGGGAGACGGTATCGTCCGTGCGGTCGCGCTTTCGACCACTGACGGAATCGTCCGAGGAATGGATGCAGTCGATACCGGCGCTGCCATTTCCGTTCCCGTCGGCGAAAAGACGCTCGGTCGAGTTTTCAACCTGATGGGCAAGCCCATCGACAACGGTGAGGCCGTTGACGATGCACCTCGCCTTCCGATCCACCGCAAGCCGCCGACGTTCGAACAACAATCGACCAAGGTTGAGCTTCTTCCCACGGGTCTGAAGGTTGTCGACCTACTCGTTCCGTTTAACAAGGGTGGAAAGATCGGTCTCTTTGGTGGTGCGGGTCTCGGTAAGACCGTTACCATCCAAGAACTCATCCGAAACATCGCTGTTGAAGCTTCGGGCGTGTCGATGTTCGCAGGTGTTGGAGAACGCACCCGTGAAGGAAACGACCTTTGGCTCGAAATGAAGGAAGCCAAGTTCACGGACAAGGACGGCACCGTTAAGGCTGTTCTTGACAAGACCGCAATGGTGTTCGGTCAGATGAACGAGCCGCCCGGAGCACGTCTTCGAGTTGCACTTACCGCACTGACCATGGCGGAGTACTTCCGAGACGAGGTTGGTAGCGACGTTCTTATCTTCGTCGACAACATCTTCCGATTCGTTCAAGCAGGTTCCGAGGTATCGGCGCTTCTCGGACGAATGCCCAGCGCGGTTGGTTACCAGCCGACGCTTGCTACGGAAATGGGTCTTCTCCAAGAGCGAATCACTTCTACCAACAAGGGTTCGGTTACTTCGGTTCAGGCGGTCTACGTTCCGGCAGACGACCCCTCCGACCCGGCACCGGCAACCACATTTGCTCACTTGGACGCTTACATCTACCTGGAGCGATCCATTGCATCGAAGGGTCTCTTCCCGGCTGTGGACCCGCTCGCTTCAACCTCGAAGAACCTCGACCCGACCGTTGTTGGTGCAGACCACTACGCGGTTGCACGACAGGTTCAACAAACCCTTCAGCGATACAAGGAACTGCAAGACATCATCGCAATTCTCGGTATCGACGAATTGAGCGACGAGGACAAGACTCTTGTTGCCCGAGCACGAAAGATCGAGCGATTCCTTTCGCAACCGTTCTTTGTTGCTGAGCAGTTCACCGGTAACCCCGGCCGATTCGTCAGCATCGACGAGACGGTTGCATCGTTCAAGGAAATCGTCAACGGAAACCTGGACCACTACCCAGAGCAGGCGTTCCTGTACTGCGGCGGTCTGGACGACGTTCACGAGAAAGCCAAGAAGCTCATGGCGGCAGGTTAATCCATGGCAGGAACCTTCTCGCTCTCCGTTGTGGCACCGGATCGGTCGGTTGTCGAGACCACGGCTCTTTCGCTCGTGGCGCCCGGCATCGACGGTTACTTCGGTGTGCAAGCGGGTCACGTAGCGTTGGTTTCGGCCCTGAGACCCGGTCTGTTGGAATACATCGACGATAAGAACAACCGCCAATACGTTTACGTCGGCGGCGGATTCGTCGAAGTCGCTAAGGGCAAGGTCACGGTTCTTGCCGATGAAGCCCGGCTAGCTGACGAAGTTCAGCTTGCAGAGGCGGAAAAGGCGCTTGAGGAAGCTCGAAAGGCTCTTCGCGGCGAAGAGTCGACCGTTGCTCAAGAGGATGCTGTGATGGAGATCGAGCGAGCAACCGCCCGAATCCGAGCCGCACGATCCACCCGCTAAGTTCAGCCGAGGAAAGCCCCCTGAGGATTCTCAGGGGGCTTTTTTTGTTTTCATCATCAACTCTTCGCGTTCTCGTGGAAAAACCTAAAGTTGATTGTTAGGCGATTCTCGCATTTATACGTGGGGTGTCGGCGTGTGGTTTTCCGACTATTAATCGTGTCGACGGGAACTCGGTGACGTTACCGGTTCAGCAAAAACAAGTGAACGTAGGACCGCGGGGATTTGGTTCGAAGTCACGACGCTGAAATCGGAACTCCGAGTCCCGCTCACGTTAGGAGAGAGAAAGAACATGCCGATGTACGCCTATAAAGCGGTGGACCCTGCGTCTGGGAAGATGATCTCATCAACCCAAGAAGCGGAGTCAGAAGCAGCGCTAGCCGCAAAGCTGCGCGAGCAGTCGCTTCACGTCGCTGAAATCAAACAGGCCAAATCGTCGGCGCCGATTGGGTCCAAGAAGCCGAAGAAGGTCAAGCTGAAATCGCTGGTCGTCTTCTCACGCCAATTTGCGACCATGATCGATGCGGGTATCCCCATTCTCCGCTGTCTCGACATTCTCCATGGTCAGAGCAAAGATCCAGGTCTCACGGAAGCGCTCGAGACAATCACCATCGACGTAAAGGGCGGTATGACCCTTAACGAGGCGATGGCGAAGCACCCCAACGTGTTCTCGAAGCTTTACGTGAACATGATCCGGGCCGCTGAACTCGGTGGCATCCTCGATCAGATTCTGGACCGCTTAAGTGGGTTCTTGGAGTACGAAGCCGAGATCAAGGGCAAGATCAAGTCGGCGATGACCTATCCGGTCCTCGTTTTGGTCTTCTCCCAGGTCATGCTCTTCGCTCTTTTCACGTTCGTCTTGCCGAAGTTCAAAGAAATCTTCACCGGTATGAACGTAGAGATGCCGCCGGTGACGAAGTTCCTCTTTGGAATTGGCGACTTCATGCAAGCCTACTGGTGGGTCATCCTCCTCTTCATTGGTGGATTCTTCGTGGGGCTCAAGCAGTACGCGAAGACTCCAAAAGGGAAATACCAGCTCGACTTTCTTAAGCTGCGGGTGCCGATCATGGGTGATCTGTCCATGAAGATGAGCGTCGCTCGCTTCTCACGAACGTTTGGAACTCTGATTAACTCAGGCGTTCCCATGATGCGTAGTTTGGAGATTGTAGGTGAAACCCTCAGCAATGAGGTTCTCAACCAAGCAATCGATAACACCCGAGCAAGCCTGCGAGAAGGAACCAAGCTTTCCGCACCGCTGGCGGCCTCGGGGCTGTTCCCAACCATGGTTACGACAATGATCGACATCGGTGAAGAGTCAGGACGACTCCCCGAAATGTTGGTCAAAGTGGGCGAGTTCTACGACCAAGAAGTGGAAGCAGCGGTGAAGGGCCTTACATCGATGATCGAGCCCCTCCTCATTATCTTCCTCGGTGTCGTGGTCGGCTTCATTGCCATCTCGATCATGGTTCCGATCTTCAAGCTCGTCAACAGCGTTCAATAACGGTTTCGTCCGTCGAGGAAGGATCCAAGGCGGGCCAAAGCAATCATCAACCCCGAGCACAGGATGTGCTCGGAAACAGCAATCAACGGAGTGAAATATGTCGCAAACGTCTCAACTGGGGCACGATTCTGAGGGCTTAGTCCTTCGGTATCTGGAGAATCCGCGTGCGGATCTTCGAGATTTGATCATGGTGAACTATGCAAGTCTCGTGGAACGAACCGCTCGCAAGTTCGCTGGAATCGAAGCGTACGAAGACCTCGTTCAAGTGGGCTTTATCGGCCTGCTGAACGCGCTCAACAAGTTCGATCCGTCGGCAGGGGTTCGATTCAACACCTATGCCACCTACCTGGTGGCGGGTGAGATCAAGCACTACCTGCGCGATAAGTCGCAGACGATTCGCCAACCGGCTTGGCTTCAAGAGCTACGCCACAAGGTGAATCGCGCCGCGTCGTCGCTGCAGGCAACGCTTAGCCGAATTCCGACCGAGCGGGAAATCGCCGACACCATCGGTGTTAGCGAGGCATCGGTGAAAGAAGTTCTTATCACCGCGGACCTGTTGCGCGTCGGTTCTTTGGATGCTCTGCCGACCAACTCTGAGGACGACGTAGAGTCCGAAGTCGACAAGATCGACGCGGCCAACTACGCCCCAGAGCAACTGTCGGTGGAGGACCGAGTCGTGCTCGAACATGCTATGCAGCAGCTACGCGATCTGGAGCGAGAGGTCCTGACCCTTTTCCATTTCGAGGCGCTGAACCAAACCGAAATCGCGGGCAAGCTTGGAATTTCGTGCAACTACGTGTCGCACATTCTTCGACAGTCTTTGGCGAAGCTGCGCAAGATTCTCACCTCGGAAGAGGCGAAGGATCGAGTGCTGCGCAAGTCCTCTGATGTCTCGGAGAACGAGATCGTGGATCCCATTACGGATGCGTACACCGAAGCCTATTTCCGAGCTCGACTGGACGAAGAACTGCACCGCGCCAGCTTCGAGAACACCGAAGTCGGTTTGATCGTGGTGAAGTTCACGGGTCTGGAAGGCATGCGACGGTTCTACGGGGAGGAGAGCGTTCAGGGATTCCTGTACGATGCCGCTGATTTCTTCCGAGACAACGTTCGACGCCTCGATCTCGTGGCTCGCTACGGTCAAACCGGATTTGCAATCATTCTTCCTTCGGGCGGCAAGAACTTGGACCTCGTGCGAGGCCGACTTCTTTCTCGACTCAACGCTTGGGTCAGCGGTCGATACGGTAACACGGGTGCGGTGAAGGCTTATGTTGCCGAAGCTCTCGCTCCTAAGGACGGCAAAACGGGTCGCGATCTCATCGCGAAGATCGAAGCCTCCCTTTCCGAGAACACCGATCAACGCGCCGCCTAATCGAGAGACACTCCAAACAATCACTCCTCTGCCGAATGCGACACGGCAGGGGAGTTTTTATTTCAACGAAATGTTTGCGGACGCCAGCAAGGTCCAATTTTCTGGCTTATAAACGTTTACGCGGGTGCGTCCGTTTTCCGTCTTCCAGGCAACAAGCCAATCGCCTGCCTCGCGAAAACCCTGCTTGCCAGGTAGCGAAACCTCTGCACCCGTCTCCAAGTGGTGAAACACCGTTGCTTTAGCATCAAACCTGGCCAAAACGGGCAACACCGGAGTCAGCTCGAAGTTCGTGGACTTTGTTTCATAAAGAATCCGCCGCCGTCCCGTTTTGGGATCCACTTCGCCGAAGAGCGTGGTTTTGTAAGAGGTCTTCTCCAGGAACAACCCGGAGGATCGGTACTGCTCCAGGTTGCTACCGAAAACCGAGTAGACAATGTCACCCGACTTCGGATCCAGGCTGGAGACTCCCCACGTATCGCCCTGGGTGACGATCGCGGCAGGCCGATCGTCGACAACGAAGACTTCATTGTCGATCGGCTTGTTCGCTCGAGTGTTGCCGTTGAATTTGCCAAGAACCTTCGGTCTCGGTTCCGGATCGGCAAAATCGACCTTCACCATCGCCTCTAGCCAGGTTTGACCCGCGTTATCCACCCACCGAGGCAGAAGGAAAACCGTTGATCCAATTCGGATCGCGCCGCTCAAGGCAGCGGCTTGCTTCTTGCGCTTGCCGTCCTTGATAAGCTTCGTGTTTTCTGCCCTTTGCTTCGCGGTGAAGAGAGTCGCGTCATCCACCACGGGATCGAGCTTTGTGGTCGTCACCTTATCACCAACTCGAATAACAAGGCCACGATTGTCCCAGACCACCCACCGATCGTCCTTTCGAAAAACTAAAGCCGGGATAGGCGCTGGGGGATCCGGCTGAACCTTTGCCACCCGGGTTTCTTTGCCTACCTTCACCACAAACGCCCGCTCTTTCTTATCGAAGGAGATCGTGGTCTCTTGAGGAACCATATTGGAAACGAGTAGACAAACGGCTATCATTTTTACGAGGCCTCCGGTGGACTGTAGGGATTGTGCAAGATTCGACGAAGCAAACGCTCGCTGCAAAGACGGCAAAGTCAATCCGCACTCATTCGATTCGACGTTTACGACGGCCCAAACGATTGGCATTCGTGCAATTTGCGTGTTCAACGAGTACCGCGAGCGTATTGTTGCGACTCGATTAATGGATCGATCAATGCCGGGGCAAAAGCCCAAAACGTAGGCCGTTTTTTATCCCCTGGAGGGGTATCTGGCAAGCCACGCTTTTCGGGGTCCCTTAACAGAAGGTCAATCTGCTACGCTTACTTTGTGGCTTCGCTTGACCTCATTCGGCTCCATAAACTCCACGAACTCGATGCTGAAATGCTGGAGATCAAAAAGCATGCGGCTGCAATGGTGGAGGGTCGAGAGCTCCTTGCACTAGCCGAAGCCGCAAAGAAGGTTTACGACGTCGAGCACGCTGCCTATAAAGTGGTCGCAGATGAAGTAAAAGAGCTTGAGAACCAGAATCAGGCGATCGAAGCGAAGATCAAGAAAGATTCGGATCACCTCTACGGCGGCAAAGTTGTCAGTCCAAGAGAGGTAGAGGCCCTCGAGAAAGACATCCAA
>CAYYJX010000069.1:0-16640 GCA_964471545.1 uncultured Fimbriimonas sp. | reverse complement strand
TTGCTTGCGATCTCCGGCGTGAGGCCCATCACGAAGAATCGCTTCGGAACGCTTTCCAACCGCTTCAACCGAGCCACCCACGGTTCCACTTCCTTCACGTCCGTTGGGGCATGAATGAGACCCACGCTGCCTTTGAGCTCGTTAGGAGCGGCGAGAGCGTTCTTGGAGTCGCCCGGAATGGGCGCGCCGGGCTGAGAGTTGCCCCGATTGTATGCGGTGGTGCCGTCGGTGGGGTTGGTGCCTCCGCAACCTGCCAGCAAAAGCAGTCCCAACGCACCCGCAAGGTGGGTGGAAAGCGCTTTCATTGATGCTCGGTTAGCGGAAGGTGTCATTCGCAAAATAGAGTCCCCACCTTCATTATTGTCTGAAGGTGGGGACTCGTTACGGTGAGTCGGCCAGAATCGCCGACTTACTGCGGTAGAAGCTCTTCGGGATGCTCTCCAAGGTAAGTCAGCAGCACGCGGCGCTTTTCGGTGCCTCTCGATCCGGGTTTGGGCGGCGGAAGCAAGCCGGGCAAGTTTCTTTGAACCCGCTCGTAAATGCTCTGCCAACGTTTCTTGACCGCTTCGTGGCTAATGCCTAGCCGCTCCCCGATTTCAAGGTCGGTGAGACCAAAGATCGCCTCCCGAAGAATGGCGACTTGGGCATCGTTGAAGCCCAGGATGGGGATGGGAGAGCAGAAGAGCCGAATGAGGAAGAAGTTTCCGCTGGAGTAAGCCAACTCCTTGTCTAGCTCGACCAAGTAGGTTTTTTGCGCGTCTGGCAGCGAGGCGTTGAAGGAATCGAACGTGTTGACGACGCGCATGCCTGCCTTTACCGAGCTCTCTAAAATCTCAACCGACCGTAATTCGTGGATCAGACGCCGAATGCGGTATCCGGCAAAACGGTCGGCGAACCGGTTGAGCAACTGCGATTGAAGATAGATCGGGTCTAGCTCGGTGTTCTTGGCATCGAACTCGTACGTCATCACCACCACGTTGAGCCGGCTCTCCCGATTGAGGCGCCCCATTTCCTCGTCCATGGGAAAGGGGCGAACGCCCTCTTTGGCAAGGGAGAGCAGGTTCGAGGTGATGCCAGGAGTCTTGGTTCGGACCAAATGGTCGATCGCGGTGTTATTCACAAAGGCCCAGCACATCAACGCAACCACCTCCGATCGATCCGGATCGCCATGATCGGAAGAAATGGTCTCGAGGGCGATGCCCACCACCGGGGCGTTCTCAAAGAAGAATCGATACTCTTCTCGGGCAATCGATTCTTCTTCCGCGGTGAGAGGGCGGCGGGTCTTTATTAAGCGAATATAAGAATCGCAGTCATCTGCGGCAATCAATCGGCTACGAAACGCACTTATCACTGTTCAATCCCTCCGGCTTTAGTTTCCTCCTCTCGAACCTGCTTGTGGTGCCTGTTTTGCGCTTGATGCAAGGTTTACGAAAAAAGGGAGGAGCACACTCTACCAATGGGCCTATAATAAACCTGGCTGATTTGCTACGAAGGTCCTAGACAACCTCTTCGGAATCGAAGATTCTGGACTCAAAAGGCAAAAACAGTTTCGTTAGGCGTTCACCTGAAACGCACAAAAACGAACGGCATCTTTAGATCGGCGTCACCCTAAGTGGCCCGATCTTTTTTTATCATAAATGCCCGCTGAATGAATGTCCCGGAATCTAGGTGCCTAGATCGTGGAGACATTTCCGAATGTCTTCCACATCCTTGTGCATCTGCTCCACCAAGGCGTCCAGACTCGGGAAGTTCAGTTCGGGTCGAATGAAGTGGGTGATGCGAAGCACCACATGCTCGCCGTAGAGCGAGTCGCCCGGGTAGTCCAACAAGAAGGCTTCAATCGATCTTGGTCCTCCACCCACGGCGGGCCGGGTTCCAATGGCAAGGGCGGCTTTGAAGCAGCCCTTTGAACATTCAAAGGTCGCTGCATAAACGCCGTCGGTCGGGAGAACTTGGTCCATCGATCGGGCGATGTTGGCGGTGGGGAAGCCTAAGGTTCGGCCGAGCTTTTGACCTCCGACCACGAACCCGTGCAACTCGAACGGTCGCCCAAGGTACTTCCCGGCAAGCGCCACTTCTCCGCTCTGTACGGAGGACCGGACGACGCTGGAGCTCACCCGTTCGCCATCCACAAGAAAGGGCTCTACAACGGTGGTGGCAATGCGCTCCGCCAGCCATTCGGTGGTGCCTTCTCGACCGTTTCCGAGCGCGAAGTCGTGCCCAACCACCAGTGCCCCTGCGCGTAGCTTGGTGCGCAGAATCTGCTGAAGGAAGTCCTCTGCAGACATTCGACTGAGCCAGGCGTTGAAGGGCAGAATCACAACCAAGCCCACTCCCAGCTTTTCGAACTCGCGGAGGTTCACCGAAAGGGGCGCCACGGCTTGAGGCGCTTTGCCGGGGTTCAAAACCTTTGCCGGATGCCGATCGAACGTCAGAACAATCAGCGGAAGCTCTTTCTCGGCGGCTACTTTGGCAGCGGTGAGAATCACGGCTCGATGGCCTTGATGAACGCCGTCGAAGGTGCCAATGCAAACCACGGCTTCCGGCCATTCGGCTTGTAGGAGTTCGACTCCGAAGTGGATCTGCATGAGTGGGAGAGTTTACCGATCCTCGGATTGCCGCGCGGACCAGTTTGAAATCGCCACACGCAGGCTCAAAAAGACGATTTGGAGCCCGACCACCGGCAGCATTCCAATAATGCTGGACCACACCAGAGCGGTTTGGGCCTGCAGCGGCCTCACGATGATTTGGCTGGTGCTGGTGCCATACAGGTTGGCAATGGTGGTGCAGAAGACGAACCACAGAAACGGAAAGGTGAAGTTAAGCGGGGCTCTCCAACGATCGTAAGGGACCAGCTGCGGAGAGACCGCCGCGCAGAGCGCCACTAAAAAAGCGGCCGACATTGGGAACGCCGCCAGCAACGAAAGGGCGCGTAGATCGAATCCCGATGCGGTTCTAATCCCAAGGCTAGGTTCGGTGAGAGCCGCGTATAGGAGTGCGACCAAAACGCAGGTGAAACCGCCATCCAGGGCAAGACTCAGCCGGGTGATCCACGAGTTCGACTTCTCGGATTCTTCCGGGTCGGTGTGTCCGGTAATGCCGGAGATGGGATCGGTAAAGGTATCGCTCATCGACTTCCAGTCCGACGCTTGGAGAAGGCGTTAGAGTTCCGGAAGGTCTTCTGGATTGACCTGAGCCGCGCCAACGTTTTCTTGAACGATTTGCTCCCAAATTTCCTTTCGGTGAACGGCCACGTTCTTGGGAGCCTTGATGCCAATGCGAACCTGCTCGCCACGCACCTCGAGGACGACAATCTCAATGTCGTCACCGATCACGATGCTTTGGTGGATTTTACGAGTGAGAACAAGCATGTCCGCCTTCCTTGGCTCTGTCTTATTGTACGCCTATTGCGTGGTTGGAGTCCGCTTTGCGGGTGCGACTCAGGGAGCCTCTTTCAAAGCGCCTGTGAACCACCCGCCCAGCGTCATTGCATTAAGTCAGGGATGGCAACGGCAAGAGTTCAGTCTTTTTGGGGTCTGAACTCTCGCTCATGTTATGCCATCTCAGTGTGAAGCGCAAGTTTTTTACTTACGCGGCAACCGGCTCGGCGACTTCGTTCGCCGGGAAAACTCGGTGCTTTACGCTGTAGCTCGGGTCTTCCAGAATGAGCTGACGAGCCTTTTGGGTTTCGCCGTTGACCACGATCGGACCCGCAAGATTGAGGGTCATGTCTCGCGGTCGACCTTTAGGAATGTTCGCGGTGACAAAGATCAAAGTCGGCGTCTCCGGAGTCAACTCCAGCGATTCGGCTTGGGACTTCGACACGGTGGGCGAATACTCCGGAATCAGATGCTCCGGAATGGCGACCAGGAATGCCAGCGTGGGGTCGTCGATGCACTGTAGCCAGCGGAATGCGCTGTCGTCTTTGGTGCAAAGGACCACAAAGCGGTGTGCGTGCGGGAAGCCAACCAGGCCTTCCGCAAAGTCGATGATGTCGTCTTGATTGAATGTGATTGATCCGAATCGAGTGCCTTCTAGGTTCATACCGTTTCCTATCGCATGAATTCCAAGAGACTGAGCCGGAATCCTTGGCTAGTCACTTGAAGGGCGGCTTGGTAAGCCGATTCGGCGCTCTTAAGTTCCGTGATCGCCTGAGTGATATCGACATCTTCGATTTCCGAAGCGTCGGTGGTCAGTTCATCAATCCGACGCGCGTGCGTGGATGCAACCTGATCCAGTTGGCGGAGCCTTCCACCAACCACGCCCCGAGCCACGTTCACGTTCTTGATTTCCTTCTGGATCTCGTTCACGTGTACATCGCTGAGGGCAGAGACGTTGCCCCCCTCAAGAGAGAGGCGAATTTTGTCGAGAGTGTTGTAAAGATCGGTAAAGAGCGGATCGCCGGGCAAATTGGAGGCGATCGTTTCGTCTGGGCTCACTTCCAGCAAGAGCGGACCACTGTCGCCGTTGTAGACAATGCCGTTGGCACCCAGAGTCACGGCTGGCCGGTCTGTTTGTTGACCGCTGAAAATGTAACTGCCGTTGGAGTTTCGCGTGTTCGCAATCTGTAGCAATCGCTTCTGAATGGAGTCGACTTCCGACGCCATTGCGTTGCGCTGCTCCTGACTGACCGAGGTGTTGGCTCCTTGCAGAACCAACGTGTAGGCTCGCGACGAGAGCGTGGAGACTTCGCTTAACGAGGTCTCGGTGAGCTTCAAATTGTTCTTGCCGCGGTTGATGTTGGTGGAGTACTGCTCCAGTGCGGACTTCATCGACTTAATGTCGATCACGGCGCGCATTCCACCGGGGTCATCGCTCGGCTTTTCGATCCGCTTCCCAGAACTGATCTGAGACATCAGATCGAAATACTTCCGCTGCGAGACCTCGATGTCCCTTTGGAAGGTGCTGTATTGGTTTGCGGTTCCGATTCGCATATCGACCCATCGTTGTTATCGGATGGAGCGAACCGGGTTTTTAGAGGGAATCCCCGAGTTTTTACCTGGGCGATCTTGGCTCGGGAATTCCTGTAAACGAACCTTAGCCCTTCGGCGCAAGAACGCCGATGTCGCCCAGCCAATCGGCTAACCGTGTCGGCCAGGTTTTCACTGCTTGCAGGTTGCTTCGATTGCCCATGTTGAATCCGTGCCCTCCACCGCTGAGCAGGTGGAATTCGAGCGGTCTTTTGGCGGCGCGGTGCTTGGTGACTAGATCCAGGCACACGTTCGCCGAGCCATCGTCGGAAGAAACGAGAATGAAACTAGGCGTCTTGGAAGCCGGGAGTTCCTTGGGAATCCCAACCGGACCCGGGTAAATCCAAGCCTGAAAATCGGGCAACGAACTCTCTTTGTCCACCGGATCGGCGGCAGAGGAGTTGGCGCCAGAGCCCGTGAAAGCCACAGCGGAGACAACCTCGCCTCCGGCGGAGAATCCGAGCATGCCCACTCGGTTCTTATCGATTCCAAAAGCTGCGGCTTGCGACCGTACCAACCGGACCGCTCGACCGCCATCGGCAAGGCAGGTCGCTTCCACTTCCAGTCCGGAATCCTTGTCCCTTGCCAAGCGATACTTGAGAACAAAAGCGGTGACGCCGAGGGTGTTCAAAAACAGAGCGGCCTTGGTGCCCTCTTCTCCCACTACCAGCTCTCGGTGACCTCCGCCCGGAGCAACGATCACCGCCGATCCGTTCGGCTTCTCCGGTCGGTACACCGTGATCGTGGGATAGTAAATGTGACCGATCGACCAAGGATTCGGCTTGGTCTCGGGCTCGTCTTTTCGGTGCTCGCTCCCCGGTGCGCCGTTTTTCCAAAGGGGAACCACTTCCGGGGATTGAGCGGAAGGGGCTGCCGAAGCGGCAAGGATTCCGAGCGCAGGAAGAAGGGCCGGGAACGTTGAAACGAGCATGTGTTGAACATACTCCCGACACCGAATCCGTGCAAGAACCGACTAGCAGTCGGGTTCGTATGGCCAGTCCGCAGGGAAGGGGTCGAACACAATGCTGAGGGCAAGGCACGGAGCGCCGCCCACCGGTTCGTACCAGTGCGTTTCAGAGGCGAAGAAGAGGGTGGATTCCCGCTCCTCTAGAACCACGCGGTAGTTGTCGAAACAGAGTGCCATCTTGCCTTCCAGCACAAACACGAACTCTTCGCCTCGGTGAGATTTCGGCTTGGTTGCTTCGGTGATCCGCACCAGATTCGGGTTGAACTCTCCAGATGGGAATCGGCTCTTGAGCAGGCAGAACGGAATGACTCCCGGGTTCGTTTGGGTCTCCTCTCCGGCATCGAGCGGGGCCGAACGCTTGAGATTCAGGAACGTGTTCATATCGAACCACCGGTCGTCCGAACGGCGATGAGTGGCGATGATGAAGCTCTCAACGTCGTCTTCGAGCAGGTTCCTGATTTTGAGTCCGAGAGCTCTCGCGATCCGCTTCAGACTCGCGATTTGGATCTTTTGCCCACGTTCCAAACGCAGCAGGGTGTTCTTGCTAATCTGGGCGCGATCGCTGAGATCGGAGAGGGAAAGCCCTGAAGTTTGCCGATGCCTTCGAACGCGTTGACCGATCTTCTCGAATCCCCCCTGCTCGACCGCGGCTTTTAGGGAGCTCGGCTTCTCGAGCGAGTCACCGGAAGAGGGAGAAGGCATCCCCGAAATTGTACCGGGGCAAGAAAAATTGGACCCGGTTCAACTTTGATTTCAGGAGGGCAATTTCGGTGCATTTGAACGTGTTTTGAACCTAGAAATGACCTTCGACTTTCTGGAATAACCACTCCGTTCGCAGTTTCCGATGAAGGAAGTGCGACCCAACGGAAGGGAAATGGTTACAACTTATCTGGCACTCGCAACGATGCTTTCTCCGGTGATCACTGCCAAACCGGCACCGGTCTCCGACCTCGATCGAGGAGCCGAAATCAAAGTCATGCGCGTCTTCGACGGCAAGCTCTATGTGGGCGGTCGATTTGAGCGCGCCAACCGCAAGCTCGTGAACAACGTTGCGGTTTGGGAAGGTACGGCGTGGAAAGGCCTTGGCCAAGGCGTCGATGGTCCGGTGAATGACATCTGCGTCATCGGATCGAAGGTCTATGTTTGCGGCGACTTCTCCTACGTCAACAAGAGCAGCGAATCCGAGGGAACTCCGGCCAACCGAATTGCCTGCTGGGACGGTACCAAGTGGTCCAAGATTGCGGATCGCCCGGTAGACCGAGAGATCTTCGCACTGGCAACCGACGGAAAGAACCTGTTCCTCGGCGGCAACTTCACCAAGATCAACGACGCCACGGAGACCCGCTCGATCGCCAAGTACGACGGCACGAAGATCACGGCGATGGGTGGCAAGTTCGATCGCGGCATCCTCTCGCTGGTTTGGGCGGGTGGCAAGCTGTATGCGGGTGGCATCTTCGTGGCTAACGGAGACGACGAGGTCAACCACATCGCTTCTTGGGACGGCAAGGAGTGGTCGGAAGTTGGAAACGGCGGCCTCGACGGAACGATCAAGAGCCTTACCACCGATGGCAAGAACGTGTTTGCCGCGGGCGAGTACACCCTTGGCGGAGCCCGAGGAGTCGCTCAATTCGATGGTTCCAAGTGGACCAACGTGCTGAAGACCGACAACTCCCCGAACTGGGTCCATTGGGAAGCCGGCAAGATTTACGCGGCGGGTGACTTCAACTCCGCCAACGGTAAGTCCACTTATCACGTGGCGATCCTTGACGGCAAGAACGTCTTTACGCTCGACGAAATCATGTACGCCCGACACACCGCTCTCGTGCCGTTTGGCGATTCGGTGATCCTCGGCGGCGCTTATGCAGACGTACGTGCCGAGGGCATGGGCGGCGTGCTCAAGTGGGACGGAAAGTCGAAGGGCATCGATAAGCTCGACGTTCTTTCTAAATAGTCTTCAACCCATCTGTTAGCTTGGCCCCAACAGGGTTGTTGGGGTCCTTTTTTTAAAGGAGAGCCCCTTTGGCGTATTGCCGGAGGGGATTTTTTTTGCTGTAGCATGGGAGCGTGGTCTTAACAGGTTTGAGTTTGGCGGCGCTGGTGATGGCGACTCTAGGAACGGGTTCGGATGGCGATCCCTCAGGTTCAGACCAACGTTCGGCGATGAACCCAATCCTCTGGGCGGACGTGCCGGATCTCAGCATGGTCCGAGTGGGGCAGGACTATTACATGTCCAGCACCACGATGCATATGGTGCCGGGGCTTCCGATCATGCATTCCCGCAACTTGGTGGATTGGACGCTTGCTTCGTATGCGCATCAATCGCTGGACGAAGGCGATGCGCTTAGCTTGAACAATGGGAAGAACGCCTACGGACAGGGTTCTTGGGCAAGCAGCTTGCGATTTCACAACGGGCGCTACTACGTTTCCACGTTCTCTGGAACCACGAACAAGACCTACATCTTCAGCACCGATGACCCGAAGAGTGGGCGCTGGACTCAGCAGTCGTTTTCCCCTTCTCTGCACGATCACACCTTGTGGTTCGAAGAGAATCGAGTGTTCATGATTTTCGGGGCGGGACAAATCCGGCTCGTCGAATTGAAGAAGGACCTCAGCGGAATCGACCCCGCCGGAGAAAACCGAGTCATCATCGAAAACGCCTCGGCGGTGGCTCCCGGAGAGATTGGGCTTCGAGCGGAGGGATCGCAACTGTTCAAGGTTGGCGACACTTACTACCTGTTCCACATCACCTGGCCCAAGGGAGGGATGAGAACGCAGTTGGTCCATCGTGCCAAGTCCTTGTTCGGACCGTGGGAAGGGCGGGTCTTCTTGCAAGACAGAGGAATCGCTCAGGGCGGCATCATCGATACGCCCGAGGGCAAGTGGTTCGCCTACCTGTTTGGTGATCGCGGGGCGGTTGGCCGAATTCCTTTTTTAGCACCGGTGGAGTGGCGAGACGGGTGGCCCGTCGTTGCGGCCGACGGGAAGGTCCCACCGAATCTGCCCATTGCTACCAACGGGCTGGGTGCGAAAAGCCTCATCGTGTCGGACGACTTTGATCGCAAGCCCGGGGAAGTTTCGTTTGGGAAGGCCTGGCAGTGGAATCACAATCCAGTGGCCGGTCTTTGGAGTCTCGACAGTCGTCCGGGCTTCTTGAGACTCAAAACCGACCGTGTGGATGCCACCCTAGAACAAGCGCGGAACACCCTGACCCAGCGCACGTTTGGACCGGAAAGCTCGGCCGAAACCTACGTTGAATTTGGGTCGATGAAGGTTGGCGACTATGCCGGATTGTGCCTCCTTCAGCGTCGATACGGATTCATTGGGGTAACCCGCCGAGCCGACGGCTTCTACTTGGTCATGACCTCCAATGCGGAACTGTCCCCAAAGGTTCTTGCCGAGCAGAAGCTACAAGGAACCAAAATCTGGCTGCGGGCCACGGGCAACTTCGAGGGACAAAAAGATCGGGGAGCGTTTGCTTTCCACGGAGGAGATGGCAAGTGGCAATCTCTGGGTGGAGAACTCGCCATGCGCTACGACCTGCCCCACTTCATGGGGTACCGATTTGGGCTCTTCTTCTTTTCCACCCAAGAACCGGGTGGGTTTGTCGATTTCGACTACTACCGGGTGAAGTGAACTACTTCTCGACAAAGGTGGCGTAAGTGCCGTCGACGGTGAAGACCTGGAATCGCTGCTTGAACTCCTTCATGTGAGGCTTCGAGCCGCGATATCCGGCGGTAGGAATCTTGCCGACCAGAATGAACGGATTTGCGCCCCCTTGCTCGATGGCGATCAGGGTTCCGGTAGCGGAGAGGGTTCCCTTGATGGTGGCCTCTTTCCCCATGCCGGATAGCTTCGCCGTCACTGCCCCAGACTCGTCTACCGTAAACTCGAGCGACAAGATCGGCGAGGCAGGAGGAGGCGTTTTTGCAACCGTGTGAGCGTCGATCACCAAGTTTCCTTGCCACTTGTAAGTGCCCGCAAACTCCTTTACAGAAGCCGGATCGCCGTATTGCAGGCGGTCGTAGGCGATGCAGAAACAATCCTCGAAAATGATGGTGGTGAGGTTGTCTGCGTCCTTGAGATCTTTATCTTTGCCAAGGGCGAAGAAGTAGGTCTGAAGCGTCTTGAGCGTGAGCGCATGGACGGCGTGGAAACGGTAGTCGGAGTCCGACATCTTGTTCACCAAGTCCAGATAGCCCTGCTGATCGCCCAGTCGAAGCTTGATGTGGCCTCGCATCTGCACCAGCACCTCTTCCTCTTCTGTCGCAAGGGCGTTGAGCCCCGTTTTGGCGAGAGCTTGATTGCCCTCTACGGCGGCGATATACGCCAGAGTGGCCTTCTTCACCTTCTCGAGGTCCTCCCGCAGAGGCTGAGAAAGCAGAATGAGGACGGTTTTTGCCCGGCTCACGTCTCCAGAGAACGCGAGGTTGACGGCTAGTCCAAGTCCCGCCTCTCGACTCTCATCGGTGTTCGGGAGCTTGGCGTAGATCTGACCCGCCAGGTTCCAGTCTCCGTAGTCGTTGACGAGATCGAACACTTCTCGCGAGAGTTCGCTGGAGGCCTTGCCGCTCAGAATCAGCGGCACCACCCGATCCGCCGCCACCACGGCCGCGAAGCCAAACCGTCGGGAGGCTCGGGCAAGGAGGTTCACAACCCGCCACACATCCGGGTCTTCACGGTTCGTGTCGATCTCCTTCATCAGATCGCCGAGCATCGCACCGGTGAGCTTTTGGTAGGGCCCTTCCCCGATCGTTCCGTTGATTTCAGCGCGGCGAAGAACCCGATAGATGGCTCGGTAGGCTTGAGTCTTGAACTGCCGATCGTTCGGGGCGTACTTCTCAATCTCAGGACCGAACTGGAAGGGAAACGTGAACTTGTTGTCTTGTTCGCAAATCCATTGAGCAAGCAGACCGCGCCAGGTGCCGGAGAACTTCTCTTTCACCTTCTTTTTGACTTCGTCGAGATACTTCGGGGCGTCCTGTCCGGCTTTTTCCACCGCGTTCAGCATCTGGTCGGCGGTGGTGGCCGATTCAATCATTGCTTGAACGGGCGCATCCGCAGCGGATTCGCCGTTCTGTTCAAGGTCCAGAATGCCTTGCCAAAACGCCTTCTCTCGGGTTTTGCTGACGCCGATTTGAGCAATTCGGATGCGCTGGTCTCGCTTTCCGTACCGCACGAGAATCTCGTAGAACTGGCGCAGAAAGTCGTTGTAAGCGGGCTGTTCCAGAGTGGGGACTTTGCTCTCCGACACCTTCATGCCGCTCACGACGGCATCAGTGGCGTCGCCGCCTTTGCCCTCATAGAACAGTCGGTAGCCTTTGAAGTAGTAACCCGCTCGGCTGGTCGGCCCGAAATCGGTTTCGAAGCGGCGGCAAGCCTCCACCATCTGCTCGTCGCTTGTCTCCTGTCCGAACCGCCGAATATAGAGAATGTTCTGAGCGGCGGAAACCGTTTTTTCGACCGTGTAAATGCGTTCGGCGGCCTTTAGTCGCTCTTGGTAAGTGCGCGATTCTCTAGGGTCCAGAATGACCGCCCAAGCCGACGAGACGTCGCCGGGGTAGGTCTTGATGAGGCGATTGCAGAGCTGATCGCACAGGTCCACTTGACCCAAGCTGTTGGCGCTGGATGCGTACGCCAAGAGTTCGCGAGGTCCCAGCGCGCCCAGGGAATCGAGGGTGCGAAACACCTTGATCGCGATCTCGTGGAGGTCTTGGCCGTGTACGAAAATGCCGAATAGACCGAGCAAATTGCGAAGAACATCCTCGTTGGAGACACTCTCGCCAAGCGACTTCTTGAACTTCTCCAGGTCGAACTGATCCTTCTGGAGCAGCGTCGCCTCGAAAGCGGTTAACAGGAGCGATTCCGTTGGGCGAAGGTCGATCACCACGTCGGTCGACTTCTTGGACCACACGTCTGGGGATTGCTTATCGGCACCGTAGTCCCGCTCGGTGTACGCCGAGACTCGCCCCGCCACCTTTCTACCGACCACCGACCCGAGGAGCAATCCGCTGGTGGTGTCGTAGTTCTCCTTTTCATCGAGCGCTCGCACGAGAAAGTGGGTGAATACGCCCTTTCCGAGCGCCTGATACTCGTAAGATCGGCCGCCAGGAGCGCAACCGAGCATGACCGCCAAGTTAGTGCGCTCTCCAAGTGCTTTCAGTTCGTTTCCGAACTTGCTTCCGGTGCCGGATCGGCAAGCGTCGGCGATGATCAGCACGTTTTTGAGGCCAGCCTTCGCGAACCGATCGATGATGGATCGGACGGGCAAACCGACCTTTTCAACCGTCGCCAGAGTTGCGTCTGCCGGACAGAGATAGTCTCCTTTGGGAGTGGCGATTCCGTGACCGCTGAAATAAAAAACGAACAGGTCTCCTTTGCTCAGTCCTGGGTCTTTGAGCAGGATGTCGAGTTGCTTGTTGACCTCTTCCACCGTTGGGGGGCGCTTCTCAAGGCCGGGAATTCCGGGACCGACTTCTAACGGGTCTTTGCGATCGGAGAGGAGTTTCACCTTTTTCGGGTCGAAATCCATCCCGGTGATCAGCTTCTCCGCCACTGCCTCGGCATCGCCTGCAGCGTAGGTGAGTTTGCCAAGAGTCGAGTAATCACTCACGCCGATGCAAAGGGCGAACTTGCCCTTCTTCACCCCGGTGAGACGCATTTCGTTAATGAATGCGCCCTGAGCGAGCGAGAGGCAGCAGGCGGATAGGAAAGCAACGCAAAGAAGAAAACGGTTTTTCACGAGACAGTGCGGGTTCTCTTTGGGAATCCCTTGTTAAGATGTTCGGTCCGCTAAGGAGTTTCCGTCAATGAAAAGGGTAAACCGAATCATTAAATCTCTATGGTTACGGCAATTTGCCGTATAATCTAGGAGATGGCATCTTCGAGTCCTCGTGTGGAGTTCCGCATGGATCCGCGCCTCAAGCATGAGGTTGAAGAGGCGGCTGCCTTGCTTGGCACAACGTTCACCGCATTTGCAACGCAAGCACTGGTGGAACGGGCTCGCGAAGTTCGGCTTACGCATTCCGTCACAACACTATCAGAGAAAGCCGCCGCCGATTTTGCGGCTCTTCTTTTGGATAGCCCAGAACCTTCGGACGCCCTTCGTTCAACCCTAGCCAAGCGAAAACTCGAGGTCTAGATAGGCGTGGCGGAGATTATCGTTGAAACTCTTCAACCCCACCACGATCGAAAGGACTTCGACTGCGGCAATGACGATCTGAATCGATATCTGGTCCAATTAGCCGGGCAGCACCAAAAGAAGGGCTTCGCCCAAGTTTATGTTGCCGTTCGCGAGGGCCAGTCCAAAGTCCTTGGTTTTGCGACCCTCTCGATGGGAAGTGTCTTGTTGGAAGACTTGCCAGAGGAACTGCGAAAGAAGCTCCCGAAGCATCCTGTTCCCGTAACTCATGTGGGCAGACTGGCCGTGAGTGTTTCGGTTCAAGGGAAGGGTCTAGGTTCGCTTCTTCTTGCTCACTGTGCCGAGGTGACGATGAATGCGGCTGAAAAGATAGGGGTCTTTGCGATGGAGATTGCGGCAAAAGACGACGCTGCCTACGAGTACTACCTCCGCCGAGGATTTCTTCCGCTTGCGGACCATAAGAGAACCCTTTACGTTCCGGTTCAGACTCTTCGCAAAGCAATCTCGTAACTGAAACGGCACCGGTTCCGACTTTGGAACCGGTGCCGTTCTAGCATAGGGCAGTTAGAAGGATTTGGTCTTTGCAGCCGGGGTGACCGTAATGCCGATGATCGCATCGCCCTTGACGCATACACCCATATTCAGCGCATCAAAGTAGATCCACTCTTCCATGGTGCCGCACTTCACAAAGCTCCGCTTCTGACCCTTGGAAAGGTCCAGGTACTCGTTGAAGTCCTTGGTGGTCATGCCGACCAGAATCTTAAACGGCTGCACGCTGGGGTCTCGTGGGGTGATCTGCACGTACGATCCCGCTTTATAGCTGGTGAGACGGAGGGCTTCCGAAGTGGCGATATCTTCGCTGCCGAACTCCTCACACAGGGCAGTGACTTGCCCTGCTTGCCAAACCAGCTCGAAAAGACCCTTGTAGTCCGGATCGAAAATGATCTTGCGCTCGGGGCGACCGAGGTCGGTGACCAGTTCTTCACCGGTTTGGAACAGGTTGTACTGTTTGCCATCCACCACAATGCTCATGGCTTTGGTGAGATAGGCGGGCTTCGGCGTCATCGGCCGAGGCTTGAGGTTGAACTTGGAACAGAGCTTGTTGTAGTTGGTTTTGACGACCTCGTACTTGGAGCCATCGGTGGGCGAGTTGTTCAGGTAGGTGATGAGCACCGCTTCAATCAGCGTTGCGTCCTTCTTGAACTTATCGGTCGGCTCGACGGTACCCACGTTTTGCGCGAGGGCGGCGTTGTACATTTTCGACGATCGTTGCGCGTCGATCATCTTCAGAGCGGCCTCTACCGAGTTGCCCTGGAGCTGAAGGCCAATGCCGATGTTGTTGGCAATGGTGAGCTTATCGCCTTCGCTGATGGTGGAGGCCATTGCTTTCTGTAGCGTGGCGATTCCATCGGAGATGCTCTGCGGGTTGTGATCAGGCTCCAAGATTTGGGCAAGACCGGTGAGTGCCTGCATCTTCGCGCTGTCCTTCATGAGGTTTTGAGCCCGAGTGATGCGAATCAGCGCTTCTCGGTAGTTCGCTCGATCCTTTTCTTCCACCACCAGCAATCGAGAAGCCTTGCTATCCAATCGCATGAACGGACCGAAATCGGGACGCATGGTCGCCTCTTTCCAGGTCATCGGAAGGTTCTCGTAGTAGTCGACCAATGCTGCAAGAGCGGAGTTGTAAGCCGCTTCCACCAGCTTGGGCTCCAACTCCAAAGCCTTGTCGAAGGCTTTCATCGCGCTGCGGAAGGTGCGGCAATCGATTAGCGCCTCACCGACTTCGAACGCCATCGTGGACTTCATGACCCGCGGATCTTCTGCCACTTGCGCGGCGCGTCGATTCGCATCGGCGTGGTCGCCCAGGAGCTTAGCGGCAGAGGGGTACTCCTTGTCCAACTCGCCCAGCATCATGAGCATGTCGTACATGTCTTTCTTGGGATAACCCGCTCGAACCAGGGCGGAGGCGCCAACCACGTCGGCTTCGTACTCCAACTGTCGCGTGAAGAGCAGGTCCACGTCTTGGACTTTCATGCTCTTGAACAGGTGCCCCTTTGCAAGGTGAGCCAGTTCGTGGGCGACGACGGCTCGGATGAGGCGAAGATCCTCTTTTGCCATCTTCACCAATCCGGTGAACACCACCATCTTGCCCTGGACTTTATCGGTCTTGCCTTCGATCTTGACGGCGGTTGCATACGCGTTGACCTCGTCTTTCTCCACCACCTCGCATTGGATGGGATATTGAATCCATTTGTGCTGCGGCAGGTGGACGGAAAGCTCGTTCACCATCTTTTCCAGATCGGCCTTGGTGAATGCGGCATTGGAATACGCCGCCGACATACATGCCAAAAGAACGGCGACGGTTTTGGCCGCCTTACTCCCCCTTCGAATCATTGAATTTCTCATTTCTTGTGTCGAACCCTTTCATGCTTCAGACGAATCACCGGTTGTTAAGGGATTTCGCCGAATACTTCGTTCATCAAACGTTTCTTTGTTCAAACCGTTACGAATCTTCCCTGAGAACCCGTATCCAACACACCCGTTGAGGGAGGACCGCAGAACACAGGAATCGATGATCGCAACGGCCTCCCCACTCCGAAAAAGCGATTGCAGGGTCATAATAATCCCTTAGGAGAAACTCCATGGCGCACCATCACCATCACGACGATCACGAGGCCTTTGATTTTGTTAATGCCGTTCCGGAAGAGACGCGCATGAAGGAAGCCGCCTCTACCGCTTCGGTGGCAAAGTTTGCTGGGCTTGCCCTTGTGGCGGTTCTGCTCGGATCGTTGGCGTACGGTGTGGTCAAGCCAACTCCGTTGCCGGAGATTAAGCACCACGCGGGTGGCCACGAAGCGGGTCACGGTGAGGCAGGCCATGGCGAAGCAGGTCACGCAGCTGGGGAGACCCATGCGGCCGGAGATTCCCACGCCGCCGGTGAAACGCACGCCGCAGGCGAGAGCCACTCCACCGAATCTGCCGCCGGCGGACACTAAGTTTTCCAGGAATCGCTCAGCAATCTTGCTGAGGACCGCGTGAGTCGGGTCTGTTGCACGGATCCGGCTCACTTTCTTTGGATAAAGCCGATAAAATGAGGCATGCCCATTGGTCGGTTCATCCTGTGCCTTCACTCGCACATGCCTTATGTGCTTAGTCACGGGAAGAGTCCACACGGAACCGACTGGCTGCACGAGGCGGCCGTAGAGTGCTATCTCCCACTCCTCGATGCTCTTCATCGACTAGAAGCCGAAGGCATCAAGCCTCGCTGGACGATCAACGTCACCCCAATTCTCGCCGAGCAACTCTCCGATCCGACCTTCGCCGACGAGTTCGAACAGTACTGCAAAGACAAGATCGAGGCCGCGAAGTTCGACATGCAGGGCTTCCGAGCCAAGAACGAGATGTGGATGGAGGGTCTGGCGATCTTCTGGATCAAGCGATTCGAGAAAGCTCTGGAAGACTTTCGGGACAAGTGGAACCGCAACATCGTACAGGGCTTCCGCTATTTCAAAGACACGGGCGCCACCGAGATCAACACCTGCGGTGCCACCCACGGCTACCAGCC
>CAYYJX010000068.1:12965-16682 GCA_964471545.1 uncultured Fimbriimonas sp. | reverse complement strand
ATCAGAAAGCGAGATAGTAGGCCCTTCGTCGCTTCTAACCGTGCCATCAACGATCGCGGCGACGGCTCCCCGAGAAAACGCTTCTTGCAAATAAGCTACTCTGCGATCGAGCGAAATCGGCATGCTTACAAACACGTCGCCAGGAGTGACCTGGCGAGTATCGGCAACGAGCCGAGTGAACGGAGTTCGACCGAGACCTTCCGGAACCGCTTCGACCCCTTCAATCCCGTCGACGAGGTCGGCGATCTTCACCGATCAGGATCCTCGATGGGGGATTTCTTTTCAGGACGCTTTCTGGGCGTGCTTTTCGCTTTCGGAGCGTCGTCGTCTCGAAGAGATCGTGTGCGCGAGGAGGACCTGGTCCCATCCTCACCATCTCGCAGGTTCAGCTCCCTTCGCTTGGGACTAGCCGCACTTGTTCTCTTTGTCACGGCTCTCTTAACGGGTGCCTCCGACACGAATCGACTTGCCGATGTTGCCGAGATCGACTCTTGCCGCTGAAGCCTTGTCGAAGACGATCGCTTGGTCGATGCTACTGTCCCAGCGGTTACCTTTCCGCGTCGCTCCGATGACTTGCTTTTCTTCGCCGTCAACCGAGGGGATCGCTTAGCATTCAATCTCTCGTTTGCCGACTTCTTCCGGGTGACGCGTGGCGCTTTTCGTCCGTCTTCTCGCCGCGTGGCTTCGCCTTCTGTCCGTCGATCACGGGTGCGCGCAGAGGTTCGCTCGGAGCGCTCTCGGGACCGCTTCACCCGGGGCGAGGAAGATGGCTTGGAACTTTTAGGAGCGGCTTCTTCCCCACGCGAGTCGCGGGTTGTGGACCGTGGCGACTCTTCCTTTCGCCGAGGGGTTGCCCTTTCGCGACGGGTTTCCGGAGTAATTGAGATCACCGGGGCACGGGAAGACGGCGGCATCGGCAAGGATTCCACAGTGTCTCGTGCAGGGAGTGTTCCTTGGGGCAGGTTTTCCACCGGAGCAGACACCTCTTTACGAGTAGCACTTCCAGCCCGATTGGAAGGTACCGTCGCAGGCTGATCTGCGGCAAAGTCTTCGTCTAGATTCCCTGCGAAGGCAGGATCCACTTCGATTTCGCGAGTCGAGGCACCCACTGGAGGAAGATGGAATCGATCGATCACCGAGCGAGCAATTCGGACAAACGCTGGTCCCGCGACGGAACCCCCGTAGTATTTGCCCCCTTTCGGGTTGTCGATCATGACCAGCACAACGGCTTTCGGATCCTTCGCAGGCACCATGCCTACAAAATTCGAGACGTATCCGCCCCCTTTGAACCCAACCTTCTGAGCGGTGCCCGTTTTGCCCGCGAGACGATACCCAGGAATTCGGAGGTCCTTGCCCGTTCCGAAGTCGGATTCGATGACCGCTTCCATGTGACGCATGACCCGTTCACAGGTGGCGGCAGAAAGAACCTGGTCGCCTTCGGAAGGCTTCACTTCCACATCGCCAATCGAATCAATGAGTCGCGGGGCTCGGTACACGCCCTTGTTCGCAACCATTCCGAATGCGGCCGCCAACCTTGCGGGCGTGACCGTCATCGACTGGCCGAATCCGAATTGGGCCAGCTGAAGCGGCTTGGCGTACTCTTTCTCGTTGTAATCGCCACCCATTTCACCCGGGAGACCTAGCTCGGTCTTCTCGAAGAGATGAAGGGCGTTGAGGAAGCCAATAAACTCATCTCGTCCTACGCCAAGCGCCCACTTCGCTGCCGCTACGTTACAGGACTTCGCGATCGCCTTCTCCGCGTCGATGAGCCCGTGCGCTCTCGATCCGTGGTGCGCGTCACAGCGGACTCGCCAGAACTTGTTGAGGTGAAACTCGCCGCCACAATTCAGGTGCCAGTCGGTGTTCACCTGCCCCTGGTCGATCGCCTTCGCAAGGGTCAGAATCTTAAACGTCGACCCTGGTTCCAGAAGGCTCATCGTCGCATGGTTGTAGCCGACGCTTGCGCCCGTTGGGTTCTCAGGATCGAAAGATGGCCAGTTTGCCATGGCCAAAACCCGACCTGTGGAGGGCTCAACCACGACCGCCACACCGCTAGTGGCTTTGTTCGAGACGACTGCATCTCGGACCGCTTGAGCGGCCGCAATTTGAATTTGACTATCGAGCGACGTTACGATGCGGTGACCGTCTTGCCTTCGCGTCTCAGGAGGAGACGAACGCAACGGCAAGAGAGACCCATCCTTATCCGCAAGGCCGGACTGCTTGCCATCGGTGCCTGTCAGTTCGCGGTTTTTACTTGATTCCAAACCGGTTCGAACAACAACCGAGACTGGCTTGCCCGTTTTCTCATCTTTGATTGACTGGAACTGTTGGGAACCGACCAAAGAAGCCGCCAACTCACCAAAGGGATAAACCCGAGTCCCGACGCGCGATAAAGAAACGCCGTCTGCCCGCCAGACCGATTTGACTTCTTGAATCAGCTTCGCCTGCTTAGGAGAAACCGCAGCGGGCCAAGTGCGGCTTCCCTTCTCCAGCGCCAAAAACTCGGTCGCCGGGATGCCGGTGGCTTCAGACAAAGCGAGCGCAAACGCTGATGTCCGAGGGATTTTGGAGAAGTTGATTGTTAGCTCGTAGGCGTCGGCGTCTTCAGCTAGGGGTTTCCCGTCACTCGTGAAAATTCCGCCACGCTTCGCTTTGTCGATGCGGGTCACCGTGAACCGGTTGGTCTGTTCGCCTAGCTGAACAGTGGAATCCGCTTCAAAAACATGGAGCTTGATTTGGGAACCCGCCGCGACCAAGAACATGACCCCAAGAAAGGCACCACCGAACACCCCGGCTCGATTTACGTTCGGGGCAGCCGGAGATGCGATCTTGGAAGGTCTAGCGACGCGCGACAAGGTTCTTCTTCACAGACGAATCAGAAAGCGATTCTGGTGCTTGCTCTGCAGGCGAACCGTAAGATTGGAAACCGTTCGAAACCGCCCAGTCGTCGAGATCACGACCACCATAGAGCGAGCCCACCCGATTCTTGAGTTCGAGCTCCGCCTTCTTCGCGGTCGCGAGCCGAGACTTCAGATCGAGATTGGATTGGCGAACCGACTCCGAGGCTACATGCCCCGCAAGCGCCGATGCAAAGTAAGTCGTGAAAAAGACAGCGACAAAGGTGAGCACCAACGCAATCGGTTGACCCTTCACAGCGTCACGGCTTCGGGCAGCGACGCGGGACTGCTCTTCCACCCGGACGGTGGGAGTATGGGTCGTTCGCGGTCGAGTCGTTACGGCTCTCTCACGGACTAATACGGGTACGGTTGTTGCGCTCATTCCTTTGAATCTCCTGCGGCATCCTTGCCTGTCGGTGCTATTTGCTTACTGCTTGCGAATCACTCTCAACTTTGCGCTCCGACTTCGAGAGTTCTCACGAATCTCGACTTCGGTAGGCGTTTGCGGCTTTTTGGTGACGATTTCAAACCCTTCATCCTGAAGCGATTTGAAGACGTCTTTCACGATCCTGTCTTCCCCGGAGTGGTAGCTCAAAATGGCGAGACTGCCTCCAGCAGCTAACGCCCTTGCCGCAGCTTCCACTGCTTCTGCCAGCCCGTCCAACTCGCCGTTCACTAAAATGCGAACGGCCTGAAACGTGCGGGTAGCCGGATGAATTCTTTTCTCTCGCGCTCCGACCGGGATGGCGGCATGGACACAATCCACCAAATCCTGGGTTGTTCGTAGCGGTTGATCTTTGCGACGAGCGACAACTTGCTT
>CAYYJX010000068.1:5016-12865 GCA_964471545.1 uncultured Fimbriimonas sp. | reverse complement strand
GCCAAAACGTCGGCCATCTCTCGAAAATCCTTATGGACTAGGTGGACCTTCACGTCGGACTGGACACCGATTCTTGCCCGAGCGATTTCGAGCATCGAGGAATCCCAGTCGAAGCCAACCACCGTTCCACCAGGCCGAACTGCATCGATGAACCGCAGAGTGTGACCACCCAAACCAAGCGTGCCGTCCACAACCACATCCCCCGCCTTGAGCGCGAGGGCGGCAAGGATCTCTTGAACCATCACCGGATCGTGTCGAAAGGTTTTGTCGGCAGTTCCCATTCGCGACTCCATCAAAACCATTTAGGCGGCACCCCGTGCTCGCTGGAGAACCTGATAAATCTGATCCGTCCGGTCTGCCTTGTAGTCAAGCGATCGAACAAAGAGGTCGTACTCTTCCTTCGCCCAGATCTCCAGACCACGGTTGCAGGAGACGATAACGACGTCCTTCTTAATCTTTGCGGCTTGCCGCAGATTGTTGGGAATGACGAGCCGCCCTTGAGGATCAATGTTGACCACGAGCGACATGCCAAAGCGAATGCTCTCGTAGCGACGAACCCAGGGGTTCAAGTTGTCCATCTCCTCGAGCATTCGCCGCTCGTCGGTCCACTTCTCTGGGGAATAAACCTCTATTTGCTCAAGCTCGCCTAGGTTAAGGACAATCTTGCCCTCGAACTGGGATCTGAGTTGAGACTTGATAAGAAGACGACCCTTGTCATCGACTTCGCCCTCTTGGGAACCCGCGACGAGGCCATCCATTTCCTCGGTCGCTTCTTTCGGCTCTTTTGCCATGGTCCCCTCTCGTAGCCCGGCGTTCCCATCCTTGGATCGCCATCTAGTGTTGTTGAGGGCGGAGCAATCCTTTGCACCCGCCCTCTGAATTCGATGAGCGCCCCAGCAACCCACCAGCCTCCGGTTTCCCGCCAATCCTTAGCACCCTTGGCACTGATAACTATACAAGGGAAAAATGCCGCCAGCAACACAAAAATGGAAAAAAATGGATCGAAATGCCACAAATCACACGAACAAAAAAGACCCCGCAAATGCGGAGCCTTTTTGTGCGCTATTATGTCTACCTATCTATATGTAGACATACATGTAGACACCATTATTCAGATTCAACGACGGCACGAATTTGAGCTTTCCCATTTCGTCCCACTTTGTTCACGGCAAGCCCGGTCCGCACTCGGTATCGGGTTTCTGCAAGTGCTTTCCAGACCATAGTGAGCACCGCGCACACCCCAGCGGCATACACGGTAACCATTGCGAGCCAGTTGATTCCTGCAAACATTCAAAAACCTCATCCGCACCCAATGAGTGCTTCGCGAGCAAGACGCGATAGGACCTCTCGGCGAACCCCTCGGGCTGCCTTCAGCACGCTCACATCGCGTCCCGCTCGTAGAGTCCTTTCCCTCCTGGAAGGTTAAGAAACGCCCGTGCTGATACCGGGATCGAACCCCGTAGGTTCAAACCCCGTAGTTGTGCCACCGGCAAAGGCAACAGAAGGGGGGTTCTGTGGGTTCAACGAATCATAATGAAGGTATGGAATCTCGCCTCCTGAAAACCCTGCAACAGCGCGTTTTGATCTATGACGGCGCAATGGGAACCCAATTGCAGGCGGCCAACCTTCAGGACGACGACTTCATTGCCAAACCCACCGATGCGTACGGGGCGAACTATAAGGCGGCTGCCGAACGGTTGAACGGGGAGTTTCTGGAAGGCTGCAACGAGATTCTGTGCTTCACCCGCCCAGACGTTGTGGAACAGATTCACCGCACCTATCTCAGCGCGGGCGCAGACCTCATCGAGACCAATACATTTGGCGCCTCCTCGATCGTTCTTGCCGAGTACGACATCCCAGAGTTGGATTACGACGTCTGCCTGCAAGCAACCAAGATCGCACGTCGAGCCGCCGATGCTCTTTCGACAGAAGAAAAACCCAGGTTCGTGATCGGAGCCTTAGGACCCGGAACCAAGCTAATCTCCCTTGGGCAGACCACCTGGGACGAACTGGTACCTACCTACCGGCGCTGCTGCCTGGGCCTCATCGACGGTGGAGCCGACGCCATTCTTCTGGAGACTCTTCAGGATTTGTTGATGGTGAAGGCAGCTGTCGTTGCCGCTAATGAAGCCATGGCGGAGCGTGGAGTGGAGGTACCCCTCTTCGTGCAAGTCACCATGGAGCAGACGGGCACGATGCTCGTTGGAAGCGACCTCGGCGCAGCGGTCAACATGCTCGAATGCTTCCCGACCGTTAAGGCGATCGGAATCAACTGCGCCACCGGCCCTGTGGAGATGGCGCCGCACATTCGATTCCTCTCGCAGAACTGCACGCGCCCCATATCGGTTCTTCCCAACGCTGGTCTTCCGGTCATGGAAGGTGGCAAGGCGGTTTACAAACTCTCGCCCGATGAACTGGCGCAACATCATGTTCACTTTGTCGAGGAGTTTGGGGCCGCAATGGTGGGCGGATGCTGTGGAACCACCCCGGCACACATTGCCGCCGTTGCAAAGGCTCTAGAGAACAAGCCGCATTCTGCAAACTGCCGCTGGCGTCAGGCCCATGAAGCCTTTGCCAACTTCGATTTCAAGGTCGATTCCGAGGAGAAGTCGGCGGCGATGGCACTGGTGGGGTGCTCGTCTCTCTACCAATTCCAGCCGTACGAGCAAGACAACAGCTATTTGATCATTGGTGAGAAGACCAATGCCAACGGGTCCAAAGCATTTCGCGAGATGCTCGCTAACGAAAACTGGGATGGCCTCACCGAGCTTGCCCGCGAACTTGAGGGTGAGGGATCGCACGTGCTGGACGTCTGCACCGCTTACGTCGGCCGAAACGAATCCGTCGACATGCAAACGCTGTTGAAGCGATACAACCGGCACATCACTGTTCCGATCATGGTTGACTCAACCGAATGGCAAGTCGTCGAGATTGCTCTCCAAACCCTCGCCGGCAAGCCGATTGTGAACTCCATCAACTTTGAGGATGGCGAGGCGCGGACCGAAAAGGTTCTTGGCCTCTGCTCCAAGTACGGAGCCGCCGTGGTCGGACTCACGATCGACGAGGACGGCATGGCGAAGACGGTCGAAAAGAAGGTGGAAATCACCGATCGGATTCTCGCGCGAACTCGCCAAGCCGGACTCCCCGATCACGACGTGTTCATCGACGCGCTCACGTTCACGCTCGGATCCGGCGACGAGGAGTTCCGCCTGAGTGCGAAAGCCACAATAGACGCGATTGCCGAGATCCGACGCAAGTATCCGCGTGTGAACACGGTGCTAGGTGTCTCCAACGTGAGCTTTGGCTTAAAGCCCGCTGCGCGACAAGTATTGAACTCGGCGTTCCTTCACGAAGCACGTGTCGCCGGCCTAACCGCCGCCATCGTGCATGCCAGCAAGATCCTTCCGCAAAACCGTATCGATGGGGACACATGGAAGATCGCGGAGGACCTTATTTACGATCGCCGCGTTTTTGCAAACGCTTAATTTCATTCGGAACCACGCGCTCGTCGAGACCGGCGCGCCGTGGTTCCAAACCATGCCCCACCGCTTCGCGCTCGTCGAAAACAAAGCACTCGCCTTCGTAAAGGCTCTGGTCTTGAGGGACTTCTTCCAAGTACTTGAGAATGCCGCCTTTGAGGTGATAGACCTCTTTGAATCCCTTCTGAAGAAGATAGGCGGTCGCCTTTTCGCAACGGATACCCCCGGTGCAGAACATCGCAACCTTTGGGTGGCTGTCTGGCGATAGATTTGCATCCACCCAGGCCGGAAACTCTCCGAAGGACTCGGTTTGCGGGTCGATCGCTCCTTTGAAAGTACCGACTTCGACTTCGTAATCGTTCCGGGTGTCAACCAGAACAACCTCAGGATCGGAGATCACCGCGTTCCAATCTTTGGCTTCCACATACTTGCCGACCACCACATTCGGATTAGCCTCGGGCCTTCGCATGGTGATGATCTCCTTCTTCAGTCGGATCTTAAACCTTCCAAAGGGCCACTTCTCGCTGAACGACTCTTTGTATTCGATCCCACGAAACCGTGGATCAGACTCGAAAAGGTCGTAGAGACCATCGATGGCTTCCCGACTGCCCCCAACCGTCCCGTTGATACCCTCGGGCGCTAGAAGAATCGTTCCGCAGAGACCCAGTTGCTCGCACCGCTCCAGCCATTCGGAGCGGAGTTCGGCAGTCGATTCGATGGTAACGAATCGGTAAAAGGCGGTGACAACGAACATCGAAACCTCTTAGTAGTCCACCGGTCGCAGATAGTATTCGTTGATCGCGGTCGAGGTGAGCATCGCAACCGTCGGCAGCTTCCGCTTCCAGTGTGTACCGGAGACTCGCTTTCGGACAATTGCCACCTCTTCCGGGGTGAAGCCCATCTCGACAAGCTTGCCATCCCGATAGCCCTGGATCATGTAGTGCAGGATGCGATCGGCTTGCGCATAGGTGATCCCGAAATCCCCTTCGTCGGTTTGACCCTTCACTAGGTCCGCCGTAGCAGGCTTGTGAATGATCTCTTTGGGTACGCCGATCTCTTCTGCGAGTTGCCACACTTGAGTTTTGAAGAGGTCGCCGAGAGGATTGATTGGAGGAGAATCATCCGCGTGCCAAGTGTAGTAGCCGAACAGTCGCTCCGATTTGTTTCCGGTTCCAATCGGCAGTCCTCGAAGTTTTGCGCTCTGATCGAACAGGACGATCATTCGCGTTCTTGCGCAGACATTGCCCAATCGGGTGGGGTCGATCTCCGGCTCACTAGAGTTGATGTAGCCATCGACCATGGGCGTAATGTCGATCGTTCGGACCGGAAGACCCAGGTCCTCCACAATCATCTGAGCGTGGTCCAAGCTCTCCTGGCTCGACCGTTTGTAAGGCATGCGAAAAACGTGCACGTTCTCGGGTCCGAAGGCTTCCGCGCACAAATAGGTGACTACGGCAGAGTCCACTCCGCCGGATAACCCGATCACGACCTTTTCCATCTTGCGGCGGCGATTCACTTCGTCTCGCAGGAATGCCACCAACCACTCGCGCACGAGCTTCGTGTTGATCGCAAGTGCCTGATCATGGTCGGGCTTGGAATCGACGGTAATGATTGGGATCGAACCGCTCACATTTATAAGTTTGTCACTTAATGGCTCCACCGAGCGGGTGCTCCCTACGAAACATCGCGAATAGTTCCTCTGCAGCGTCCGCATTGGCCGAGTGCCGAACGGGCTGACGATCAGAAAAAGTTTCTATTCCCCAGTCCTCGGCTAAGTCCGAAGGCAGACGATCTTCAAAGGGCACATCGCCCAACGTTAGACAAGCCGCACTCCACATTCTTGGGACCGTCGCCAGGTTGTATCCGCCACCGCCGACCGCCACAGTGGGGAGCCGAAGACGGTGGACGGCCTCCACCGCCCCGAGCCATTCAGCGATGCCGACTTCGAGATGTCCGAGACGATCCTCGGGATGCGGATCCGTCCCCAGTTGCAGCACGATCGCCTGGGCCCCAAACTTTTCCAGAGCTCCTGGGACCACCCGCTGAAAGAGACTGAGCCACGTATCGCCCGTGGTTCCGCGCGGAAGAGGGAGGTTTAATACCGATCCTTCACCCTCGGCGATTCCCTGATCTTCAAAGGCGCCAGATCCGGGAAAAAGAGTGCGTCCGTCCTCGTGAATGGAAATGGTAAGCACGCGTGGATCAGTCGCGAAGATGTTCTCAACGCCGTCTCCGTGGTGAACATCGATGTCAACGTAAGCGACTCGATCAAACGTCTCTCTCAGGATGTGAAGAGCGATCGCGGGGTCGTTGTACACACAGAAGCCGGAAGCTCTCTCCCTTTGGGCATGATGCAGACCGCCTCCGATTCCAAATCCCCGATTCGCACCGTCTCGCACCGCTTCGGCTGCCTTAACGACACTGGACACATAGTCCATGGAAATGTCGTGCATGTCTGGAAAAGGCGGGTTATCGAAGTTTCCAAACCCAAATTGCTTACGAAAGGCTTTTTGTTCGTCGGTGAGTCCGGTTGTTTTGGGTCCGAAGCGAGCGTCTTCGACTCGAAGCCCCCAAGCTTCGGCGACAGCCTCTTCCCTTCCGATTTCGATCACAGCCTTCAGGTACGAATCCGAATGCACCCGAAGAATGTCCGCATCCGTTCCGGGACCGGGATCGATTGTTTCGACTCCGAATCTCCGCAATAGTTGGATGGTTCGGCGCAAACGCTCCGGTTTGAGCGGATGATGCGGTCCAAAGGAGTAGTTAAGGATCGCGTCCGAATAGTAGAAATGGGGGAGGGTGCTCAAGCGTTCTCGGTTCTACCGATTTGGGTCCTCACACGTCTGCAGACCGCTATTCCTTCAGGTTCAAACCACGCCTACGGATCGGTAGACTGAGCGCATGGCGAGTTCGTTTGGGCACTTATTCCGAATCACAACCTGGGGAGAGTCTCACGGTGGTGGTGTCGGAGTCGTGGTCGACGGCTGTCCGGCAAAAACCCCTATTTCCTTAGAGGCGATTCAATACGAACTCGATCGACGTCGCCCGGGGCAATCGAAAATCGTGACGCAACGCAAGGAGTCGGACACGGTTCGAATCCTCTCGGGTGTCAGCAAGGACGGACTGGCGCTTGGGACTCCGATCTCGCTGGTCGTGATGAATGAAGACCAGCGGTCTCACGATTACGATGAGATGCGCAGGAAGTATCGGCCTAGTCACGCCGATTATGCGTACGATCAAAAATACGGCATTCGAGCCGTTGAAGGCGGAGGACGGTCCTCCGCTCGGGAAACCATCGGAAGAGTTGCCGCTGGAGCGATCGCGAAAGAAATCCTCACGAGCTTTGGGGTCGAAATCGTTGCTTATGTAGAGAAGGTTCACCATCTTTCAGTGGTGGTCGACCCCTTGACAGTCACCCACGAGCAAGTCGAAAGCAATATCGTTCGCTGCCCAGACGCCGCAATGGCAGAGCAGATGATTACTCACATCGAGAGCATCCGAAAGGCAGGAAACTCCGTTGGAGGAGTCATCGGATGCGTTTCCCGAGGAGTTCCTGCGCGTTGGGGTGAGTCCTTCTTCGACAGGTTGGCTTCCGATCTGGCGAAGGCCTCCCTGTCACTGCCTGCGTGCAAGGGATTCGAACTGGGCGGCGGTTTTGGCATGACCGACTTCACCGGTCTGGAGATCAACGACCTGTACGATTCGCGAGAGGTTGGTGAGGCCAAGAAAGAAGTTTTCACGCGGACCAATCACAGCGGAGGCATTCAAGGAGGCATCTCGAACGGAATGCCGATTACCTTCCGCGTGGCATTCAAACCCACGGCAACAGTTCTTCGCGAACAGGACACCGTAGACACCGATCACGAGCCGACCACGCTCACCGGACGAGGTCGGCATGACCCGTGCGTCTTGCCCCGAGCAGTGCCCATGGTCGAAGCAATGGCCGCGTTAGTCCTTGTCGACCATGCGCTCAGGCAACGCGGTCAAAACGGTTGAGTGATTCTTAACAATCGGCGACGGGTCCTAACAATCGGATAACATATATCCACCATCCTGTTTGTGCATGATGGCCCTGCTCATGAATCCAAGCGAGACCGCCAGCCGAGAGAAGATCGTCGCGAAGAACATCAACTTCTTCTATGGCGAGAAACAGGCGCTCTTTAATGTGAGCATCACGATCCCGGAGAACCGGGTCACTGCCTTCATTGGGCCCTCCGGCTGCGGAAAATCCACATTCCTACGGTGTCTGAACCGCATGAATGATCTGATTGAGGGCACTCGCCTGGAAGGATCGATTACGGCTGACGGGTACGACATCTACGACAGGAGTGTCGACCCGGTGGCTCTTCGCAAAGAGATTGGAATGGTGT
>CAYYJX010000068.1:3974-5006 GCA_964471545.1 uncultured Fimbriimonas sp. | reverse complement strand
GGTCTTCCAAAAGCCGAACCCGTTCCCAATGTCCATTTACGACAACATCGCTTACGGTCCGAGATTGCACGGGATGAAAGATCGCGCCGCCTTGGACGAGATCGTCGAGCGAAGTCTTCAACAGTCGGCACTCTGGAACGAAGTAAAGGACGATTTGAAGAAATCCGCCCTTGCGCTTTCCGGTGGTCAGCAACAGCGATTGTGTATCGCGCGCACGCTTGCGGTTGATCCGAAGATCATCCTGATGGACGAGCCCTGCTCGGCGCTGGACCCGATCGCAACTTCCCGCATCGAAGACCTCATCTTCGAACTGAAAGACAAGTACACGATCGTGATTGTCACTCACAACATGCAGCAAGCACAGCGAGCAAGTGACTACACCGCTTTCTTTATGCTGGGTGAGCTGAAAGAGTTTGGTGCCACTCAGGACATCTTCTTGTATCCCAAAAAGAAAGAGACCGAAGATTACATCTCCGGTCGCTTTGGTTGATGATCGACTCTGCCCTTAAGCAGCGATCTTCAGGTGACTCTCTCCACCCGATTGAGAGCCCTTCTTCACGGCTTGGTCGGCATCGGCCGCCACTTCTCGAAGGCGAGTGATTTCGTTTCGAAGTCGCTCCACTCCCGCAACTAATCGCGATACCATAGCCGAACTTTCTTGAGTGGCAGCAGACATCTCTTCAGAAGCCGCCGCATTCTCTTCAGCAACGGCGGCAATCTGCTCGATTGCTGCCGCAGCTTGCCGAACTTCCCCGATAACCTCACTCAGGAGCTGAGAGTTCATATCGGCCACGGTCACGGCATTCCCCATCGCGTTTGTGACTCGTGAGTTCAGGCTGTTTGCTTTCTTCGCCGCCGAGGCGATCACTTCAAGGCATCCCGCCGATTGGGTGGAAACCTCGAATACAGCGTCCATGTCTGCCATGGTCCGATTCATCGCTTCAGAAGCGGATTGGCTCTGCTTCTGGATTGCGCTGATCAGATCGCCGATTTCCTTTGTTGCCGAAGAAGACTTCTCGGCAAGTTTACGAA
>CAYYJX010000068.1:0-3964 GCA_964471545.1 uncultured Fimbriimonas sp. | reverse complement strand
GCAAAGCCTCTTCCCTGCTCGCCCGCTCTTGCGGCTTCGATGGCTGCGTTAAGCGCAAGCAAGTTCGTCTGTCCCGCAATCTCATCGATGGTCGCGACGATCTCGCCGATCGCATTCGACCGGTCTTGCATGTCCCGAACGTGACCGGCGGTGTTTGCAACTGCGGTGCGAAGCTCATCGATCGCGTTGATTCTCTCGCGAATGGTCTCCCAAATCTTCGCTTCCTCATCGATATGCGAAACTTCCGTCTGGATCTCCCGAACGGCCTCACTGGCTTCTGCCAATGCCTTTGTTTGCTCGGTGCTTCGATCCAGCATCTGATCGCTTCGAACCTGAATCTTGTTCATGGCCTCAGCTGCCGAAGTCGCACTATCTGCTTGCGAAGTTCCGGCCTGAGCGACCTGTTCGGTCGCCGCACCAACCTCCATCGTCGCTCGCCCGGTCGCATCGGCCGTTTCGGCAAGCTCGTCGCTCTGGACGGTGAGATGGTTGGCAATATCGGCTGCCTCGGAGACCACGTCTCGAATCTTCGCAATGAAGCCGTGCTCGAGGTACGCCTCGATGATCAGCTCTTGATCGAGCGTCAGCGCTTTTTGGAAGGCCCTTAGGGCCGCCGAAGCTTTCTTCGGGCTGAACTTGTACTGGTTCAGGATCACCGGGAAGATTGACTCGACGTAGCTGGTCATTCCGGCAAAGAACCACAAGGGTGTGATACCGATTCGAGCGTGAACCGCTCCGACCGTTAGTCGGCTATCGAAATATGAAGATCCGAACTCACCCTTGAGTAGCTCCGCAAAGTATGCGGGGTTCGTCTTCTTCAATCGTTCGATCGAAGACCCCGCACCCTGGATGATGGAGACAGATTCGGGAAACTTCGCAAGGTGTGCATAGAAGTCGTCCACGATCGCACCCATATGCTTTTCCAGCACGGGCTTGAGGGACCGGAGCGCCATCCGATCCTCTTCGGTGATTCGATACATGTTCAGTCGGGCCTGAATGTCGTGATGAGTAAACTGTGTCGTGTGGGGTTTCACGATTTGCTCCTGTCAAACATATCGGGAACCTGATTTTCATTCATTAATTCCGTTAAGCACATACAATCTCGCCGATTCATCACTGCTCGCTGATTGATTCGTTAAACAGGTTCATTTTTTGGGACGACTCACCGTATGACCACTGATACTCGCCTCCTAAAAGCCGTTCAAATCGCTACACATAAACTTTCTGAAACCGGCGATTTTAATCTCTTATTGAAAGAAGTTCTCAAAATCTGCACCGATGCGGTAGGTGCTTCAGGAGGAACGATTTACTTGCATGAGCCTCAGCACTCGAGGCTGGTGTTCCAACACGTTTTGCCGGAAGACGTCGAACATCGATTGCCCTCCAAAGACATGGCCGACGATTTTGGAACGGCAGGAGCCGCATTTCAGAGTCGACAAACGCAGATTCGAGTCTTTCCGGAGAAACCCGAGTCAGACCGTAACCCGTTTGAGAAGGCGACGGGCATTGTTGTACGGAACATGGTAGCAACGCCCCTCATGATCGAGGGCACCGACCCTATTGGCGTTGTCCAGTTGTTGAACAAAGTCGACGGTGACTTTACCGATTCCGACGCGGCGGTTTTAGACATCATTGCCAACGTCGCGACCATGGCCTTCTTGAACTCAAAGTTAACCGAAGAGTCCAACCGCGCTTCGACCCTGTTGGGTATGGGCAAAGTGAGTCACGACATCGGAAACCTCGCCGCAAGCCTCTACGCAACGGTGAGCTTTGCCGAATTTTCTCTCGACCAGCTTCAATCCGCCATCAACTCCGTCCCCACTCCCGAGCCCGTTGTAGAGGCCTCTGAAATGCTTCCGACGCTCGTGGATGACATGAAGACCTCGGTGGATAGAATCGTTGGATACTCCCGCCTCATTTCGGACATGAGTGCAGGCAAATCACTCCGGCCAAATTTCCAGCCAATCGACTTGGCAGGGCTGATTCAGAAGAGCGCGGCCTTCTTTGAGACAGACGCACGATCCAAGCGGATCAAGATGGTTTACGAGATGGAATCGGCGGGACCGTGCTTGTGCGATGAGCTGTTCCTTCTGCGAATCGTACAGAACCTGGTGGGCAATGCCGTTAAGGCCGTTGCAGAAACCATTCCCGACGAGCTCTCGCTAGATCCAGAGGATCAGGACGAGTCGGCCCCGTCGCTGGGAGAGGTCCGGGTGGCTTATCGAAAGACCGAGTTGCACCATGTCCTGGAAGTGAAAGACACGGGTCCGGGCATGACGCCGGAGATTGCCGCACGCATTCTTGGGGGCAACGCAAGAAGCCAGTGGAATAAGACGGGTGGCTCCGGATGGGGCATGAAGATCGTTCGAGAATTGGCAACAAGTTTAGATGGGACAATGGATATTGAATCGGAACTAGGAAAAGGGTCGCTCTTCCGGGTTCAATTCCCCATCCGCTCTTCTAGCGAGAAATAGGTTAGATGCCAGCAAAACGGAACCAGCCGAAGCGAGAAAACGTTGCAGGTGCGGGAGGATCTCAATCCTCACGCCCCCGTAAGATGACCCGTAAGTCCAAGCGATCCCCGGTCCTCCGGTTCTTTGGAGCAGTTTTCTACCTGCTGTTCCTGAGCATCGTTGTCATCGGTTCAACTCTTGCCGGTTGGCTCTCGCGCAGCGAGGTCATTAAGGAGGCGATCCCGGTGTTCTTGGTGAAAGAACCCGCGAGTGTCTTCGAGCGGGATGTGATGACTCTGCTCATTCTGGGATGCGACGAGGACCTCTACTACGGCGGAACTCAGGTGCTCAAGGGTGCCGCACGGTCCGACATGATGCTCGTCGCGCGGTTAGACTTTGCAAACAAGAAGATCACGGGTGTTTCCATTCCACGGGACACCCGGTGCCAATTACCTGGCGATCGCGCTCGCAAGATGAACGCGTACCATGCGATCGCCAAGCGGGGTGAAGAGGCGAAGCTCACCCAAACCGCGGTGGAGCATCTTCTACCTGGGGTGAAGATCGACCGAGTTCTGGAGATCAACTACGAATCCTTCGTGGACCTTGTGGACCTGATCGGCGGAGTGACCGTGGATGTTGATAAGCATCTGAAGTACACGGACAAAGCGGGGGGTCTCTTCATCGACATCCCGGCGGGTCTTCAGCACCTGAACGGCTACGACGCCATGTGCTTTGTTCGGTTCCGAAAGGACGCCGGAAGCGACTTTGTGCGACAAGAACGACAGAAGAAGCTTCTGGTCGCCCTGAAGAACCAAGTCGTTCAAAACTGGACTCTCTTGCCAACCGTGGCTGAATTTGGAGCGAAAGCGATGGGCGGATTGTCCGGTGCAGAAGTCGCCGCGCTCGCCAAGTTTGGAAGATCGGTCCCGCCGACCGACATCAAACTGAGCCAATTGCCCACGAAGCCCGGTCGAGGATCGTTCCTTGAACTCGATCGGCCCAAGGCGGCAAAAGTTTTGAAGGATAGTTCGCTCATTAAAAGCGAAACTCTGGACGGCGCTGCCGAATCCACGATGAAGTCCGTCCGTCGGAGTGCCCGAGCATGAGTGAAGATTCTCGTTACGATCCACAGGCCCCAGAGGGCGATACAGGCTTAAGCAGCCAGTACATGACCAAGAAGGACGCCCGATGGATTGTCGGCGTAACCGTGGTCTTGGGCGTTCTGATGATCCCGGTCTATCGCATTGCGCTCGATGCTCGCAACAAGACCGTTTGTGTGGCAAACATGAAAGACACGCTTAGCGCGATGTCTCTCTACGCCACTGATAACGACAATCGGTATCCGATTGCCTACGAGATGGGTAGCAACGGAGAGCCTTCCAATCCCGCAGGCGGCGCGCCAATCTCTTGGGTGACCTTGGTGAAGCGATACAAAGCCAAGCCTTTCACCTGTCCCGCAGCCGATCATCTCCAGCATTCTAAAAGTGTCGACCCCAACGATCCGAGCTTAA
>CAYYJX010000067.1:0-16767 GCA_964471545.1 uncultured Fimbriimonas sp. | reverse complement strand
CTGGGGTTCGCGGGGATGAATTTATCGTGTTACCGCTTCCTGCGGAAGGCGGCTAGGGCGCCTACGCCAAGAACGAGCATCGTTGCGGGCTCTGGGACCGGGTTGAACGCGACATGATCGATCATGATCCCGTCACGGAAGGGTGCAGATTCCCCGTTCACAAAGGTGAGCGTGCTGATGGTGCTTCCGGCCGTGCCGTCGATCCTCATGTAGCCTTGGCGAGAACCGCTGTTTCCCCAACCACCGAGAGCGTTCAAGTTTCCGTAGGAGACCCCATCGATGAGAACTTCTAGCGGAAGGTCCGACTGTTGGAGGCTGAATCCAAGAGAAGAGACCGGCGTAGCGAAGTGGAGAGTGATCTTGCCCCAACTATCTCCTTCCGTGTAGGTGAATTCACGGTTGGTGCGAGTGTTGATTAGACCCCTGCGACCATCCCATGCGCCCCCGCCGCCAATTTGAAAGGCCGTTCCAGCGGTGCTGTCCGTAAAAGGATCGAACGTGTTCGGGATGGTCGAAGTGGGCCCGTAGCCTCCGTTAACGCTGCTAACGGACACCTGGAGTCCGGACACCAGATTGACGTCTTCAAAATCCTCGATGACGTAGCCATCGACTCCCAAAGTCGTGTCGTTTGCTCCCCAATTTGCCGCACTCACCGGGTGGAAGGTGTAGCCGGCAAAAGCCGCCTGGATGGCTCCCACAAACAATAAAGAAGAAACAATTTTTTTCATTGCATTCCTAATGGGAACAGGTGTTCCCATTAGGAGGATATCACCATTCCCCTGCAATTTCATGGGGATCGCTAGGCTTGTTGTAACCGGGACCAGACCGCCAGAAAAATGGTCTTCATTTAACGAAAAATTCGTTGTATGATACAACGATGCACTCACCTCAAAGTAGCGGTCGAGGTCACGGTAGGCGAGCCAAGGTTGCGGCCACGCTAGGCGTAACCGCCGCCCTCGCCGTTGGCGCGGCTATCGCGCTTGCCCAGCCCGCTTTTCAGCCAAAGATGGATTCCAAATCAGCCTCCTCTTCGCCCCAAGAAGTCACCCCGCTCAAGGAAGCCTTTAAGGGCAAGTTTCTCATCGGTACGGCGGTCAGTACGTCTTTGTTGAAGGGACAGCAGCCCGCCACCGAAGCGCTGATCAAGAAGCACTTCAACGTGTTTACGGCCGAAAACTCCATGAAGCCGGAAGGAGTGCAACCGCGTGAGGGCGAGTTCACTTTCGCCGATGCCGACCGCCTGGTGCAGATTGCCCAAGACAGCGGCGGGCATGTCGTGGGTCACACCTTGGTTTGGCACGCTCAAACACCGCGATGGTTTTTCCAGGGCGAGAGTGACAAGCCCGTTACGCGAGAGGTCGCCCTTGCTCGGCTTCGTAATCACATCAAAACCGTCGTCGGGCGTTACAAAGGCAAAATTCGTGAGTGGGACGTAGTGAACGAAGCCATCAACGATGGACCGGGAGTGCTTCGACAAACCCCTTGGCTACGAGCCATCGGCGAGGACTACATTGCAGAGGCTTTCCGCGCCGCTCATGAAGCCGACCCAGACGCGATTCTGATCTATAACGATTACAACATCGAGCTGGAATACAAGCGCCCGAAGGCGTTGGAACTGCTCAAGAAGCTGATCGACCAAAAGGTGCCCATTCATGCAGTGGGCATCCAATCGCACTGGCGCATCGAGAACATGCCCCTTGCGGAGATGGAGAAGTCGATCAAGGAATACTCGGCGCTTGGCCTGAAGGTCATGATCACCGAGCTAGACCTCGGTGTACTTCCGACGAAGTATCAGGGCGCCGACGTCTCGCGAACGGAGGCAATGACCCCGGAGCAAGTTGCGGTGATGAATCCTTACACGCAAGGTCTGCCCGACGACGTCGCCAAACTACACGGCGAGAAGTATCGCGAAGCCTTTGCGCTGTTTAAGAAGTACGAGAAGCAGATCGGTCGGGTCACCTTCTGGGGCACCCACGATGGCGAATCTTGGTTGAACGGCTTCCCGGTGCGAGGTCGAACCGACTACCCGCTGCTCTTCGATCGAAAGCTGCAACCGAAGCCCGCGTTCTTCGCGGTCAAAGAAGTCTTCAGCAAGTAACTTTTTTGTCTTCTCTAGACTCCTCGGGGCTAATCCCGAGGAGTCAGGCAGTCTCGATAGCTCACGGCGTTTTCGCCCTCGGCTTCCAGGGAGTCTCTACTTTGAGTTAAGGGGACACTTTCAAGTCGGGTCAGTGTATTGGTAAGTTGATCCTGCAATCTTGCTGGGAGGTCTTGAACGCGACCCCGACCGCGCTGCCTAAACAGGGCAAGCAATCGAATTGCATCGTCATGCCAACCCAGGCGGTGTCGGCACTGCGCTAACTGGAGCAGTGCAAATTGGTGATCTGAAAACGACCGATGCTCCTCAAATAGGTCAAGAGCCAACTGAGACTCCTTGTCTGCAGCTTCCAAATCGCCACCAAGATAACTAATCTTCGCTAGATTTAGTTGGTAGGTGGCGGTGGCAAGAGGACTGCCGATTTGAGAGTAACGGGATATTAGATCTTGCAGAAGGGACCGAGCCGTCGCAAGGTCGCCCGCTTCTTGGGAGCAGAAAACCATGTGTCCTTCTGTGTGACAAGCCCACAAAGGTTCGTTCAGCGATCTCCAAGCCGAAAGGGCCTTTTCCAGGTGAGACCGAGCCTGATCCAGTTGAATCCCCACCTCCGGATCGGCATCTAAGTACGAGGCGCCGAGGTATGTGGATGCGTAGGCGAAAGCCCATGTGTCCTCCGCTGGATCGGCAATGGTCAGAGCCTCTTTGAACAGTTGAACACCCTTGAGCCCCATTCCCATATTGCGAAACGCGGCGCCTGCTCGCCCTAGCAGAAGCGCTCGAATCGAAATTGGCAACTCAGACGCGACGGATAGCGCCTTCTCGATACGCGCTTGGAACCGATCCAGCATTCCCAAATGCAGACAGCCCGTATAGCATCCGCAAACGAGCTGGGCGTAGTGTTCGTACTCACCCGCGTTCCAAAGCACATCGAATGATCTTTCCCATTCATGAGAGATCGACTCAAACCACAAAAGTTGCTTTGGCTGAAGAGGGCCTATCATGCGAAAGGCGTGGTGGTAAAGCGCTTCAGCGACGACGGTTGCATGCCAGATGTCTCGCTTGGTAGAAGGTGGCTCCAGGTCGGAAAGAAAGTCGCGAATGGAGTCGAATGCGATTCCGATGTGACGAGACTCGAGGCCGGGTGATGTGCGCAGCCAACCTCCGGCAACCAGCCTAGGTGAAGCTTCAAGATCTTCTTGCACCCAATCAACCGGGATGTTCGAGGAGAATAAATTGAGTCGAAGAAGGAACTCCCGCTCCACGGCTCCTAGCCGATCCCAACTCCAAGAGAGCACTTTGTGAATTGGAGAATCCGTCGACCGAATTCTCTCCATGAAGTCCTTCACCGGAAGATGAGACAGCTCTGAGGCGGCCCACCGAAGCGCAAGAGGAACGCGGTCAAGCTCTTTGGTGAGCGCCTTTACGTCTTTCGTGGTCCATTCCGTAAACGCTCCTTGGCTTAGAATCATCGCCCCAGTGAAGTAACGTATGGCGTCTTCCTCGTCAAGCGGTCCAAGATTCACCGTTATTTCGTTTGGAACCTCACAAGAGAGACGGGAGGCGGCGAGTACCCGAACGTGGGGGCAGACCGATTGAACTCTCTCTAAAGCTTCAAACAACTTCGATCGACCGGCGATCAAATCAATACTATCCAGGAGAAGCACGACCTCTGGGTAGGAATCCAGGGTGTCCCGGACCTCGTCGAAAAGGCTCTCTGGTCGACTAACGACTTCCAAGGCACGAGCGAGCAGGTTCAAGCCGGGGACGTTCTCATCCATTCCGCTTGCGTCGAGCAAAAGGCATGGGAGGTTGGTTTTGCCTGCTACCTTTCTTAGAAGGGCCGACTTTCCGATTCCACCGATCCCCGTAACGGTAATCCAAGGGAGATGGGTGCCCTCAAGAAGAGAGACGAGCTGATTCAGCTCTTCCGTACGACCGAAGAAATCTCGTGGCTGCTGATCAAGTGTAAATCTAAGCTTCGGAACTGGGAGCGATGCTTCCCGAAAGCTCTCGGTAGAGGCTTCCCAATCAAGGTTCCACTCATGGACCCAATCGTCTGGAACGCCGACTCCTATCGGGTGGTTGATGAGCGATTGAAGCCGAGTGCGCGCACGGGCAACTGAGGCACTATTCTCCTTACGTTCAACGGTCCGACGCCAAAGAGAGGCTTCGTCCCAATCGGTTGAAACCTCGGCTCCAAGTTCAACAATGTCTTGACCCGTGGTTTGAACAAGTTTCGGATCGATCTTTCTGACGAGTGAAATGGTTTGGCGCAAGCTCTGCCTGGCCGCCGTATCGTTTGTGTCCGGCCAAAGAGCTTCGCATATGTGCGCGCGTGTGGCTACCCGACGGCGCTGTTTGGCAAGGAAGAGCAAAAGGGCAGGGATTCGAGAGGTCCGAAAGGAGCGAATGCTCTTGCCGTGAATGTGGACTTCAGGGACGCCGAAGACATGCAACCGAATCATCGTTTGCCTTGTGAACCAAAGTCGTCTTTCTGAGTTTCGAGTTGTCTACGGCGTTCCATGGAGTCTTTCTAAATAAATATCTCCCTGGGGATAGAACTGCTTCCCCAGGGCGAATGCACCTTGGCCTGTCCCTGCGTTGCTGGGTGATCAGGCGTTCTTCTTGCGACGAATCAACGCTAGAGCAGCGAGTCCCAACCCTGCCATTGTTGTCGGTTCAGGAACCATACTCGGTCGAGAGGTGAGATAGCCGTTGCTGCTGAGGATAGAGCCATTGATTTCGGAAAAGAAGAAGCCTCCATCATAGGACTGCAAAGCCTTAGCGGTACCTAATCCCCCATTGAGACGCGCCTGGGCGATGGCGGCAATATTCATCTCGACCTCGTAGGTGTTCGTCGAAAGCAGGGTGGGTGCCAGCGTGTTCCCCTGGCTTACTGATCCGATCTCATTGATGTCGAAGAAGTTGGCCTGGGTGCTAAGGAGGACTCTGCTGCTACCACTCCTTCGGTAGAGCCTAAATCCAACCGAACCCTGGACAGAGGCCCGAACCCCTCCGTTGAAATTTGCATTGGCTTCAACAGAGGAAGCGATGGCACCAAAGGGATTGAATCTCGCTTGACCGACTACTTGGAATCGCTCAAAGTAACTGACATAGGTTGTGATCTGAGAATTCTGCCGACCAGAACCGGTGGTGCTGGTCGTTGCTACTTGGGCGTCGCCTAGGAAGTAGGGTCCCACTCCCGATTTGCTGATCTGACCGCTCTGGTTCCACGGGTTTAGACCGGCTTGATCGGAGAGCGACGTAATCAAGGTCGACGTCGCGCTGTTTTGGTTAAAGGTAAAGGTTCCCGCTGAAGGACCGGCCATGGATACGCTCCAGGTAGCAATGTTCTGGGCAAAGGACGTGGAGCCTACAACCGCAACGGCAAGAAAACACGAAAGAAATCGCATATCTCCATGAGTGTGGAAAGCGGTCGTCAACAATTCGTGATCATGACTCTGTGGGAGCAATTTTGCGATTGCCTTCAGCAGCGATCTTCGGATGGAGGTAAACCATCGGCGGCATGAGAGCCCTGTTTAGCGGAACTTCGGCTCAGCAAGCCACCGCAGAGTCTCTTTGGAAGTTCGATCAGAAGGCGCTTCTCCGTGTTTGTCCCAGTAAAGGCACCTTTGCCCCGGCACAACACAATCAAGGGCGAGACGACCACCTATGTCTCCCAGAACGGATCCCCGTTCAATTCGACTATTTCCGGAATCCAGGGTAGTCGGGTGCCGACCGACTCCTTGTCGAGAACGTGGCTTTAGTAATATAAAGGTCACGATGTGGACCGGGTTGTCATTGTTCGCTGCGATTGCCGGGAGTGTCAACGCCGAGTCCAGCGTTGCGGGCGTTTACAAACTGGTGCCCTCAGGCACTCCGGCGCAAGACCGCCAGACGGTTGAAATGATCTTCGGTGGTGCGCCGATCGGGCTGAACCGGAGCGGCGAGTTCGTAAGCAACGAGGGTTTACCGTATGGATACTGGAGAGTCTCCGGGTCAAGGATTGTTGTTACGTTTACCGGTGCCGGTGGCCTCACCTTCCCTCTACCGACGGAGGTGATTAAGAAGCGCTGGCCGAAGAATTCTCTCGAAGGCCTAGTCTTTGATGTTGGAAAAGACGGCAGTCTTACGACACGGGGATTCGGAAAGCTGAAGGGACCGATCGTTTTTCGGAAGCAGCCGAGGCTGTCGACCTATGAACTTGTCGTGTTGCCGACTCCGCCCTATGGGCCGATGGCGTACTACGCGACCATGTACGAGGAGGCAGGGGAACGGTTGGAGGACCTGCTCAAAATTGCCGCCGATCCCAAAATTCCACACGCGAAGCGAACTTGGGCTCTGTCGTTCGTTCCCCGTCGCCTCACCCGGGAACAATGTCTGAGGATGCTTGATTTCGCCCGGAAGTTCTCCAATGCGTCCATCCCTGCGAAAGAACAGGAGCAACTGCGGCGAAATATGGCAGTAAGAGCCCTCCGGGGTGCCGATTCCGAGATTTTTGAAGCTGTCTGCAAAGAACAGGAACTCTTCAAGCTGACAGAGAACGACATCCTTCGAATGCTCGTGGATACCCGCGTTTCAGGGCAATTGGGTCGCATTCAAAGAGGCCTCGAATCCGCGGATGAGGAGACTTTAGCTTATGCTTGCGAAGCCGCAAATGCCACTTACGCTCGCGATACAGTGCCGCGCCTCCGCGAATTGACGTCTCACCCTGATTCGACCGTACAGGTGGAGGCGTGGCGAGCTCTCGCGAAAATGAGCCCTCAGATGAGCGAGCGCTTGCTGGCCCTTCGAAAGCTTCAGGGGCACATAGACTCGCCAGATTTTGCCGGATTCAACGTCGTCAGAGGTTGGAAAGAGAGTGGCTTGCGAGAGGCGGTGGGGTACCTGGTTTGGTGCCTCGAGCGACATCCGGATCTGGACTATCGGCGGCTGGCGGCAGAAGCTCTCGGAGAACTGGGATATCCAGATGCCGTGCCCGCTCTCCTGCGAGTGAAAGCGGGGCTCGAACCAGACGCCAACGAAGGTGATCGACCAAAGCTTCCGGACGACTTTTTGGAGAACTTTGACCGTCGGGTTTCTGATTCGTCGGTCCGACAGGCGGTGGCGGATGCCCTCTGGAAGTTCGATCAGAAGGGGAAACTCCCGGCCAAGAAATGAGTGTGGAAACTAGGATCCCTCTTTGCGATATTCGTATCGCCGAGGAGTTCCCCCCTTCAGATGCCCAACGGTGGCGCTGAGCACCCCCTCGGGCGAGAGTTCATAAACGATCTTCTTGGGATAGTCGTGTCGGGGGTTCTCGAAAACCGCTTTGCTTGCCGAAATCTCGGTGAGAACGAACTCCGTCGGAGGCAAGCCGTTGGGTTGGGCGATGTAGATCAAACTGCCCTCTCGCTCGACGATACGCAGGTACTCAAAGGCGGAAAGCCTCTCACGAGAAACCGTGCGGGAGACTGCCAGCATCGATCCTCCCTTTGCCGGGCTCCAACGCTCCTCCATCGAGATCGCTCCGTTGGCACCTCGTGAGCCAGACCAGTTTCCGCTCAGCCAACTCATCTGGTTGATCGTTGCCTTTACTCCGGTGGGCAGCGGAATGTCTTGGGGGTGCTTGTAAAGTCCCACCGACCAAACGCCTTCTTGAAGCATCAGGTTCGAACGGACTTCCAGACCGTCCGCGGTGAGGCGGAACTCCCGCTTGATCTGATTCTGTGGGACGCCGCCCGCCGATCGGACAAACTCGACTTCGTAGGCAAGAACCCCGTCCTTGAGGGTCGCCCGGTACCGAGCGTACGCGCCGGGTGCTGTACCCGGCACATCGGTATGCGACCCGTTTAGCGTGATCTGAGTGTCCTTTTGTCCAGACCCATGCCCGCTTATCAGGGTCAGCACATTGTTCTCGATCTTCATCGCGAACTTCAGACTCATCGGTGGGTTCAACTGCTCGAGGGATCGCCCCGGAGTTCGATCGTCCACAAAGACCCACTCTCCTTCAAACGGTGTCACAAAGGGTGTCTGAACCGGTCGTGCAAGAGACGTTGACGAACCTACACAGGCCACCAGAACGGCACGGGCGATTGCCTTCGAGAGTCGATTCGATTGCATGATGGTTGAACCCTTCGGAATCAGTGTTGCTAAGCCTTGTAGACGTATTCGACTTTGGACTGGGCCCCCGTGTTATCGATCGTGCCCCATCCGTGGGCATCGATGAAGGCGCATCGCACCTTTCCACCGCTGACCTTGGGGGCAACCGTCACCACTCGGTTCGGGCTATCAATCTGCATTCCTGTGAGCGCGAGGTAGGCGCCATAGGAGGCCATTGCTCGACCGTAATGGTCGCTACACTCCACCTCGTTAAACGGGTTTCGCAGCTTGCCTGAGTACCGATCGTGAATGGCTCGAACGACGGAGAGACCTTCCTTCACAAGCCCCTGAGAGATCATGGTGGCGGCGGCTTGGTATTCAAACCCGCTCATGCACTCGTTGAAGTAAGCGGCTGCCCAAGCGTCCTGCCCCTTGCCCGTGGCGTTCTCCGCACCACCGTTGGGGAAACTGCACATCACCAGTCCGGGCTCGCCGGGCATGGCGTACCACCGCCCGCCAACAATGCCGCGCACCTTGCGACGGTACTCCCAAATGTCGTTGTAGAAGTTGTGCTTGTAAAGCGCAGCCATGGCTGACTTGGCTTGAGCCGCCGGAACCACCGGCTGGAGGCCTAACTGGTGCGTCCAGAACTGACCGTATAACTGGTCGATGTGACATCCAATGTTCGTATTGTTCGCTTCCGGATGGGCTGGATCGGGCTTGTTGATGAAGAATTCGCCGTTATAGAGATCCTTCACCAGTCGCTCGGACCCCGCTTTGGCAAGCTTCCCGCATTTCTGAGCGAACGGCTCGTCGTTCATCAGTTTTGCCATTGCCTCACCTGCTCGTAAAGCCGCCACGTAGAGCGACGAAATCCAGGCGATCGGGCCGTACCAAGCAGCGTCGAGCGTATTGTACTGCCCGCCTTCCAAGATGCCGTCTGAATCCTTATCTTCGTTGATGACCCATTCAAGCGATTTCTTGATCGCAGGCCACTTCTGGCTCAGAAACGACCCGTCTTTGGACATCAGATGCTCTCGATAGCTGCGAAGAACGCACGAGATTTGGCCATCATGGGCGACGCTTCGACCGAATTCGCCTCGGTAGTCAATGGCGCCGGATGGGTTAAAGAATGCGCCGTAATCGATCTTTTCGCGAAGGTAGCGCTCGACCTGAGGAAACACTCGGGCAATGGCTTGGGCATATCCCCAAACGTGCGTACAAGTGCCGGCGCAGCATCCCACTCCTTCCCAGAAGTAGAACCGCCCTTCGGCGTCCAATCGGTGACAAGTGGTGGTTGCCAGGGTGGACGTGTTCACAAAGGTTCGGTCGAGGAACCAGTGCGGCAGGGAAGAGTCGTACCAGGTCTTGTTCCACAGTCTGGTGGTTTCAGAGAGGGTCTTCCAGTTCTTCCTTAAGTCGGTCAAGACCTCGCCGACCGACTTCCACTTGGTGGCGTACCAGTGAGTGCTACCCGGAAGGGAGACCGGCTTGTTGGGGAATCGCCATGCAATCAGGAACGTGATCTGCTTAGATTCGCCTGGGTTCAAAGAAAAGTCGCTGCGAATCGTATAGTTGTTCCTGTCAGCCGTGACGGCGGCGGTGCCTTGGAGTATCTCAACCCCGAACTCGCCAAAGTCGCCTGCTTTCTCGATCTCGGTCGCTTGTCTTGAGACATCGGTCTGGATGATTTCTCCAACCGAGATCTGTCCCCAGCCCGCAGAAACGGAGTCGACAATTTGCAGAACCGCGGTTTGTCCTTCGAACTCTTTGACGTTCATGGACTTCCACGACATTCGGTTGGAGAAGTCGCCCGTAAGGGAGCGAACAACGTTCCCGTTGATCAACAGGTTGACGCAAGTTCCCCCGGCATGCCCTCCGCCGCCCACACGAATGCTTAGAAACTCCCGATTGATGACGAAGGGCGGCGAGGTGAGCGTGCCCGTGTGAACATCGCCCTCCACAACGTTCTCGCCGTTTCGGGTTTGGTGGGTGTTCACCACAAACTCCGTTCCCGCAGCGATGGTGCCCATGTACGCGGGCAGGTCTTTCACTCGTTGAGGCCCGGTGCCAAAGGCGGTTCCGGTCGATTTCCAGTCTCCGTAGGTGCCAGAAGCCCACGTCTCCATCACAATCTCCGACCGCTTCGGAGCGGTGGACTTGCTTCGAGCGGAGACAACGATTCGATTGCCCTCCACCTGGTGCTGGAATTCAAAGTCGCTCCTAGACCGCTTGCTGTGGCAAAGAACCGGATTCTCGAAGGCGTAGCTCAGGTGGCACTTCTCAACGCGATTGCCTACGTTTCGAACCGTAAAGGTGAGCGTTGTGGCTGGGTAGGAGGATCGGTCGATGTCGAGCGGGATGAACGGGGAGAACGCCTCCAGATCCATCTCAACATCGGAGTCGCCTTTGCGGTACTCCACACGACCAATGGGGTACTCGCCTCGGAATGTGATGTCTCCGAATTTGACGCTTAGACCCGTCGGGATAGCTCTGTTTTCGGTTTGGCCACGATCCACAAAGAGTTCAAACCGCTGCCGAAAAGGGCTCACTTGCCGTGGCGGTTGAACGTAATTCGCCCCGTCTTGCTCGCGGAGATTATCTCCCTGGTAGATCACGTTCGGTTGGGAAATGGCTCCGACCTGCCCGACGTTGAAAATGTCCCAGTTCCACAGCTGACCGTCGCCACCCAGATAAAGAGTGCCGGCGAAACAGCCACCCACGGGCATGCCAATAAACCGAAGATCTTGATTGGAGTAGCGCTCCGGTTTGTCTCGCTTCAGGAGTTGTCCCAGATTAGCCGTGCCGATCGGGGCTTGCCCAGTCTGTGATCCAAACGCCTTGGGCTGAAGACTGAGCGTTGCCGCAAGTGCCAGAGCGTCGCGTCGCGTGAGTTCGGCCATGGTTCTAGCTTCCGTTGGACATGGCCTTGCGCAGTTCCTTCTCTGCAGCGTCCGACCAATAACCGCACTCTAGCTGAAAAAAGACACTCGTGTAAGGCTGAATATGGGGTGTTTTGATCACCAGCACTTTAAAGGACTTCCCGGCCTCTTCAAGCTTGGCGATGATCTCGCTATGAAGCAAAGGAGTGACGGGCTTGCCCTTAAGCGCGGCGTTCAGGGAGTTTCGAAACTTGCCGATGCCTGGAGTTCTCGATTCGGGCACGAACTTGAGCTCTTGGTCCAGGTAGATCGTGGGTCGAACGTGCTTTGCCTTGGAAATGGCGGCGAGTGTCCCAGAGACGGCGGTGATGTGATCGACGTTGACGGTCACCATCTCAATCCCGGGCGAGGTTTGGAGCGGGTAAGCCGCATCCACCACTACGACCCAGTTGCGATGTCCGAGCTTGGGCAGCTTAGAGGTGACGAACCTCTCAATGGCGTCTCGGTTGGTTGTTTGAGGGCGTGAAAGAGGGGAGGACGATGCAGAGAGAGCGGTTACGGCAACGATGGCGAACGGCACCAAGGGCATAGTGGCGCGATGTTACCCGTCGCTCTTTTTGCATTGATTAGGCATTAGGTTTCGCGGTTGAAACCTAGCGCCCGTCGCTCACTCCGGGAGCAACACCACGCTCTCTTGCTCATTTGGATCGGTCCGAGCAAGAATGGCGACCGCGCGAGAATCGGTGGGGTTGTAGGGGCAATGGGGCACGCCCGCTGGGATGTAGATGTAATCTCCGGCTCGCACCCGATCCACGTTTTCCAAATTGGGACCGTGGGTGAACTCGGCCTCTCCTTCCAGCATGTAAATGGCCGTTTCGTGCGATTCGTGATAGTGGGGCTTGGCAGAAGCCCCGGGAGGCATCACAAGCATGTGCATACAGATCCCCTCGGCACCGGTGGACTCCGCCGAAATGCCCGAAAAGTAGTCGAGCCCCTGTTTGCCGTGGAATGGGTCTGAGCTTCGGATGATCCGGCAAGATTTCATGCCCGCAGATTACCAATTGGTTGAGGAGAGGGGCTCCAGTGATGTTTCTCGATACGTGTTAGACTGCCGCATGAAACCCACTGCGGCGATCCTGGCGCTTTTTCCATTGGTAGGTATTGCCGTCGCGCAGGTGAACCCGAGTTTTGGTCACTCGCACTTGGGCTCCGCGTTCGATTCTGGCTTGCGAACGAGACCGTGGAAGTTTGAGGGCATCGGCAACTCACCCTTCCCGATTTCCACCAAAAATCCAGACCTCCAAGCCTGGTACGACCAAGGCAATGCCCTGCTTCACAACTTCTGGTTTGAGGAAGCCGAGCGGACCTTTCGGTGGTGCCTCAAGCTAGAGCCGGAGAATGCGATGGTCTACTTTGGACTCGCCCGCTGTGGCTTGAACCTCTTTTCGGCAGGTGGGTACGGCGGACCAGAGCTTGCGCGCTCGAAGCAGTTTCTTAAAGAGGCTGTGAAGCGAAAAGCCACTGTGACCGAGCGAGAGCGACTCTACATTGAGGCTTGGGATGCTGCTTGGGCGAAGAGCGGCGAGGAAACGAGTAAAGAACTGGTGTCTCGCCTCGAAGAACTCTGCCTGAAGTATCCAGACGATATCGAGGCGAAGTGTCAACTTGCCTTTTTCAACATGGGTAAAGGGAGCGCCTTGGCGAACGAGTTCCTGATTCAACAGGTGCTCAAAGCCAATCCGCTACACCCCGGAGCGCACCACGCCCGCATCCACAACTGGGACGGCGAGAATGGGAGTCAAGCTCTGGCAAGCTGCGAGCAGTACGGACGGATTGCTCCCACCTCGGGACACGCGCAGCACATGCCCGGACACATCTACTCTGGCATTGGAATGTGGCACGAAGCTGCCATCTCCATGGATAGCGCCACCCGCATGGAGCTTCGGCACATGACCGAGCGCATGGCTTTCCCGTTTGAGAGCTGGAACTATCCCCACAATCGCGACTACCTGAGCTACATTCAGGAGCAACTTGGAAGGGCCGAAGCAAGTCTTGCCGGAAGCCGGGACATTCTGAACGCTCCTAAAGATCCGTCCGTGCCATCCTCGCAGTATCCAGCCATCCTCCCCTTCACCCGGGCGTTGCTGAAATTTGGAATGTGGGAAAGAATTCTTGACGAGAAGACCTGGCCCAAGAAGCTTGAAGAGCAGTGGAGTGTCTTCAAAAAGGCCGCTCAAGCAATTGCCCATGCGGAGTTAGGCAACAAAGAGGCGGCTCGTGAGGCGTTTGAACAAATTGGTGCGGGTCTCAACGCGATGATCGCAGCCGAGGTGGCAAAACTCCCGGATCAGGCAGACAAGATCCGCAAAGACATTGAAGACAACATGCCCATCTTGTTCCGAATTGCAGAGGCCAAGGTGCTGATTGCGGAAGGGAAGAGACTCGACGGCCAGCGGATTCTGTTGGAATTGGCCGAGAAAGAACGGGTGGTTCGTCAGAAGGGTTCATTCGCAAACGACCCTCCTGTCGACCCGTGGCCTGCCCTCCGGCTTGTGGGAGACCTTCTGCTTTCCAACGGCGACCTAAAGGGTGCCATCCAAGCCTATGAGCAGACGCTGAAGAATGTTCCAAACGATGCATGGAGCCTGGCAGGCTTGGCGAAGGCGCACCACCGAGAAGGCAATCGAGACAAAGCTTCCGATTACGCGGCCAGGTTTTTAGCCGTGTGGAGCGGCGCCGATGCCGGTCTCAAACTTAAAGAAGAGGTGATGGCTCTTCAGCTGAACGTGACTCCAAAGTCCGAAACCATTCGTCCGGAACGCACTTACGATCCCTCCAAGTTGGACAATCTTGGACCAAGCAATTGGCAGCCGTTCAGAGCGCCCGATCTTGACTGTTTAGACGTAAACGGTAAGCGGGTACGGCTGGGAGACTTCAAGGGCAAGAACGTCCTTCTCGTTTTCTATCTCTCCGATCAATGCGTTCACTGTGTGGACCAGTTGACGAAGATCAACGGTCGCATCAAAGAGTTTTCGGATCTGAACACAGTGGTATTGGGTGTGAGTTCTGCCAAGCCCGCGGCAAACAAGCAGTCTTTGAAACTGGCCCCCTTTAGCATCAAGTTGCTCTCCGATACCTACCATGCCAACGCTCGGCGATTCGCCAGCTATGACGACTTCGAAGAGATGGAGCTTCACTCCACGATATTGATGGATGCAGACGGACGAGTGCGCTGGAAGAAAACCGGTGGCGATCCTTTTCAGGATGTCGACTACTTGCTTGGGGAACTTCGGCGGTGGGGCGCCGGTGCTCCCAAGTGAGCTTGTTCGCTTGATCCCGGAACAACCGAGCTTCCGCTTATCGTAATGCAACTCGATCATGGTGCTCGTTTTAGCTTGTGCCCTGTCTGCGCTCACCGTCGGTTCGCCCGATCTGAAGACTCCAGGATTCGATCGGTTGAATTGTGTCGACGCCTACGGTCGCAAGATCGACTACTACTTGTCCATCGACAGTAGCGGTCGAAAATTGCCGCTCGCGGTCTTCGTTCAGGGGTCCGGTGGGCAATCCATTTGGCCGGTCATGAACGGCCGTGTGGGTGGGGGGCTGCAAAACCTTTTGCTCGATCGGGTGAAAGACCATCTTCGCGTTCTTGTTGTTGAGAAGCCGGGGGTGGAGTTCGGATTTATGCCTCCACAACCCGGAGTGGCGGAGGGATGCAGCGAGTCTTTTTTGCGAGAACACACCTTGGATAGGTGGACCACGGCCGTGAATGCTGCTTTGGAGGCCGGGCTTCGGGCTCCTGGAATCGATCCGAGCCGCGTCCTTGCGATCGGCCATTCGGAAGGAGGCATTGTGGTCGCCTCACTTGCTGCGAAGAATCCCAAAGTCACCGATGTTGCTTGTCTTGCCGGGGGTGGACCGAATCAGTCCGAAGATCTTGAGGTTTTCTTTGGCAAAGAGGTGGTCGCTAAGATGCAGTCGCAGATTGCCAGCGATCCGATGAGTACGGCTAAATTCGTCTTTGGCCATCCGCATCGGCGGTGGTCTACCTTTTTGGCAACTTCCACCATTGAGCAAGCCCTTAAGAGCAAAGCCAGGTTCTTCGTGGGTCAGGGGACCAAAGATCGCAGCGTGAACCCGGCGGGAGCGAACCTGTTGAGGGCCGCCCTCTCTGAGAAGGGAAGAGACGTCACCTTACTTTTGGTGCAGGGCGGAGATCACGGGTTTTCAACGGATCCCAGCGACCGGTCGGGCAAGGGATTTGCAGACATGTTCGATAAGGTGCTCGACTGGTTTCGAAAGCGCTGAGTTGAACTTTAGGTTTGAAACGGGGGTTTGCGCCTTAGAATGTTAGGCGATGAGCAGAAGTCGAACTCTCTTTGTAACCATTGTCGCCGCTTTATCGATGGGTGCCCAGGGGGCCGTTAAAGACAAAGTCGCGATTCTTGTGAGGCAAACAACATACGCCTCTTTAGGCAAAGAGATTCAGCAGTATAAAGCCGATGTTGAAAAGCGATTCCCGGTAGACCTGGAGATCGTTACGGGTACGTGGAAGACTCCCGAGCAAGTGCGAGCAAGCATCAAATCGCTGCACCAAAAGAAGCAGGTTTCTGGAGTGGTTTTAGTGGGAGCCATGCCGATGCACCGATTCCACATGCACGATTTTGATAACCCGAACCCGCTTTACTACGAAGACTTCGACCTTCAATTCAAGGATAAGGACGGCAACGGGATTCCCGAATCTTATGTGGGAACCCCTCGCCTGAAGGTTTGGGTGGCAAACCTGAGAGGAGTGGAGGGAGAGAGCGACGACGGGGGTGCGGTGCGTCGATCGTACTTGAACAAAACTCACGCTTACTACACAGGCAAGCTTAAGATTGAGCCTCGGGCTCTGGCTGTGACCGATTCTGACTGGCCGGAGGGAGCGAACCAGTTCTCGGTGAATGTGGGTCAAAAGCTGTTCGGGAAAGAGGGAGTCGACGTTCTGAACAACCAAGGCGCGACCCCAAAAACCATCTACGGCGCGTTTGCTAAGCAGGCGTACACGATGTTCTATGTGCAGCTTCACTCCTCGCCCACGCAACAAGACACCTCTGACGGGTCGCTCTTCTCCAAAGACATCGCGAAGATCGAGACGGGCGCCGTGTTTACGGTGAATCACGGCTGTTCCAACTGCAACTGGATGAAGAATCAGTCGGTGGAAAAGGGTCGCAACACGGGCATGAGTTGGGTGTTCGGCAAGGGAGTGGGGCAAGCCGTGGTTGGTAACGTGCGCGTGGGAATGGTTTACGGTCAGGAAGCTTTGTACGACCGAATCTTTGCCGGCGACTATCTTGGAAAGGCGTACTTTGCCCTGAAATCCGCGGCAGAGGAGGAAATGCATCGGGAGTATCCGAAGGGGGATACCGTTGCGGGGGTTTTGTTCATCGGCAATCCGTTTATCCGGATCGGGCCGAGTAAGTCATAAGAGGGGGGCGGTTCAGGTCGATCCACGGTGATCGCGATCAACTATGGGATCGGGATGAATCCGATCCCATACTTATCTGGGGGAGATAATGAGATCTGCGCTCCGCTTGACCTTTTAAACCCTTCTGTCGACCTTCGGTCTCGGTACGGGTTCTCGGTTTCGAACTGGCGTGTGCCCTCACTCGGTGATCTCAAACAACTATGGGATCGAGATGAACCCGATCCCATAGTTGATTGGTG
>CAYYJX010000066.1:0-16895 GCA_964471545.1 uncultured Fimbriimonas sp. | reverse complement strand
ACAGCCCCGCCCTATCCATCAGACCCCGCCCCGATCGATCCCAATTCGGGACCCCTCCCAAACGCCCTTGGTCCAACCGACCCGGCGATGGACCCGACAGTTCCGGATCCGATGCTGTCACCGGGTGAACCAGGTCCTGAAGCGGCAACGAAACCAAAGGAATCCGACAAGAAGCCGATTGATTTGCGGGGTGATGACGACGATTCTGGAGCGAGTTCGGAACCGCCCGTCGTCGATCCAAAGAAGGGCACCGAGACGAAAGGGGGCGAGACCAAGCCTGGATCGGGTCCCGATCTTAGGGGCGGAGGCGAATGAACCGCCCTTTGTTCAATGCCGGCAGAAGCGGTAGGATGGACACGGTATGAAGGTGAGTCGAGTCGGAATGGGGCTGATCGCGGCATCACTCGCGGTCGGGTTTGCGTTTGCTGGATCGGTGCAGGAAAGCGCATCGAAACTTACACAGATCGGGCTGCAGGCGCTGAAGCCGGTCACCCTGGTTGGGGCGTTCGGTTTTGTCGAAGAGTTCTCGATGGGCGGAGTCATCTTTTCGAATGGCGTGACCGCAGACTCTCCGGCGAAGAGGCTTGCCGTTTACAGCGTTCCCACCGGTGCGCAGAGCTTCAAAGTCTCGGTCGGAGTGCCTGACTCGTCGGAGACCGGTTCCACCGCGATGGGAAGAGTCACCTTTAGCCTGGACGGCGACCTTGTAGAGGACCTTACGCCCAAGCTAGGCGACAAGCCCAAAGACCTGACGATCGACGTGAGAGGCAAGAAGGCTCTGAAGATCGATTTCGAAGGGGTCGTTGGACTCGGCGAGCCTAAATTCTTGGTCGATCCGAAGGGAGGCTCGCCCTCAAAACCCACCACCCCAACCAAGCAGGGAACGAGCAAGGACACGGAGAAGAAGCCCGCCACGGCGGCCGCCTCCGGAACTTTGCCCCGCGTGGAACTCATTCGCCCCAATACGGGTTCGAAGTTTCGTCAGCGGCTCATCGTGGAGTGGGAAGCCATTGAGGGGGCTCAGGCCTATGGGGTGGAACTCATCCTTATCGAAGCGAAAGGAGAGACTCTCCCCACGCGCTGCCTGAGAGCCTTTACGGTCAAAGGCACGACCTTTGAGTGGAACCTCTCCGAGGATGTTGCCGATGGCGACTATCAGATTTCGGTCATCGCGTTTGGATCGAAGGGTGTGATCTCTAAGTTCAGTAACCCCCGGTTGATCACTGTTGCGAAGAGCAGAACCGAATAACGGGATCAATCAAACAATGGAAGCCTTCGTGCAATCTGAACCCTCGGTCAATCAAAATAGCCGTATGCGATCTTTGGCTCGCCGTGCCCGAACACTGCTTTCAACCGTCGGTGTTCTCTCTCTTGCCGTTGCCGGACTTACTCTCTCTGGTTGTGGGAAGACGCAATTGGTCGGCGGAGTTCCTCGGTCGAAGTTTGTTAAGAACGTCGTTAGCCTCAGCCCCAGCGTTACCGAGGTGTGTCTGAACGCGCAGCTTCAGCCCGTTGGACGGACGTCTTCTTGCAACTACCCCGAAACCACCACCAAGAACATTCCGGTTGTGGCGGATGTTAAGCCGAACTACGAAGCCATCCAAAAGCTGAAGCCCGATCTGGTCGCTTACGATCAGGGCCTGTATTCGGATCAAGACATCCAGAAGATCAAAGAGATGGGCTTTCAAACGTTCGAATTCAAGGCTCAAACCCTTGCCGAGTTCGAGCGCGAACTCCTGACCTTTGCTTCGGCCGCGGGCGTGGAGTCGAACATGAACGACTACGTGGAGCGTGTCCACAAGGCTTGGTCTCGTGTTCGAGGCGATAGACCCGCCACCAGTCCGAAGGTGGCCTTCATTCTTGCCGGGCCGACGGGCGCTTCCCTCATCGCGGGCAGCAAGAGCTTCCTCGCCGACGTCGCCGTCCAGTGCGGTGCCAAGGTGATCGGTCCGGATTCGAACAAGTTCGAGACCGTGAATGCCGAGATGATCCTTTCTGAGAACCCGGAAGTGGTTTTCGTAGGCGGGGACGCAAAGGCATTCTTGAAAGACGCGCGATTCAGCGGCATCAAGGCTGCCAAGGCGGGTCGCGTATTTGGGTTGACCCAGGACGTGATGGTTCGCAAGGGTTCGCGCGTAGATAAGCTGATCGACGCGGTCTACCGCGGTCTCACCGTGGATCTGTCCACCGTCGGCAAGTAATTCGCTTTTTTCGGGAGTGCTTTTGCGCTCCCGTTTCTATGCATCTGTCTAAGGAAAAACTGATTTGAAACAAGTAGCTGAAATTGGTGTTTTTGGTGGCTCGGGCTTTTACAGCCTTCTGACCAACGTCGAAGAGGTTAAGGTCGACACCCCCTATGGCGCTCCGAGCGACTCTGTGTTCCTTGCCGAAGTTGCCGGCCGAAAAGTGGCGTTCTTGCCCCGACACGGTCGACATCATACGATCCCGCCACACAAGATCAACTTCCGAGCAAACGTCTGGGCCATGCGCTCCCTGGGTTGCCAAGTCATCGTGAGCCCCTGCGCGGCAGGTTCGCTCCAGAAGCACGTCGAGCCGGGTCACTTTGTGGTTTGCGATCAGTTTGTGGACCGCACCAACGGTCGAGCCGACACCTTTTACGATGGTCCGATCGTGACGCACGTTTCCCCGGCCGACATGTACGACAAGGAACTGCGACGACTTGCCGTCGAAACCATTCGCGAGAACGGCATTGTTTGCCACGATGGCGGCACGGTGGTGGTTATCCAAGGCCCCCGCTTTAGCACGAAGTCGGAAAGCACCTGGTTCCACAACCAGGGCTGGGAAGTCATTAATATGACCCAATACCCAGAGGCTTACCTTTGCCACGAATTGGGCATGGGCGTGGTCAACATTTCGCTGATCACCGACTACGACAGCGGTGTCCACGCCGGAGCCGAAGCCGTCGATGCTCACAGCGTTCTCGAAGTCTTCAAATCCAACTCCGAAAAGATCAAGAAGGTCGTCCTCGACCTGGTCGGAAAGCTTCCGGCGGACTTGTCAGGATTTGGACATAAAGCGTCTTTGGACTATAGTCGTGGAGACGGGCATGCAACATCTGCGCACGACGTCCGTCTGTATAAATTGCTGGACTGATCTATGACGCTCCTTCCGCTCGTTGCCGCATATTCCTTTCTCCTGCTAACGCCTCAAACTGCAACGAGCGGAGGTACCCCTGTTCAAGGCGGCGGTGCCGCCGCACTACGGTTCGATGCCCCCAAAACGGGCGTCGACCCAACAGTAGGCTCGTTCCCAGGCTTTCGCTATGCAGAGGCAGGAAAGCGCGAGTGGCCCGCTCCGTTTGTCTTGGGCTACGACCTTTCCAAGTTCGAATATCCGACCGTCGATGGGAAGGCTCTCAAACTCCCTCTGAACATCGTCGTCTTCGAACGAACCGCGATCTATCGGGATACGCCTGGTCCTGGACGCGATGTGCTTCGGGGCAGCTTTGAAACCAATTCTAGAAATCGACTGGTTTTAGGGTTAGGAAGATTAGCGGGTCTCTTTGCGGCGTGGAGCGGTGGCAAGATCATCCTCGATCCTTCTATCCGGTTCGAGCGAGATCCCATCTCGCTGGACAATGCCGAAGCCGACCTGCGGCGATACTTCCAATCGCATACCAACCAAGGAACCTTTGAGGCAGAGGACGGGATCTTTCGAGGACCGTTCGCCGCGAATCTGGCTTTAGTTGCCGGACCGGGTGTCACGTTGCCGTTGGCGCCGTTGTTCACCGAGCGGCCTACTCTGGGGCGATTTAGCGCGATGTCCGTCGGTGTCGCCGGGATCGAGCAGGGAGGCGCTGTTTTGGAGGTCGAGCTTTTCCAGCGCGTCTACGAGCAACTTGCCCTACGCCTAGGCGACCTTGGAATCGAAGGTCTTCGGCAAGAATCGATTACAAACGGTCTTCCGCTCTCGGCCTTTAGCCGATTGGTTGGTTCAGGCGACGAGTCCTTGGTTCTGGGTAAAGCCGAGCCAGACGGGTCTGCACTCGAAAGACTGAATTCCGAGAACCGGGTAGGCGGACCCACTCTTCGAGAAGGTGAGGGTTCGGTGTTTGGAACCGTACTGCCTCCGTTTGAAGTGGCGGTCGAGAAGGATGCCGAGAAGGGCGACGTTCTCGCCATCATCGAAAAGAGCATGTTTCGCGACGGTGGATTCGCTCTTCCGAAGCCAACGGGTGGATTTCCGCCGGTCAAGGAGCTACCTGCGCACTTTTCCTTCGAGGTTAAGACATTCGTGCGCGACGCTTTTGCGGTTCGATTCCGAACGACAAGCGGTCGAAACGTAGACTTTGAAGTCGGCGCGATTGGTTCTCCCTTCAACTATGAAACTCTCGCCGCTGATGGCAAGTGGCGCAAAGTGCATCTTCCACTCGCGGAAGTCGCAAAAGCGGGTGACCGAATCGATCGGATCGAGATTGTTGCCGCGCCTTCTCAACGATTCGCCGGCAAGGCCGATCTCGGAGCCCTCTCGTGGTCTTTCGCGGACTTTAAGTTCGAGGACGGGAAGGTTGAGCGTTCGGCAAATCCTGTCCTGAGCCGACTGGCTCAACTCGCCGCGGTTCCGGATAAAGACCCGAAGCTCGCCGAGTTCTTGAAGATGGAAGAGCCTCTCCCGGTGGTCTATCAAGCGTTGCGAAAACTGGAAGGGGCGAATCTGAAGACGATCCCGGCCGAGCTGGATCGTCTGACGAAAGAGATCGTTCCTCCCATGGCGGAAGCCGCCATTCGAACGGTGGGATCTATGGAAGGCGACGCCGCAACGCTGTTGCTCCGTGGCCTCATTCGAACCGCACCAATCGAGCACGCTCGAATGGTCGCGGTTGAGGAGTTGGTCAAGAAGCAAAACGCGGCAGCCACTTAAGACCTCTCGCTCATCAACGACTTCGGAGGGCTGGTCGGGCGGCAAAACGTGCGCCTTCGCGCCACCGCCACTCGTTCGCTCGGAGTGTTTCAATCCGAGCGCGCCAATCGGTTTCGTGTCACCTTCTCAATCCAAGACGATCCCGAAGTGCGACTCGCCGCCATCGAAGCGGCAGACCCGGACGATGTCGAATTCGCTCAGAAGAAACTTTTGTTCCTTTCCATCAACGACCCCAGCGATCAGGTTCGATTCACGGGCTATCGAAGGTTGATGAACTCCAAGGATCCGAAGATTCGGGCAGAGGGAGCCAAGGGAATCAAAGACGATAGCGTGGGAGTTCGAGTGCGCGTGGTCGCCGAAATTCCGACCGCCATTCCCCTTGAAGAGGCTCGACCCGTGTTGCAATCGGCGGTGGTCGACCTTTCGCCAAGCGTCCGCGCGGAAGCGGCCTTGGCTCTTGGCAAACTCGGCTCCATCGATCCGGGCGAGGTCCAAAATTTGTTCGGCGATAAGCATCCTCTCGTCGTGAAGGCGTTGATCGCCTTGGTCAAGGACAAAAAGCTCACCGTTTCGAAAGAGGTGATCGAGGCCTGGAGCAAGAATCCGGCTCCGAGTGTTCGAACGGCTCTTCAGGGCATTCAGGCAGGCAACCGATGAAACTCGTTTTAGGCTCGGACCACGCGGCACTCGACCTTCGGCATTTTCTTGCGGAGCGACTCGAGTCGGAGGGATACACCGTTATTCAGGTCGGTGCGCTTTCCGAATCGAGTTACGACTATCCCGATGCGGCGGACGCGGCGGTGAAAGTGCTGAACTTTGGCGAAGCCGACTTTGGAATTCTTATTTGTGGCACCGGAATCGGAATCTCGATTCGAGCGAATCGCCACCCCGGAATCCGAGCCGCTCTCTGCACGACCGAATTCATGGCGACGATGGCGAGAGAGCACAACCACGCAAATATCCTGTGCTTAGGCGCGCGTGTTTTGGGAACCGAACAAGCGGCATCTATCGTACGGGCATTTCTAACGGCAATTCCGAGTGATGGTCCTAGGCACCTTGCACGGATTCAAAAGTTGGACGGACGCGTCGACGGCGAATAAGTTCGAACCGATTGGCACCAATCCGTTGTTAAATGTCCTAGAAGTAATTTGAGCATGAATGCGGGCACAAAAAGTTTGACCGCCGCCCTCTTGTTGAGCGGTGGCTTCGTAGCGGTATTGACCGGGTTGAAGGTTCGAGAGGCCCAAGACCTGCGGCAAACGCTGAAGGAGCAACACTGGTCGACGTTGCTCGCCTCTAGGAGCGATAAGCGCGAGATAGCCGAGAGCGACTATTTTCGATCGGTCACCGAGATTCTGAAGGCGTACTACGTCGAAGATATCGAATCAGACGCGAAGCTCCTTTCCGGCGCTGTGCGGGGCATGATAGCAGGCTTGCGCGACGTCGATTCTCGATTCTTCTCGAAGGAAGAGTTTGCCGCCTTCAAAAAAATGCGTCAGGGCATGTACGAAGGCATTGGCGTTTATCTCGACTTCGAGGGAGGCTCCATTCTGCCGCCCCAGTCGGAAGAAGAGGAGGCCCAGGCAGAGGAAGAGGGCGATCTCTCCAAGGTTCAGCTCCCGCGCCTCACCATTGTCGCGCTTACTCCGAACGGTCCGGCTGCAAAAGCGGGATTAAAAGAGGGAGACGTCATTCACAGCCTCGACGACCATTGGGTGTACAACAGCCAAGAACTCTTGAAGTTCACCGAGATGCGGCGACTTTGGCAGGCGAAGAAGCTCACCTTTGAAGAGTTGAACAAGGAACGTCTTCGAATTCGAACCCTGCTTGATAAATCGGTGATGCCGGTGCGAGCCCGCGAGCGACTGACCGTCGGAGCGTCTGGATCCGTGAAGGTCAAGATCGAGCGGAAGGGAAGCGATGGCAAACCTCAGTTGCTCGACTTCACCCTCGAAAAAGCGGCTTCGGAAATGCCGGGCTTCCTCGTCAAAGGCAACGAGGTTCGGTTGCCGCTCTACGGCAAGGTGGACGAGGCGCTGAAAACCGCTATCCAAGGGAAGCCCGAAGTCACGCTAGACCTTCGGAACAACGTGCTAGGCGATCACGACACGATGAGGCGATGTCTGGAAGTTTTGGTTCCGGCCGGCAAGTACGGCGAGATCGTCTCGGAGCGGGCTCGAACGGCTTTGCCCATCGACGTGAAGACGGGGAACCCAAATCCTCCCAAACTGAAACTCATTGTTGACGCATCCACCCGCGATGCCGCCGAGCAACTGGCAACCGCCCTTAGCGCGTTTACCAAGGCGAAGGTGACAGGCGGCATGATGGGGCGACAAGCCCAGCGCGTTGCCTCTGGCGGCAAAGTAGACCTTGCGGTTACGGAATTGGTGCAGCTCCCAGATGGCAGCGGATACTCGCTGGCGGTTGGGGGCTACCGAGCGTCCAATGCCGAACCTTCGAAGAAGGCTCCGGCGGCCAAACCAAGCACCAAGAAGGGACCGGCCACCAAGAAGGGGGGTGAATAACCTATGATGATCAGCGTTGCCAATGCACTACGAGGCACTCTCTACGTGGTGGCTCTTGCCGCCTGCTTTGGGTTCGGGTACGGATGGAAGGACATGCAATCGGGGTCTCGACCCGGTGGCGTGAACTTGCTTCAGGGCATCCGATCCACCTCGCCAAGCATGTCTATTGAGGGTGCATTCCAAGAGAACTTTGATCGGATCCTCACCAATCACCGTAGCAAGGTCGACCCCAAGAAGCTGAAGTATGCGGCGATGGAGGGAATGGTGGCGGCCCTTGGTGACCCTCATACCAACTATTTCGAGCCTCGCACGGCAGAGGCGTTTAATTCCGAGATCGAGGGCAACTTCTTCGGTATCGGCGCCAAACTCGGCGAGGACCCGTTAGGCGCGAAGGTTGCGACTGTCTTCCAAGACGCCCCGGCGTTCAAAGCAGGTCTCAAGGAAGGCGACGTGATTACCGCCGTCGATGACGCGGTGATGGCGGGCAAAAGCACCGACTACATCGTCTCCAAAATCAAAGGCAAAGAAGGCACGATGGTGAAGCTCACCGTCATGCGCATTGGACAAGAGAAGCCCATCACCATGGTGGTGCGAAGAGCCCAGATCACCACTCCAACCGTCGAAGGGAAAATGCTCCCGGATGGGGTCGGTTTCGTTCAGGTGTACTCGTTCAGCGTCCCAACGCCGATGCAGTTCGATCAGGAAATCACCAAGCTTGAATCGCAAGGCATGAAAGGACTGATCATCGACATGCGCGGCAATCCCGGCGGTCGACTTGAAGCCGCCTCGAAGATGCTGAGCCGATGGTTCGATTCGAAGGTGGTGATCAAGATGGAGATGCGCGCAGAGCCATCCTTCACGAGTCCCACTGTGAAAAAGCCCGTCATCGAGTATGAAAAGACCCGTCGGGGCGAGGTCCAAGACGGAAAGTATCCGATCGTGGTTTTGGTCAATGAAGATTCGGCGAGCGCGGCGGAGATCTTTGCCGGAGTGATGCGCGACTACAAGCGCGCCACCATCATGGGTGAGAAAACCTACGGAAAGGCGTCGGTCCAAACCGTGATCGACCTCACCGACGGTGCGGGTGTGAAACTGACGATTGCCAAGTACTACCTACCGAACGGGGAATACATCAACCGAAAGGTGGACGAGGATGGCGCGTACATCAGCGGAGGCCTTATGCCGGATATCGAAGTGAAACCGGACGAGACGAAACAATATCGGCCGGGCGAGCTCGATTCAGACCTTCAGGCCCGAAAAGCCTACGAACTGGTGAAAGCGCGCCGCTAACAGGCGGAGCCGGTCGGATCAATACATAGGCCCGTAGCGTTGCGCTACGGGCCTTTTCGTTGTTACTTGCGGTTCCTTGGAGCGGCACTCGGTTGGATCAAGTCTCGCGACGCCGGGTGCTTTAAGAACCACTGCTGAGAATCGAACGGCTTCTCTTCGCCGGATTGGACCCGCTCATACTCGCCAGAGGGGAGCATCTTCCAAGCCTTCACGGTGTCCTTCAGGCAGATATCCAAAATCTTGTCTCGAAGGTGCTTGATGAGCCGTGGGCTTTCCACCGGCGCGAGAACCTCCACGCGTCGGTCTAGGTTTCGTCGCATCGCGTCGGCACTGCCGATATAAACCTCTGGCTTGCCCGCGTTCTCGAACCAGTAGATGCGGCTGTGCTCAAGGAATCGGCCAACCACGCTCAAGACGCGGATATTGTCGGAGAGGCCGGGAACGCCCGGTCGCAGGCAGCAGATACCGCGAACCAAGAGTTCCACCTCTACACCGGCCTGGGAGGCTTCGTAAAGAGCGTCGATGATCTCGGGATCGACCAACGAGTTCACCTTAAACGTGATTCGGGCGGGTTTACCTTTCTTGGCGTTGAGAATCTCTCGATCGACTCGGTCAAGAATCCCCTCTCGGAGGTTCGTGGGCGCCACCAGAAGCTTGCGATACCCTGCCTGTTTGCTGAACCCGGTGAGGTAGTTGAAGAGTTCCAAGATGTCCTGGGTGATCTCTTTGTCTGTGGTCAACAGACTCAAGTCGGTATATAGGCGTGCCGTCGCCGGGTTGTAGTTGCCCGTGCCGATATGAGCGTACAGCTTCAGCCCTTTTCCTTCTCTTCGAACGATGAGGCACAGTTTGGCGTGCGTCTTCATCTCGGCGAAGCCGTAGGTGACGTGCACGCCCGCTCGCTCCAAGGTGCGAGCCCAAACCAAGTTGTTACTCTCGTCGAACCGGGCCTTCAATTCGACCATCGCCGCGACCTGCTTGCCTGCCTCGGCGGCGTCCAGGAGACTCTCGACGATGGGCGATTCCTTCCCCACGCGATAGAGCGTTTGCTTGATTCCGAAAACGTTGGGGTCGCGCATGCCGCTGGCGACCAGTTCCTCGATCGGGCGGAACGAGTCGTAGGGGTGATGGAGCAGGAGGTCCCGCGAAGAGACCGTTTCGAAAATGCCCTGACTGTTTGCCAACGCATCGGAGAGGTAAGGAATATGCGGGGTGTATCGCAGAGAAGGGCGGTCGATCCTTGCCAGTTCCCAGAAGACGTCGAACCCGATGATGCCGTCGATAATGAACACATCGTCGTCATCCAACTGGAGCAATCGGCGCAGCAGGTTCCGAATGGAATCGGGCATGGAGGTTGGGACCTCCAACAGAACCGGATCGCCGAAGCGACGAAGACGGATGGTCTCCTCGATGGTCGAGATCAAGTCCGCTGCTTCGACCTCCCGAATTTCCACGTCCGCATCCCGCACGACCCGAAAAACGTGGGCGCCCTTGACTGAGACCCCGGGGAACAGGTGCTTGAGATTGGCAATGATGAGATCTTCAATGAGGACGAACTCGTTCTTCCGCTCTGAGATCTTAATCGACCGAGGAATGACGGTGGGAACCTTTACGCGAGCGAGTCTCATCTCGCCCTCCGCGTCCTCTAGCTCGATGGCAATGTTGAGGCTGCGATTGGAAATAAACGGCAAGGACGGTGCCGGATACAGCATCAACGGCGTGCACAGCGGGAAGATCTCGTTTAGAAATCGCTTTTCCAAGTCTTCGCGCTGACGTTCGGTAAGGTCTTCGATTTTGCGCACCGCAATCCCGGATTTGGAGAGGAGCGGTACGAGTTCCTGGGCGAAGATTTGTCCCGCTCGCTTTCTCAACGGCTCAGCGTTGTGCGAGATCAATTCCAACTGATCGTTGGGGGAAAGTCCGTCCGGCGAGGTTTCCAAAAGACCCGCCTCAAACTGTTCGATCAGACCGCTTACGCGGACCATGTAGAACTCATCAAGGTTGCTTTCAAAGATGGCAAGAAACTTCAACCGCTCTAGAACCGGGTTGTTGGCGTTTGCCGCCTCTTCCAAAACACGACGGTTGAACTGAAGCCACGAGAGCTCCCGGTTGACGTACCTTGGATACTCGATTTCTACAGGCGTATCCTGCGGAGAGTCGCTCGGCGCAGTCGACGTGACGACGGGGGTTTTGACTCGTTTCTTACTCGACTTTTGCTTCATCCTGATGCTCACTCGTCCCTGGCCTCCAAAGCGATTCTTTACTGTACGATGGTTGGCAACATGCTAGAGTTTCCCTCAGGAAATTCTGGTTTCCGCCAATTCGAGAATGGCGCCTTCGCGAACCCCGAATTCACTCACGACGGCCTGCTCCAAGCCGAAGAATCGCATGATTTCACCGTAAACAATCGAACCTGGGAGAAGGGTTCCAGCTCGCTTAGGTTTCACCCCGAATCGGCTGATGATTCGGTCTGGGGAAAGGTCGGTTACCGATCGCCGGAGGTAATCGATTTCGTAGAGGGCAAGCCGCTTTTCCCCGTCTGGGTGCAACGCTCGCCAAAGACCACGACCGACGCCTCCGCTGATCACAGCAAGCTCGGCCTTCTGAGGGAAGGGAATCTTTTCGAGTTGAACGCGAATGTAGTTCTGGGCGGCTTTCAGGGCGTACTCGGGGCAAGGGTTGGTGAGCCCAGACTCCGCAATGATTCGACCCGTTCCCAAGGGCAAAGACACTCGGTTGCCTAGCTTGTTGCCGTTGATCTCGGCAATCTGAGCACTGCCCCCACCAACCTCGAACAGCAGGGTCGCGCCAAAGTTGCGGGTGTCCAGCATCACTCCTCGGAAGGAGAGTTCGGCTTCTCGCTCCGGAGGAATGATCTCCACTTTCACGCCCGTCTCCTTGAGAACTTTCTTCAGGACCGTATCGTGATTCCGGGCGATCCGCATCCCTTCGGTGGCGAACACGTAAAGAACTTCCGCTTTCTTGGCATCTGCCACGCGTCGGAACTCCTTCATGGCCAGAACGATCTGTTCGACGATGTCCTTTGGGATTTCGCCTTGCCTCGCAACCACCTCTCCAAGGGGAATCCACTCGTTGAGGTTGTCCACCCGCATGACCAGTTCGCCATTGCTGGCCGCGACCAGGAGGTGTGCAGTGTTACTTCCAATATCAGCGGCGGCGAAAGTGCGAGTCATGGCGGGATGCAAAAAACGCCTGTCCTTAGAAAGAACAGGCGTTTGGAGTCTACCAACCCGAACTCACCGATCCGCCGATGAACGAGATGGCAAAATTGTGGGTCTTAGCCGATGGACTTCTTGGAGGAGACCTTTTGGATGGAACCTACGGTCTTGCCCTCGGCGATGAAGGTCTCTCGACCCTTCTTGGCCGAATCCTTGCAGCCGAAGAACTTGTAGCCTTCGTTTGCGACGAAGACCTTGAAGAATGCGGGCTTGCCTGCGGTGTTGCAGCACTCGGACTTGGCGCCCGGGGTTGCACAAGCTTCCTTCTCTTGAACCTTGGTGGAAACCTTAACGGCCTTGGCAGCCTTCTCTTGGCAGCAAGATTCCTTGGCTTGTACCTTGGTGGAGACCTTTACCGCCTTGGACTGGCAGCACTCTTTCTTCTCGGCGGTGGCTTGGGCAAAAGCGCCACAAGCGATAGCGGCGACCGCAAGGGTCCAGATCATCTTCATCTCACTCATCATGATATCTCAATGTCACCAGACCCTACATCGGTTCCTTAACATTGAGCTTTGTGGTTAAAAAGAACGACGCTTCGTGCCGGTTTCGAAGGGCAAATACCGCCAAGGGGTATACGGATAGTCCTTCAGGGTCGCAGGTTCAGTTGAGCCCGTGAAAGGTATCTTGAAGCTTCGGTGAAAGAAATCATTAAGGTGTCCATTGTTGGAGCTTCGGGATACACCGGAGCTGAGTTGTTTCGACTGCTAGCCAATCATCCGCTGGCAGAGGTGATCGAAGTGACTGGACACCGTACCGCCGGGCGTCGTCTCAACGACGTTTGCCCATGGCTCGATACCGAAATGATGATCACCGAGTTCGACCCGGAGATCACCCAGGCGGACGTTGTCTTTCTGTGTTTAGAGGCAGGGCTTGCGGGCAACTTGGCGCGCACCTTGGTAGAACGGGGCATTCGAGTCATCGATCTCAGTGCCGATTTTCGACTGACCGACATTGGGCTGTATGAGCGTGTGTACGGTCGACCTCACCCGATTCTCGCGGAAGAAAGCGCGATGGCTTTTGGCTGGCATCACGATTCGATGACGCCGCTGCGGGTTCTGTATTCGATTCCCGAGCTTGTGGATCGGATGAGGCTGCGGAGCGCGAACATCGTAGCGAACCCAGGATGCTATCCAACGGCGACCATGCTTGCGCTGGCTCCTCTGATGCAAGGCGAGTTAATTGCGGAGGATGCCATCCCCGTCATCGATGCCAAAAGCGGAGTCTCTGGAGCGGGACGAGGAAAGGCGGACACCGCCTACCTGTTCACGGAGATCACCGGCGACTTTCGAGCCTATGCGGCAACGGGGCACCGCCATGTGCCAGAGATTGAGCAATCCTTTGGCGGTAGGGTTCGATTCACTCCGCACTTGATTCCCCAGTCGCGAGGGATTGAGGCGACTGTTCACGTACCCCTAAAGCCTGGAGTTGGTCTGAGTGCGGTGAAGCACGCCTTTCAGGCGTTTGCGAACGACTACCCGTTTGTCCGAGTGGTGACCTCGCCGCCGTCGACCAAACAGGTGCTCGGCTCCAATCGCTGCGACATCTACCCAACGTACGACGAGAACACCGGATATGCCGTGATCTCATCGGCGATCGACAACTTGGTGAAGGGTGCTTCTGGCCAGGCGATTCAGAACATGAACTTGATGCTTGGTTGGGAAGAAACCCTCGGACTTTCTCGACACGGAGTGTGGCCATGATCCCAAAGGGCTTTCAAGTAGCGGGCTTTCAGTGTGGGCTCAAGAATAAGCGAAAAGACGTAGGCATGATCGTTGCCGCGCAACCGGTTCCGACCGCTGTGGTTGTCACGCAGAACAAGTTCCGCGCCGCCCCGATCGAGGTCACGGTGGAGCAGTTGGGCGGGAAGAACTCCGGCCTGGCTCAAGCGGTGGTGGTGAACAGTGGCAACGCAAACTGCGCCACCGGCGAGCAGGGTTTCCGCGACGCTCGGCGAATGGTCGACCTCGCCGCTCTTCACGGTCAGGTGACCGGGCCGATCCTCGTCTGTTCCACGGGCGTGATCGGTCAAAAGCTAGACATGCAGAAGGTCGAGCGGGGAATCATCGGCGCCTCGCAAGCGCTAGGATCGGACGCGAAGGCCTTCATGGAGGCCATCCTCACGACGGACCTTGTGGAGAAGTGGGCGGTGGCATGGCTGGAAGGCGACGAGGTTCGGCTGGTTTCTCCAAGAGAAGCCGGACAAGCGCCCAAAGACGTTCCTACCGTCGTTGGGTTCGCCAAGGGCTCGGGCATGATCGCCCCAAACATGGCGACCATGCTGGCCTACCTTCTAACGGACTTTAAGGCTCCCGAAGACGACTTGTATCCCGTTCTCAAAACGGCCGCCGACCAATCTTTCAACCGCCTAACGGTGGATGGAGACACATCTACGAACGATATGGTCTCGCTCATGGCGAGCGGGGAATCGGGCGTAAAGCCCACTGCGGATCAGTTCCAAAGATTGGTCAATGCGGTTGCATTGGACCTTGCCAAGCAGGTGGCAAGAGATGGTGAAGGGGCGACTAAATTGGTCGAGGTCCGTGTTTCCGGCTCTTCCGATCCCAAGCGGGTTGCCAAAACCATTGCCGAATCTCCGCTGGTTAAAACGGCCATGTTTGGAAACGATCCCAACTGGGGTCGAATCGTGGCTGCGGCAGGTCGGTCTGGGGCGGAGGTTGATGTTTCGACCGCTCGGCTCACGCTGCAAGGGAAGTCTGGAGCCGAGCACCTGATCTTTGCGAATGGTGAGCCTTCCTCCTTTGATGCCGCCAAGGTTTCTGCGGAGTTGGAGTGCGAGCACGTCGTGATCAGGCTCTCCTTTGGCGAGGGCGTGGACGAAGCGATTTACTACACGTGCGATTTCGGCTACGGATACGTCCGTATCAACGCCGAATATCATACATAGGCAAACGCTGCTCCCGGTATTTCTGCGGAGGGGCGTATAGTGAAAAAGATGATGCGACCGTTCCGCTCTTTAGCTCTCATCGGTGCCATGGGTGTCCTCACTTTGGGGGCGTCGATGGCGTCGGCGCAGAAGTCGGAACCGCCGATTGTTTTGAACGACGATCAGGCTGTGGAGCGCATTTGGGAACACGTCGATCTTCGAATGGTCCGCCAAATCGACGTCTGGTTCGACAACGGTGAGTTCCCGAAGATCATCTCGATGCTTCGTGCGCGCTGGCACTTGAATCCGGAAGACTACGAGATGGCAACCGATCTTGGTTGGATGCTGGAGAACGTCAAGGAGACCGAAGAAGCCATCGAGGTTTACGAAAAGTTCATCAAGGTCAGCCCAAAGGACCCCAACGTTCGATACCCCCTTGCCTTTCTCTACAATCAGAAGAAGCAGTACGAGAAGGTTGTTGCCATTCTTGAGCCAACGCTGACGATGAAACCTGCGCCGGATGCGAACAGCTTTCGAACCTGCGCGAAGGCTTACGAGCGGCTCGGAAAGCCGAAAGACGCCATTCGTGTTTGGGAGATGCAACTGAAGATTTATCCCGGAGATCTAGCAGCTAAGGCAAACATCGATCGGGTCAAAAAGAAGCAGGGCGGCTAGCGGTCACTAGTGGCAAGCTTTGAAATCACCGTTCGTGCCCACCCAAGGGCGAGTCGAAACACGGTCGTGGTTCGAGACGGTTCCGTACACGTTTACACCACCGCTCCTCCGGTAGATGGAGAGGCAAACGACGCAATTGTTGCTCAATTGGCAAAGCACCTCGGAGTGGCTAAAAGCTTGATTCAGATAGTCCGTGGCGAATCTGGTCGAGAGAAGGTGCTACGGATTGAGGGAGAAGCCGCCGACTTCCATGAAAAACTCAGCGGATCCGCCGATGAATAGGTCGGAACGGGTGAATTCTTTTAGGCACGTACTCCGTCGTTAGGGTGAAGAAACAAATGGACGCAAATCGCACACAGATGCTCTCCGCAGATCCGAACCGGACCGTCATGGGTGCGGCTCCCGTCGCCGATCCGAACAAGACGGTGATGGGCAATATCCCGTCCCTCAACCTCACGCAGACCATTAAGCCCGTCCAGTGTCCGGTCTGCAAAACCTTTAATCCGGGTGGGGTGATTTTCTGCGTAGAGTGCGGCCTAATCTTTGATCGCGCGTTGCCGGACGATGCCTTTGGAGCCCCTGCGGTTCAGCTTCCGTTCCTTCTTGATTCTTCCGGTCGAGAGCATCCTTTACGCCCTGGTGTCACCGTCATCGGCCGGGAAGGCGATATCGCTTTTGTCGACGGAAAGGTGAGTCGCCGACACGCACAAATAACCTTTGAGGGCGATGTTGCCTACCTGGAAGACCTAGGGTCGACGAACGGCACGAAAGTCGGTGATCGCAAGTTGGCGCCTGGAGAGCGGGTGGCCTTGGAAGCAGGAACCAAGATCAGTTTTGGCGGTTTTGAAGCCGTTTACGAAGTCCCCGGCGGAGTGGGCGGAAACAAAACTCAAACCTTCGGCGGCAACCGTACCGCCGCTATCAGTGCGACACCGACGGTGGATGACGCTCCGGCCAAGTTGGTTGGGAACGATCAGTCTTGGCCGCTTCGTCTTGGCGAAAACACCTTTGGTCGGAAGCCTGAGAACGATGTTGCCATTGTGGATCCCTATGTCTCCGGTCGGCACGGAATCATTGAGTTGACAGAAGATTCGGTCTACGTCACCGATACAGGCAGCACCAACGGAACGAAGATCAACGATATCAAGCTCGGCGTGAACATGCGCACGTTGCTCGGCCCCGGAGACGTGATCCGGCTGGGAAGTATCGAGCTTCGAGTGGAGCGTCGGGTTTAGCGGCGCTTGCTATCGGCTATTACTTGCTGAGGACACTGTCGTGATGAAAAAGGGTCACTGCCTATTGAAGGCAGTGACCCTTAGACTTTTCCTAAACGACCTTAGCGTCGACTTCGGAAGCGTGCGCCTCCGTCTCGATCGCCACCGCGATCTCCGCCTCGACCAC
>CAYYJX010000065.1:0-17566 GCA_964471545.1 uncultured Fimbriimonas sp. | reverse complement strand
GGCTACTCCAGCTCCTATTCCTTCGATGAGTCTGAAACCCCCAACGTGGACATGCTCTACGGGATGGGCGAAAAAGCCAAGGAGCACGAAAAGAAGCTTTCAAAGGACGCTCTCAATTTTCGGCGATTCCTGCTGAGGTTCGACCCGGTGCTCAAGAAACCCGTTGAGCCAGACCCCGACTTCATGCCTAAGGCTATGAGAGTGTCTCAAAAGGACCCGCTCGCATATTCCACTTGGGAGTACCTGAAGCAAGAAGCCAAAGACCTTAAGGTTTCTTTTGTGGGATCTATCCCAGAATCCACCGTTTACATCTCTTACGGTTTATTGGGATTCATGCGCGACCAGAAGACCAAAGAGGTCGGTGCGCGCTTCTTGGCAATGCGAGCCATAGAAGAGAACGGTTGGATGGTGATTGCCCCGGCAAACCCCGTGCGCGAGCGGAAAGAGTATCGAGACCGGAACAAGCTGGAAGCCCAGATTCTGCTTCGTACTACCAATAAATCCAAGTCGCTAGAAGCCGAGGCCGCCTACGTTCTCACGCTCCCCGACGATGAGAGCTACTCCATGATGGACGAGCTCATTCGGCGATTCACCAAGAACGAGGAGCCGATCTACAACGATCGCTTCTTCCTGCGCCTGTACGGCCTGATCCCCAGCAACATGAGGGCGGCGCTGGCAACGGAACAGGGCGTTCGACTGAATCAGCTGCCGCGAGAAGTTCAACAGGCCATCTTCAAGCGCGTTTACTTCGGCGATCGGTGGTCGATTCAGTACATCCCTCAAGGCGACTACGACGAAGAGAAGTCGATGCTGTTCTGGAACGGAATCATGCGGGAGTCCACCGTGAGCATGGCGAACGGAATTCCCAATTCGGCGATCATCAAAATGAAGATCACCGATGAGCCGATCCTGAAAACCGCTCCCCAGCAAAGACCGTACGGCATGGATCAGGGTCAGTTCGTCACCGCCGAAGAACTGGCTCAGCGGATGTTCTACAAGTCTCGGCCCGATCTGTACCCGTGGGCCGCCGAGAACGATTACTACTCGGTGAACCCGAAGGGGCTCAAGGTGTATCGAAAGCGGGAGATCAGCTTCACGATCGACTTTAAGAACGAACTTCAAATGCCGGGAACGCTTACCGAAGCCGAAGCAACGGAATCTGGAACGTACACCCTTGAGACCCTTCCGGCCGAGTTCAAGAAGAAGTATCAGGAGTCTTGGAAGCAGATGCAGGAGCAGTCGAAAGACATGGTTCCGGGCATGTACGGCCCTACCAAGAGTCCGAAGAAAGACATCCCGCCGCTGTAGGGTCGGGGGGATGTCTTTCAGATCGCCTTAGAGCAGAGGCATCGACGTCTGCGGAGTGCTTAGCCACTCGCAGCCGTCGGCGGTGACCAACACCATCTCCTCCAGACCCAAATACCCTCGACCCGGCAGCGTCACGCCGAGCTCCAGCGTGTACACCTCGTTCTCCCGAATCGGCATCATTGGAGTGTTGCCGTACCGATCCCACTTCGGACCAAGCACCGCGCCGCCATCATGAGCCGCCCTGCCCACTTGGTGACCCACCGCGTGCAGATACTCCGGGTACCCGTGCGCAACCAGGGTCGATCGCGCCGCATCATCCACCTGCCAGCCCTGCACGCCCGGCTTAAGAACCGCTTTTGCCGCTTCCAACGAGGCTCGCACTGCCGCCAGACCCTTCTGCACATCCTCAGGAACCGAATCCCCCACGAACCAGCATCGCTGAATGTCAGAGCTGTATCCGTCCACGATCACACCGAGATCGATGTGGAAGATGTGCCCTTCCTCAATGAGAATTGAATCGGAGGGGATGCCGTGGCCGATCATGGAGTTGGGACCCGAGTTCACAATCGGGTTCCCCGCCCTGTCCCAACCGTAGCCGAACCCGGCGGCGTCGATCTTTTCCTGAATCGCACGGTAAACCGCCCGCTCGGACACGCCCACCTTGGCAATGCTCTGCGCGAACGCGAACATCTCGTCGGTGATCTCGATCGCCTTCTTCAAACGAGCGATCTCAGTAGAGGTTTTCTCGCCGCGCAAGCGGGTCGGAACGCCTCGTGCAGGCTCCAGACACCCTTCGAACCGAGTTCCCGCCACCACTTTCTCCATCAGGCGGTACATGCCGACTGTAAGGCCATCTGCTTTGCAATCGTCTTCAGAAATGTTGAGCCCAATGGCGGCCTGCTTGCCCGCCGGGATATTGGCCTCCAGAGCGGCCAGAAGAGAATCTTTGATGCCTTGCACGTACGGAACCACTTCATCCCAGTCCCCAGAATGCTTCAAGGGGTCGGCGTCGTAATTGCCCACCACCGCAACGCTTTTGCCGTTGGCAAAAATCACCAGCGCACTCTGCCAGGTGAGTCCGCCTTCAATCAGGAACGGCAGAATGGGGTCCGACCCCTCGGCGGTCTCGCGAACGAAGGTGATCCAGGCGTCCAGACCCGCTTCTTTCACCAGCGTCTTTGCCTGAGCGATCTTTTCCGAATGAAGCGTCATGCGCTTACGATACCAACGCCGGGGGCGCGGATCATCGCTTGTTGAGCGGGATTGAAGAAGGATGGTGGCCGAATAGGGACTCGAACCCTAATGTCTCTCGACACTGGAACCTAAATCCAGCGCGTCTACCAATTTCGCCATTCGGCCAGAACAGAACCTATAGAATACCCCCGAGCTTGTTGGCACGGGATCAAGGAGCCGTCACACTACGGAGCAAGAGGGAAACGCTTCGTCAAGGCCAACCGACCCTTGCCGTCGCGAACCGTTGCCTCCACCCAAGACCCGGCTCCGAGAGAGGGCAAAACCACCTCCAGCGGCCCCATCTTAAGCTCCCTACCCGCGATGGTTCGCGAACCCGTGCCCCAGTCCACGCGAACCGTTGGATACGATTCGTAACTTCGCACAAACACTCTCACGGTTTGACCTGCCTTGCCCGAGGTCACTTTCTTCCAGCGAACAGGCGCCGATTGCCCGACCTTGCTCAGAAGGTAAGAATCTTGAATCTCCTGCATGTACGACCGTGCCACCGCCGGGTTATCGAACAGCGCGTAGTTGTTGAGTTGCCTCTCCTGTCGGGCGTATTTAAACGTATTGAAGCTCAGCCAGCTTGCGGCCTTTAGCCGAGGGTAGCGCAGCGGGACGGTTCGAAAGAACTGTGCCATCTTCTCGGCGGCAAATTCAGGCCGATCATAGTTGTCGATGCTACTACGATGAGAGGCCGCCCATTCGCCGACCATCATCGGGTGCCTGCCCGAATACTTCTTGTAGACGTAATCTAACGAGTCGGTTGGCTGTCGCCACTCGGCGGCGCGAGCCCGGTCGGCGTCGTTGTACATCACCGAGTAGAAGTTCACGCCTACCCAATCCACCCACTGCTCGCCGGGATAGTAAGAGTCGATCGGCTCTTCCGGAATGGTATTTGGGCACCACACCATTGCCGCATTCGGTGCCACGGTCCTCACCACATCCGCCACCAGTCGGAACTTCTCTTTGTACGCCGATGGGTTTCCGTGATAGGGGGTCCAACTGCCGTTCATTTCGCCGGCAAAGCGCACGAACACCGGAATGCCGCTATCTCGAATCGCTCTAGCGAATCGGCGCAGATAGTCGTCATCTCGAACGTCGCCCAACGATCTGGGCTCCCACGCAATCTGCAACGCCGCCCCGGCTCGTCGAAGATTGGCGGCGAAGTCCTGGGGGAAATCCACCCCGTACTTGCGATACATAAAGAACATCGCATGCTTTTTTTGAACGAGGTTGTTGAACGCCTGGGGATCGCGAGTGCTGTCTTCCCGCTCGATATTGGCCCCAAGGTAGAGACCTGCGGCGGGCTCGAGCCTTGCGAGTCGCTCGCCACCGGTCACGGGCTCGGCGGCGTACATTTCAATCTCGGTGCGGTATCGCAAGCCACGCTCGCGGAGAACCTTTGCGGCGTTGGGGTCGCCCTTGGAAGCGTAGCCATCGGCCGACTTGAAGTACGCCTCCGACGCCTGCTGAAACTTCCCCGCCGCCAACATGCGTTCGGCTTCGGCTTTCCATGCCGCCGGACCTTTCTGTGCCCCTCCTACGAAAAGGATCAAAACCGCTGTTGCAACAGGCATGCAACCATTATCGGGTGATTTCCCGCAGAAAATTGGGAATACCAATTCACAACAAAGTGGCAACCAAACGCCCGCCTCAAGACGTTCTGAAGGTTATGAGTCCCAAGAAGTTCTTAGGCATCTCCATAGGCATTGGAGTTTTGATGCTCGGCGCGGCCGGAGCTATCCTGTTGGGCTCCAAGGTCGATGATCAGAAACTGATCCAAGAAGCGATCACCGAAGCCATCAAAGCGGGCAAAGACGGAAGACCGGGTGGCGTGCTAGACAACATCAGCATCGACTTCAAGATCAACGATCAAGACGCGGGCAGTCGATTTCAGATCGCCGACTACGTGAAGAAGATGAAGCCAGAGGTGCAGTTGCCTCCTTATTCCGCTCAGATCTTCGGCGAGGAAGCCATCATCACCACGCCCATGACTCTGAACGTAGGCATTCTCACCGCACGCACCGATGTGCCCATCAAAGAGGTCACCATCAAGATGCGGAAGGAAGACGCACGCAAATGGCTGATCATTCCCACTCACCGGTGGCGCGTGGCGGAAGTTAAGGTGCCACAAGACGCGGTTCCCAGTGCCTTAATGGGCTTCTAACCGCTCTCAGTAGGTTCCGAACGGTACTCTTTTACTTCTATGTTGCCGAAGGGTGGAATCCGGTTTGGGCACGTGCGCGTGCATCTAGAAGGTCTGAGCCTGGAAAAGGCCCCTCGGTTGGATGAGGTGTTCGTCGAGGGCGGACCTCTCCACGTGACGCAAGACGCCGACGGAGAGATTGTGCCCATCGGTTCGGGCGACCTCTCCGTCATCGTCCGGTCCGATTCCATTGCGCAGTTTCTGGAATCGCAAGGAGCAGGGGGGCTTTCTAACTTCCAAGTTTCGATCAGCCAAGAAGGGGTGCGCGTGCAGGCGGTTAAAACCGTGCTCATTCCCATTCAGGCGGTAGCGCTGGTGAAGTTGGAAGTGGAGAACGGTGCCGATGTCCACGTTCGATTGGTCACCGCAGAAGCGCTTGGAGTGGGCGTTCGCACGCTTATCGAAGACCAACTCGCCAAGATCAATCCCATCTTCCAAGCCTCTGATCTTCCTTTCCCGTGTGTGCTCACGGGTGTGGTGCACGAAGCGGGTCAGGTGCGCATCGAGGGTCGGCTGGGACGCGAGTAGGCGCTCCTAGAGAAGCAGCCTCCACTCTTGAAACCAAAGAAAAAAGGGCCCCGATAGCCTTCACAACTCGGGACCCAATGCAGAGCTTCTCGCGCTACCCCATATGTTTGGGGCTTGGTTTGGGATGAAATCTCTTTCTATTTAAGGAAGACCGGGCGCTTCTCCGCCGGGCCCTCGTTGGTCACTTTCAGACCCGCTCGTTCCATGCCCAATTGGACCAATTTGCTCTTCATGAACAATCGGTTCGGCAAGCCGTCTCGAGCGTTTTCAATGCCCAGGAACATCTGACCCAAGTCGATTCCGATGACGTCCGGAGCGATCCAGCCCTTGGTGGGATTAATGCCTCCCGCGTAGCCGTATCGACCGTACATGGCCGGATACTCCCGCACAAAGGCTTCTGCCGCCGCCAAACTCTCGGTTGGCGTGAACATCATGCTGGCAATCGCCGCCGGTGCCGCAAGCGTGCCGTTGTCAGGACCATCGGGATAGCCCTGTGCACCGTATCCATCGGGAATATCGCAGGCGCTGAGACCCCAGATGTTCTGGTTGTAGCCCTTGAATTTGTTCGGATTTCGAACTGAGTATTCGCGCTGAATCAGGGTCATCTCACGCGAGTTCGCCCAGTAGTCGATTCCAAGGCTATCGCGTCGATTCTTAAAGTCGAAGAAGATTTGCGACATTTGGTGCATGAAGAGCGGACCACCCGTGATCACCTCTCGACCCTGCGAGTACACGCGCTTGCGTTCAAACGCAGTCCAAGAGTCAACGGGAGAAGTTGGATCCTCACCCAGCATGAGCAGGTAAATCATGGCGCTCTCAAAGTAGCTGCTCCATTCCGCCTCAATGAACTGAGTTTCGGGGTGCCAGCCCATCGTAAACGTCTTCTTGTTGGGCTTGGTGCCGCCGTTGGTGAGCATGAAGTTCCAGTTCACTTCGCTCATCATCTTGTTCACCATGGCGGTGAGTTCCTTGTCTTTCAGTGCTTGTTCGGCAAGAATGGCGCCGCACCAAAGGATGGCGGAATCGATGGTGGAAACTTCGCTCTTCCACTCTCTGGCGCCTGTCTCCCAGTTCAGCCAGTGGTAGTACCAACCCTCATGCTTAGGAGCCTTCTCCAGCATGAACTTCATGGTCTTGCGGGAGAGTTTGATGGCCTCTTCTCGCGGCATCCATCCGCGCTCGGCACCGATTCCGTAAGCGGAAAGGGCGAACCCAATTGCGGCAATGCTGGCCACATGGTGACCCTCGGAATCGTTCTCCGTAAAGTTGGTGGAGCGGTCCTTGGTAAAGCCCGTCACCGGATGGCTTCGCTCGATGAAGTATCGAAACGCCCGCTTAGACGCATCATCCAGCAAAGCCCAGCCTTTCTTCTTTGCAGAGACAGACGGGTCCTCGAAGCGGAGTTTCGTCACCGACTCTACGGGGATGACGTCTTTATTAGTTGCCTGAGCCGGTAAGCCGCCGGTAAAGAGACACAGAGAAGCTGCAAGGGTGGTAATCATCGTCGAATACGGATTGGGCGGGTTGAAGAAAGGACAGGTGATCCCGAAGCTCGGGATCACCTGTGCAACCGTCAGACTTTAGAAGCCTGCAGGTCGGGTTTGGCAGTAGGTGTCAAGCCATCCGAGCGTTGCACCCGGGATGTAAGCGCCGTTGACCTCGAGCATGTTGCGTCGATAGCCCCACTGGTTCAGCTGATCGGCGGTACCGCAGATCTGGCCGGCGGTCGCTCGCTTGGCGTGAGAGTCGTGGTACACGGCCACCATGGCCTTGTTGTCCCACTTGTCGCCGTGCCAAGACCAGCCAAGACCCTTGTTGGTTCCGTCCGGATCGTTGGGGTTGAACTCCCATCCGAGGTAAGGACCGGCATCGGGCCAAGCAAGCTTGGTCTCAACGATGTTGAGCAGGTTGGCAGGCTCTTCCACGCGGGTCGGGCTGAAGCCGAAGTCATCCCACTTGCCCGTGAGATAGAACAAGTTGGTCATGGCGTAGCCACGGGTGAACCGCATTTGCTCCGGCTGGATCGCAAAGTTCCAAAGGGTGGCGAACGCCGGGTCCGATTGAACGTCCAGGAATCGAGCGGCTCGGTTCATGGGGTCTCGGAACATGTCTCGGTTCTTCGCATACGGAGCAGTGACCTGCTTCCAGTTCAGCTCGGTTCGCACCGGAACGGTAGCGGTTTGAACATATCGGGGGACCGACGTGTCGTCGTTATCTGCAAGATAGATTTGCAGGCTGGTACCGATCTGCTTCATGTTGGAAAGACCGGCGGTGGTTTTAGCCGCTGCCTTTGCCTGTGCGAAAACCGGGAACAGGATAGCCGCCAGAATCGCGATGATCGCGATAACGACGAGGAGTTCGATAAGTGTGAATGCTTTTCGTGAATTCATGGATGAGATCCTCTTCATTGAAGATGAGATAAGGGCTTTGTCGATCCGCGCACGTCGAGCGTGAGAGGATAGATACTTGGCGCACCCGCGACGTCGACGCCTCTCGATCGCGTGATAAGCCGTTTTGCAGCGGCATAACCCATGTCTGAAATAGGCTGCCGAACGCTGGTCAGGGGAGGCGTGACGCGCTCGCACGCTTCCGAACTATCGAAGCCCACGAGGGAGAGATCCTCGGGGAGAGAAAAACCGGCTTGCTTCAGTTCCTTCATGCAAGCGAAAGCAACGTCATCCGACCAGCAGACCAATCCGGTGGCTCCCGTCTCTCGAATCCACCGTGGTACATCTGCGTCCACATGCTCAGGAGTGGGCAAAGCTCGCAAAAGATTCAAATCGCAGTCGATTCCTTCTTCTTGCAGAGCCGCCTTAAACCCGGCCAAACGATCGTTAGAGGCAACCGACCCGCACGATCCAACCGCCATGGCGATCTTTCGGTGACCCAACTCTAGAAGATGGCGACACGCCAGTCTTCCACCGCTGAAGTTGTCGGAATCAATGAAATCGACCTCTGCATCCGGGTGGCGCGTAAAGAAGAGCACCATCGGAAAACCACGCTTGGAAAGCTCGCTCACCAGCGGGTCGTTATGGTCTCGAAGAATGAGCGCCCCATCGGTTCGACCATCCATCAGAGCAAACGCCTCCTCCTCAATCGTTTTGAACGACCGAGTGTGCAGGATCAGATTGACGTCTGCCTCTACGCAGGCCTCGCTAACCCCTCGGAGCGCCTCGTTAATGAAGCTTGATCCGGCGCTGAAGAAGCCGCCGTACTGAAACACAACCGTAATCGCATCGGACCGCTTGCTGCTGAGCGATCGGGCAACGGCGGAAGGTCGATAGTCGAGCTCTTTGGCGGCAACCAAAACGCGCTCGCACGTCTCTTGAGAGATGCGGGCTTCGGTCGCTCGACCGTTCAAAACGTAGCTCACCGTCACCTTGCCAACGCCGGCAAGGCGAGCCACATCTTCAATGGTGAACCGTTTCCGCAAAATCGACCTCTTCGTCCAACTTTCCGCTAGTAAATTGCCTTTAAGAGACCTTACTGCCCCGGAGTGGGCTGACTTCCCATCGGCGGGTTCTTCATGGTTTCCCAAACCGTTTGGGCGGCTTTTTCCGAGCCGTACGCATCGGCAAGCTTCTTCTTATCGTCCGCGCTCACCGCGTTCCAATCGCCCTTAGTGGATTCAAAAAGGGACCGAGCAAGCTTGGCATTGTCCGTCGATTTCTGAATGCTCGCCTCATCAATGGCTTGAGGACCTGCACCGCATCCGGCGAGTGCGAAGATCGAAACGATGGCGAAAATGGAAAGGATTGTCTGTTTGAGGGTCATCTTTGAACCTTGCTGAACCGTTTCAGTAACCATATCACATGTTCTTCAGAAATGCGAAAGGAAATTTTTGTAGAGCGTTGTTTCCTGCAACAAATAGCAGGCAATTTGCACCGATTCCTCTCGGTTGATATCTCGGTGCGAACCGACACGCCACGGAAGACCGTCAGGAGGCAGGGGATTGAAGCAAGCATGAAAGAGGTTTGGAAGTCGGCACCACTGTGGATCAAGGCAATGGCCCTCCTCATCCTCATTCTCGTGGTTTTCTCCGCGCTTGGACCCTCACCAAGAGACCGAGCCCTCGCTAGATACTCGCGAGCCCCAGCATCGACATTCAACACTCTCATGGCAACGGGAGCCATCCTGACGCACAAAACCACCCTCACCGAAGCCCCAGGGCAGGTGGTTCTGGTGTGGGACGCAAACTCTAAAGGCAAAGTATCGAGCTATTTCTTAGAAAGCCAGTTCCACCAATTTGACGTGTGGGAATTACCGATCAACGCCGAGAAACACCTTCCGGCAATCGACAGCATTCATCAAATGACTTTCAATCCGGTCCGAAAGAACGATTCGTCCGGAATCACCCGGCAGATTGGAAACCCATTCGGCTACACGATTCCCAAAGCCAAGTTGCCCAACGCCGCGCAGAGAAAGATCGCCAAAGATCGAGCCAGAAAACTCACCGAGGCGTTCCGGAGGACCGGATTGTTTCTACCATCCGGTGTTACCGCCTATGTGAAGATCCCCAAAGAGGATCGGATCTTTGTGATCACCGACGGCAACGACATGTATTCACTAAGGCAACTCTTCGAATTGCCCTAAGAAACCTTAACCTAGCAATCGTTCACAGGTGTGCCCAGGGTTATTCCCTTGTATTCTTGCCTGTATCGTGTTTCGTGCTTTTGCCTTCAATCGAGTTTCTCGATCGTCCATCGTGGTGATCGGCTTGGCCGCCGCCTCGTTGTCCTCTGCTCAAGTGTCGCTGCAAACTCTCGCTCGAACGGGTACGACCCTTCCTGGGCTTCCGTTCAGCGTCGACAGCATCACTGCACCCGGTGTGAGCGGTAACGGAAAAATCGCTTTCCGGGGCACCTTCACCGACGGTAGCGCAACTTCGCGAACCTTCTACTATGCCGATGGGCAAGTTCGATTCCGAAGCGACGACGGTGGCAACTACGCCTCTTTCGAAGACTCCGTGGGTATCAGCAACTCCGGCGAGTTCAACTTCAGCGTCTCGCAAGACGGCACCGACAGCGTGCGAACCGGCACCGGGTTTGTGCTGAAGGACGGAGATGTTGCACCGGTTCTTACCAATAAGTTCATCTCGTTCGCCAGTCGACCCAAGATGGCGGCGGACGGCACCCAATTCATCGTTGCAGGCTTCGCTTCCACCCCGACAGGTGCAACCGAAGGGCGGGTGTTTTACAAGCGAGCCGCCAACGGCACCTACTCGGTGATTGCCAAATCGGGCGATAGCCTCCCGGTCGGTGCCTACTCCGGAACGGGTGTCGACTTTGGCTACAACAACAGCCTCAATGGACACAGCACCATTCACAGCGCCGTTTCCGACGCCTCCGGCAACCCTCGATTCATCGTCGTGAACGGTGCTGCCGTCGCGCAAACCGGGCTGGCGAGCGGAATCGGTGGCAACTGGCAAAACTTCGCCGCCGGAACGCTCGGCGTAGACACCGCAGGCAACTGGGTTGCGGCGGGCGATACTTCTGCGGCGACCACGGAAGATCACTTCGTTGTTTACAACGGCCAGGTTGTTGCTAAAGAGGGCACCACCTACGCAGGCGTTTCGCTAACGGGTGGAATCGTCTCCCGCCACACCTCGCTGAGCGATTCGGGCGATCTACTCCACGTTTGGGGCAACGGAAGCAACGTGCACCTGTTCCACACCACGACCTCGAACCTGGGGAGCGCGACCAAGCTTCTCAGCTCCGGTGATGCGGTGGATCTTGATGGCGACAACATTGCCGATGGCACGCTCGTGACGATTCGAAGCTTCAACCTATCCACGGTGCAGTCGCTGACTATGGCCGCCGATGGATATGCCTACTTTGTGGCGACGATCCAACCCAGCGGCACCTCCACGGCAGCGTACGACGCCATTGTGAGACTTGCCGTGAATCCGGTACCGGAACCCGCTTCCATCCTTGCACTGGGCGCTGGAGCGGCGGCCTTGCTTCGACGACGCAATCGAAAGAAGTAAGCCCCCAGCCGAAACACCTACAAACGGGTTCAGGGTTGAAGCACCCTGGACCCGTTTTCTTCGTCAACTTGAACAAGTGTAAAAACGGCGAAGTTCATCGCCCTTGCGGACACGATGTCACCCAAATCCGGTGCTATAACGGAAGGTAATGGTCTCTGCGATTGCTTTAGCCGTTGTGCTTCAGGGAACGTCTACCGGGAGTGCCCTTCACTCGCTCTCTGCAACCGCCCCTGTTCTAGCCTCTGCCCAGCGCTTTCGCCGAGTCACGACTCCTAAAGTCGGGTTGGTGATCACCCGGTCCACGCGAATCAGGTCCGGTGAATACGTTCTAGCCAGGCCGACGAGCTCCAAGGGCACGGATGACTTTTCGAAGCCCGTCATCGAAATTCGCGGAAACAACCTCACCGTCGACTTTCGCGGCGCGGTCATTCGTGGGTCGAAGGCAGACGTCGATCCTGATAAGCGACCGGGTCTCGGCATCAAAGTCACGGGCAAGAACGTTCGAATCCGGAACCTTAAGATCCACGGCTACAAGGTGGCGTTGTGGGTGGACAAAGCCTCTAACTTCAAGTTAGAAGATTCCGACCTGAGCTACAACTGGAAGCAGCACCTCAAAAGCACCATCGAAAAAGAAGACCTTTCCGACTGGATGAGCTACCACCAGAACGAGAAAGACGAATGGCTGCGATACGGAGCCGCCGCTTACCTGAAGGACGTCGACCGATTTGAGATCACCGATTGCCGCATCACGGGTGGGCAAAACGGCCTCATGCTCATGCGCTCCAACAAGGGCAAGATTTGGAACAACCAAATCGACTTCATGTCCTCTTTAGGGCTGGGAATGTACCGATCAAGCGAGAACCAGATCATGCACAACAACATCGATTGGTGCGTGCGCGGGTACTCCCATGGTGTGTACAACCGAGGTCAAGATTCCTCGGGCATTCTCATTTACGAACAATCCAACAAGAACGTATTTGCCTATAACTCCGTGACTCACGGCGGCGATGGCTTCTTCCTGTGGGCGGGTCAAACCACCATGGATACGGGCAAAGGCGGCTGCAACGACAACTTGGTGTACGGCAACGACTTTAGCCATGCCCCCACCAACGGCATTGAATCCACGTTCAGTCGCAACAAGTTCGTGAACAACCTTTTGCGGGAATGCTGGCACGGCTTCTGGACTGGGTACAGCTTCAACACGCTCATCCAGGGCAACTTTATCGAAGGGTGCGAAGACGGTATCGCCCACGAACACGGTCAAGACAATCGTGTGGAAGGCAACTTCTTTGCGGGCAACAAAAACGCCATCAACATTTGGGCAAACGAGAAGCAAGACCCGAACTGGGGTTATCCAAAAACTCGTGACACGGTGAGTCGAGATTGGAAGATCGTGGACAACGTGATCATGGGCGGCACCGCTTTGCGAGCACGTCGCACCAATCGTGTCTCCATGCAAAACAACACCGTTCACAACGCGGGTTTTGCCGTCGAGGACACCACCAAGACGCTCTTCATCAGCCGCAACACCTTGTACGGCGACCCTACGAAGTTCCCGCTTCCGACCCAAGCCGAGACCGCCGACAACCAGATTGTGCCTTCCCTGGCGCAGACGGTCATTCCCACCTGGGACCCTTACTCGAAGAAGTATGCGGACGCCCCAAGGCCGTTGGATCGGGGCAAGAATCCCTTCTTCAACTTGGGCAACACCGACGTTTTGAGACCGCGTGGTCGGAAGACGATCATCGTCGACGAATGGGGTCCTTACGATTACCGATCACCGAAGATTTGGCCCGCGCCGAATGCTATGATCGCCCCTGCTTCCGGTCCTCGAAAGTTCTCGATTTACGGTCCTAAGGGATCGTGGCGGTTGCTCGAGGCGAAAGGCGTCGAGGTCTCCTCGGTGGCAGGAACCGTTCCGGGCAGCATCGAGATCACCCCAAGCAAGGGGCTCGATGGTAATCGCTCGGTGATCCTGGAGTACGTAGGCAAAGAAACGGTCGACCACCGGGGCATCGTAACCCCGGCAGGCAAGCCCGTGAAATTCGAGTGGTCCACCTACGAATTGCCGATGCAGTTCGAGGGCTTCTTCTTCAAGTGGAACAAAGACCTCTCGGACCCCCGAACTCAGTACGACGCTTATCTCAAAGCCCGCCAAGAAGCCAAAATCACCGCTTTTCAGGTCGATAAGTTGGACTATGCAGGCTACGGAAAGTTCGCCCTCAATGTCCCGGCAACGCACTTCGGCACGTCGGCGGTAGGCACCTTCAAGGTTCCCGCCGGTCGGTATCGACTGGAGGTCACAGCCGATGACGGTATTCGAGTTTCCATGGACGGTAAGCGGGTCATCGACGCCTGGAAGTATCAGGGCCCCACGGTCTACACGTACGAGTTCACCGAACCCGCCGGATCCGCTCCCAAGGAGCACAAGCTGGAAGTCGAGCACTTCCAGATCGACGGCTACGCCACGCTCAAAGTCAAAGTCGTCCCCATCAAATAGGAGGGCCTTGGCATCCGTGCCGAACTTCCGCCATCGAATGCCCTAGAAGTAACCAGCGAGGGTGACGATGGCGGAAAGGTTTAAGTTCTCGGGCAGACTCGAAACGTTTGGGACGGAGCCAATCCTTCTGACCGGAATTCGGCTGCCGGAGGAAATCGAAGCCCGCCTGGTTTTTCCCAAAGGCAACCGTTTGCGATTTAAGGGCGTGGTAAACGGACACCCCCTAGAGGGAGCCTGGGGTCCCGCGGAAGGAGCTCACTTTGCCATTCTGGGGAAAGACTTTCGTCGCTCGGCTCTGCTTACCGAGACTTCCCTAGTGGAGGTTGAGTTTGAGATCGTCGATGGAGAGATTGTCGATCTCCCAGAAGATGTTGCAATTGCCCTTGGCAAAGACGAATTCAACGCCTTTAAGTGGGACTGCCTGACGCCCGGCACAAAGCGCGGTTTTCTCCACCAGATTAACCAGGCGAAGACCCCCGAGACCCGCTCCAAGCGCATCGCCAAACTCATGGCAAAGCTCTCCGCACATATGCCAGGTGAACCTCTCAATCGCGTGCTCTAGCGTTCGTTCACGGATATCTGTAATGTGGCGAGGAATCGCCTTAAATCCACTTACTTACATTCCAACGATTCTGAATAGCGCCCGGTGGCTCGCCTGATTCGAAGCCAATGGGTGAGCGGCACCCGTTGCCAAAAGCGCCTTACAAGGAAGATTGGATGAGTTTTCGAGATCTACGTATCGCCCAGAAGTTGGCCCTCACGTTTGGGGTTCTGCTCCTTCTCACAGCAACCTTAGCCGGGTTGGGATACCGAGCCAACGAGTCCCTACAGGCCGCCCGGCAAAGCATCAAGAGCGTGGACCAGAACGGACGGGGAGTCAGTCGGATGGTAACCCTGGCGTACGAACAGCGCCTCGCCGTTTCTGGAATCGCAGGTGCACAAACCGTTGGCGAAGCCAAATCGATTCGCACCGACCTCAAAAAGCTCGAAGACGAATGGTCGGACCAACTGGCGATCCTCTCTTCCTCTTTGAAGGATGAGGCTTCCCGTGCGGCCGTGAAAGACATCGAGACGCAGGCCGCTGCACAGGCAGACTATGCCGAGCAGATTGCACAACTTCGACTCGATGGAAAACGCGCCGAGGCCCTCCAACTCCTGAACGGTACCTACTCCGAAAAGTTCAAGGACGGTTTGCTGAGGTCTCTTTCGAATCTCCAGTCGTCGAACACTCAAAGTGCCGGAGCCGAGCAGTCGGCCCTCGCCTCCCAACAATCCCAAGCGGGTTATTGGATTCTCGGGATTCTTGTCCTCGCCATTATCGCTGCGTTCGGATCTGTAAAGGCGCTGTTGAATAGCATTCTTGAACCTTTGCGATTGCTCAACGAGCGCTTGCAGAAGATGTCGAACGTCTGCTTCACGGGCCTGGAAGTTGGCATTGCAGCGGTGACCAAGGGCGATCTCACGTTCGAAGTGGTCCCCCAAACCACCCCCATCCCCAATCCTAGTAAGGACGAACTTGGCGATTCTTCTCGACTGTTCAACATCCTTCTTGGAAAGGCCCAAGCAACGGTTCGCTCTTACGAGCAGATGCGGAAGGGCTTAAGCGTCATGGTGGACCAGATCGCCGATCACTCCAAAAAGGTGGCTGGGACAGGCTCGTCTCTCAGCGGTATTGCCTCAGAAACGCACCTTGCCGCACAGATGATCGCCACATCGATTCACGACACCGAACGCGCCTCAGAGAACGCCGCACGGAGCACGTTACAAATTGCTTCCGCAAGCGAGGAACTGGCGGAAGGAGCCGACCAAGCGGCGACCGCGCTGGAAACCCTCAAGAGTTCTCTTTCCGAACTCGCGGAAGCGTCTCGGGCCCAATTAGAGGCCACCCAAGGAGTGGAGGCCCTCGCTGAAACGGGTCGACGCACGGTTACGGCCACCATCGAGTCGATGCAACGGATTCAAACCCGAGTCGCGGCTTCAACAGAAGCCGTCACCGACCTTGGCGCGAAAGGCGCCCAGATCGGTGCAATCGTGCAGACCATCGAGGAGATTGCTCAGCAAACCAACCTACTGGCACTTAACGCCGCCATTGAAGCTGCGAGGGCAGGCGATCAAGGAAAAGGATTTGCGGTGGTCGCCGACGAGGTTCGCAAACTTGCCGAGCGATCGGCGGAAGCGACCAAGGAGATCGCGGGGCTCATTCAGGCAGTGCACGACGGCGTGCAAGAGGTGGTGCAGCAGATGCAAAGCAGCAACGCCGAAGTCAATCACGGGGTAGAGACCACCCATGGCGCTTCCGATGGGCTGTCGCAGATTTTTGCTTCGGTGCAAACCGTTGCCAAGATGGCACGCGCCAACGAGATGGCCTTCCAATCGATGGATGGGCACCTTGGCCAGCTATCAACGGCCATCCAAGCAACGGCTAAGGTGAGCAAAGAAACCGCGCTGGGCGCTCAGGAAATGAGCGAGATCACTCAAGAAGTTTCTGCCGCCGCTGAAACCGTGAGTAGCAGCGTGCAAGAACAGTCTGAGCAGATCAAACGAGTCGATGAGCTCACAACTTCGCTTGCGAAGCTGTCCGACTCTCTTTGGGACTTGGTTGCCGAGTTCAAAGTGGACGAGTCGGTTACTTCCGCCCGCCCGAATCTTAAACTCGCCGCGTAGTCCGAGTAGTCCTAAACGAGCCAAGCGCGGGTCCTTTTGGCCCGCGCTTTTTTGTGCTTGTGCCCCCCCGAACAGCGCTCCAGAGTCTCGCCTCGCGCGGACTGTTTTCTGCCGCTTCTCGGCTCCTAAACGGTCCGATTCAAGGTCCGATGGCGTAGCGATCAATGCCCGCCTTGCAGTGAGTCAACCACTCGGAAAGATATATCAGCGTTCGCTTTGCTTCACAAATATCAGTGATGTGATCGCTTTCCCCTAAAGATAAAACATGTTCAACCAAGGATTCTTGACAGTCAACCTCTGCAAAGTGGTTGCAACTTCCAGAATCGACAGTCACGGGATTAGGGGACAGTACATGAGTTTTCGAGATCTTCGCATCGCACACAAGCTAGGCATCGCCTTTGGGTGCTCCACCTTGCTCACCGCAGGGATTGCCTGGATCGGACTATCGGCCACGAGCGCGGTTGGACAATCTGCGGAGGCCCTTGCCAAGAAAGATCTTCCGAGATCGATTACGGCGGGTCAACTTCAAGCGATCGCTCGCGACCAACGCCTGACCATGGGTCGACTAGCGGTTGCCGATACCGCCGAAGAAGTTCAGAAGTTCTCCGAGCTACTCGCCCGACAACGAAGAGACTGGACGGACCAGCTAACAAAGTTCTCTTCCGGCGCGGCTCGACCCGAGGAAAAGGCATCGATCGAAGAGGTCGCCAAGCAAGCCAAGATTCAAGATGGTTGGGCGGTGAAGATCGAATCGGCCGCTCTGGATGGCAAGCGAGCCAAAGCCCTTGCCCTCTTCGATGGTCCTTCCGCAAAGCAGTTTGAAGCCGGCGTGCAATCGTCGCTTGATAACCTTCAGAGCAACCAGATCAAGGCTGCAGAAGCTCTTCAGGCAGAGGTCGTTCGCAAACAAGCGGATGTTAGCAAGTGGATTTTCGCGGCGCTATTTGCGGGCATCGTTGCCGCCGTTCTCTCGGCCCGGGTCTTGGTGAAGAGCATTCAAGAGCCGCTGCGGTTGCTCAACGAACGCCTGCAGAAGATGTCGAACGTCTGCTTTACAGGCTTGGAATCCGGCATCGCCGCGGTGAGCCGGGGCGACCTTACAGTGGAGGTGATCCCCCAAACGACCCCCATTCCCGAT
>CAYYJX010000064.1:0-17615 GCA_964471545.1 uncultured Fimbriimonas sp. | reverse complement strand
AAGAAGCGTTTTCTCGGGGAGCCGTCGCCGCGATCGTTGATGGCACGGTTAGAATCGACCGAGGGCCGATCATCTCGCTTTCTGATTTTCCGAACGCTCTGTGGCAGATCGCGAGAAGAGCGTTCCATGATCCTTCGGCGAAGTTGCGCTGCTTAGGTGTCACGGGGACCAATGGAAAGACCACTACTGCCTGGATGCTCCGCCATGCCCTTGACCGACTAGAAGGTTCGGCGGCTTACCTTGGCACGCTCGGGTGGTTCCAAGACGGTCGATGGACTGAAGTGGGGAACACAACGCCGTGGGTTGTCGATTTCTATCGGCTTCTTCAAGGAGCGGTGGATTCTGGTCAAAGATCGGTGAGCCTGGAGGTGTCTTCACACGCTCTCGTCGAGCGGCGCGTCCACGGCGTGGGATTTCGCGGTGCCATTTACACCCACCTCACTCAGGATCACTTGGACTTTCACGGAACGATGGAGGCCTATGCAGAGGCGAAGAAGACGTTATTCTTCGACCGTCATCTCCACGCCCCTGGCTTCGTCGCTACCTTTAATCTCAAGGACTCGTTCGGGAGTGAATGGCACAACTCGTTCAGCGGGGCTCATTCCTCGTTCATTGTTGACGGCCAGGACTCTAGGGCAAGGGTTCAAGCGCGGTATCGATCCCTGGGTGCGCAATCGCTGGAGCTGAGCCTCTCGATCGATGGGGAAGAGTCCATTGCCGAATTTCCGGTAGCAGGGGCGTTTAACGCAGAAAACCTGAGCGGAGTCATCGCCTGTCTCGTCGGGCAAGGCTTTCATCCGCAAGCTGTCGTCGCTGCTCTACAGACTCTTCCCCCGGTGCCAGGACGCTTCGAGCGGGTGGATCATTCTGCGCCGATCGCGGTGTTCATCGACTATGCGCACACGCCGGACTCGCTTGCGAAGGTGCTGGAAACGGCTCGACCGCTAACGAGCGGCTCGCTCTGGGTGATCTTTGGTTGCGGTGGAGACAGAGACCGAACCAAGCGACCGATCATGGGTCGAATCGCCTCGGAGCTGGCGGACGAGATCGTCATCACCTCGGACAACCCGCGCTCGGAAGACCCGGAGTCGATTCTTTCCGAGATCGCAACTGGAATCCAGAACAGCGTAGGTTCTCAGAGAATTGCCGATCGAAGGGAAGCCATTCGGTACGCCGTCGAACGGTCTAAGCCCGGAGACACGATCGTTATCGCAGGGAAAGGGCATGAGGAGAGTCAAATCGTGCAGGGGGTTCGTCTCCCCTTTAGTGATCGCACGGAGGCGAAAATGGCTTTGACGGATAGGTTTGGGGAATGAGATTCACGGTATCAGAACTGGCATCGCGTCTAGGTGGGCGATTGGTAGGAACCGACGGCAGTGCGGTCGTCACGGGTTTTGCGACCGACAATCGGCAGGTTCGACCCGGTGACCTCTTTATCGCGATCAAAGGAGCCAATGTCGACGGACATACGTTTGTGGATCAGGCTTTAGCCACCGGAGCGGTGGCGGCGCTGGTCGAAACCGCCCTGTTCGATCCCTCTAAGCAACCCTGCATCGTTGTCGACAACGTCGTGGAAGCTCTCGCCGCTATGGGACGATCCTTCCGATCGGAGTTCGACGGTCCTGTTGTGGGAATCACGGGTTCTGCGGGCAAAACTACGACGAAGGAGTTCACCGTCTCGGCTCTCTCCACTCTCGGTCGAGTCATTCGAACGGAAGGGAACCGAAACACGGAGTACACGTCTCCGTTGGCCTGGCCCGAGCAGTGGTCTGATGAAAGCTCCGCCGCAAAGTCCGCGGTCATCGAAATGGGCATGCGAGGCTTTGGACAGATTGCGCATTTGGCTTCCATTAGCTCGCCGACGGTGGCGATTATCACCAATATCGGATGGTCGCACTTAGAACTGGTTGGTAGCCGTGAAGGCATTGCAAAAGCGAAGTCGGAAATTCTGGAAGGGCTCTCTCCAGACGGGACCGCCGTGCTTTGGAGCGAAGACGAGTATCTCGGAAACCTAATCAACGCGGCAGGTGATCGAAAGATCGTCACGTTCGGACGATCCGGGAATGCAGATTGCCAAATCACTGAGTACAAGCCGCTCGACTGGTTTCATGCCGAGGTCAGTGGCGTCTTGAAGGGCAAAAAGTGGAGAACCGTGATGCCAACTGTAGGAAGGCACTTGGCTCTCAATGTCGCCGCGGCTCTCCTTGCCGCCACGGAAGCAGGCGCTGATTTGGAAGCTGCCGCCGAGGCGATTAGTCAAACGCAGTTGCCGCCGATGAGGATGGAGATTCGCAGTTGGAAGGGCGGGACGCTCGTAATGGATAACTACAATTCAAATCCGCCAGCGGTGGAATTTGCCTTAGAGACACTGGCGGACGTCCCGGTGGAGGGGAATCGAATTGTTGTTCTTGGAACCATGCGCGAACTGGGCGAGGAATCGGCGGCCGGTCACCGAGCCGTTGGACGGGCGGTGGCGCGATTCAAGCCAGACCGAGTGGTGCTCATTGGTCCGGATACCGACAAGATTGCCGAGGGTGCCGTGGCTCGTGGCTACGCGGCGGAGAAGATCACGACGGCTTCCTCGGTGGACACGATCGAAGCGGCAATTGGGGAGGTTCTTCCCGGGGATGCGATTTTGGTGAAGGGCAGTCGCGCGCTGGAGCTGGAGCGAGGATTTTCTGTATGAACAGCACCGTCTTCTACCCGGCAATCATCAGCCTGTTGGTCGGTGCCGTGGCGGCAAAGCCCGTACTTTCAACCCTTATCGCGCTTAAGTCGCGCCAAACCATCAACAAGCATGCCCCGGAAGGGCACCAGAAGAAGCAGGGGACTCCCACGATGGGCGGAATCATCTCGCTCATTGGGATGGCCGTAGGGCTGTCGATCGCGGCCATCCAGGGCTGGGGTGGCGACTCCCCCGCACGAGTCTGGTCGATGCTTGGGCTGTTGGTTCTCTTCGGAATCATCGGATTTGTCGACGACTACGTGATTCCCAAGATGATGCCGGGCAAGCGTGGTCTCGGGTGGATTCCCAAGCTTGCGATGCAAGTGCCGGTCGCGGCGATTCCTTGGCTTTTCACCGGCGATTTCGGGGCGAAAGATCCTCTTGCCGCCGGTTTGGTTGTCCTCACCGTGCTCTTCTTCACCAACGCCTACAACTTTTCCGACGGGTTAGACGGCCTCGCTGGAACGCTGCTCTTGGGGATCGCCGCCTTTTTTGCTGGATTGGGCTTGCTGAAGGGCGATGCATTCTTGGTGATGTCTGGAACGGTGCTGGCAGGCGGCATTATCCCATTCCTCTATCTCAATGCGCCTCCCGCGAAAGTCTTTATGGGTGACGTCGGAGCCCTTGCAATTGGGGCCGTCATCGGCCATCTCTTCGCGTACGTTTTTTCGCGAGGTGCGGTCTCTGGCACCCTCTTCAGCGGATTGGAGATTGTTGGACTCGCCTTCGCGATGTTCATGATGATCGCCGAGTTGATTCCGGTTCCCCTCCAAATCGCCTCCGTCAAGCTCTTCAAGCGAAAGCTCTTTCCTTACACGCCCATTCACCACGCTTTTGAAAAGGCCGGATGGCCGGAGACGCGTGTTGTGTTCTCCTTCGCACTCACTCAACTGGTTTGCACACTCATTGCTTTGGCCTTCTATGCAGGTAACGGGGGAGCTCCTTGGAAGACGCCATAGGTGGAAAGCCGACTGCGATTTTTGGTCTCGGAAGGTCGGGCCTTAGCGTTGCTCGGGCGATTACCAAGCGCGGGGGCAAGACGATCTTGCTGGAAAGCGCACCGGAAATGTTGGTAGGCAAGCAAGAGCTTGTCGAAGAGTATCGAGCGCTTGGCCAAGAAGCGGTCTTTGGTTGGGATGGGAACTGGTCTAAGTTAGAAGTTTCTGAAGTGGTCGTCAATCCTGCCGTAGATAGTCGCTCTCCGATTCTCCAAAGCGCGGTTGAAGCCGGCATCCCGGTCATCGGAGAGATCGAATACGCCTATCGAATAACCAAAGCGCCGATTATCGCAATCACGGGCACCAACGGGAAAAGCACAACCACTGCAATGATCTGGTCTTGCTTAAAGGGAGCAGGGGAGAAACCGATTCTTTGCGGCAATATCTTCGGGTCCGGGTTTGCCGAGAAGCCTTTGACCGAAGCGGCTGATGAAGCAGACGAGGACTCGGTCCTTGTCGCGGAAATTTCATCATTCCAGTTGGAATGGGTTCACGAGTTTTGTCCAGTTGTTTCCGTTGTCACGAACATCACCCAAGACCACCTCAATCGCTACAACTCCTTTGAGGACTACGCGGCGACAAAGAAGCGCATTTGGGCGCGTCAATCGTCGGCGCACTACACGATTGTGCGGGCGAACGACCCCGTCGTTGGGGAGCCAGGTAAGGAGATCACCGGCGTCGCAAGGCGCTTAAGAGCTTTTGCAGGCGAGGCGACTCCAAAGAACCTCCCGACCGTTTGGAAAGCGGGGGCTACCGGCGAGCAAGCGTTGGTTGAAGAGCAACGCTCTACGATTTTCGAACGGATTGTCGACCACGGAATTTATGGATTCCTCGGCCACCACAACCGGACCAACGCGGCAATGGCGATTCTTGCTTCGTACGCCTTTCTGAAGTGGAAGGGGGCGGCTAAGCCTGGATCGAATGCGGATCAGGTTGTTTCGAGTGCGATTCAGGAGCGACAAGAGGCACTGGAAGCAAAGCGAACACGATTCTCGGCGTATCGAGCTCCGGTTGTAGATTGGGTCCCGCAGACGCTCGTCGATCCCCTCCGCACCTTTCCTGGTCTCGAACATCGCATGGAGGTGGTTGGGAAAAAAGGCGATACGACCGTGGTCAACAATTCGATGTGTACCAACCCTGCGGCCGTACTCTCTTCCATCAATGCGCTGAACGGAACCGTCTCGGTCCTCATTGGCGGCGTCAACAAAGACCTGGATTTTCGGCCCCTCAAGTCGTTGTTTGCCTCGCGTCGCTATCGCGTCTACTTGTACGGTCAGGATGGCGAGTCGATCCGACATACCCTGGGTGCTGAAGGAGAAACCTACCGGACGCTGCGAGCCGCTTTTCAGGCAGCGGTAAACGACCTAGACACCGGTATAGTGAACAGTGAATTCCTGATGTTGGCACCCGGCTGCGCGAGCATGGATGAGTTTCGCGACTTCCGACATCGGGGGGACGTCTTCAAAGAATTAGCCAAGGAGTGGCTGCAATGAATCGCCAACGACAGTTATTCGCCGATCCGATCCTATTCGTGCTCATGGTCTTAATGACCTGTTTAGGGTTGGTCATTATCTTCGATGCCGGCTACGCACGTTCCATGGCGACCGGAAAAGGACCGATCCCGGCGGAGTTTGTCAAACAAGGTCTCTTTCTATTCATCTCGTTCATCGTCTTTTTAATCTCGATTGTTGTGCCGATGGAGAGTTGGTACAAGTGGGCAAAACCGGCGATGTTCATCATGATGAGCAGCCTGGTCTTTGTGCACTTCTTCGGGAAAGTTCAGAACGGCGCGCGAAGATGGATCAGTCTCGGTCCCGTCGATATTCAGCCCGCCGAGTTTGCAAAAGTCGTCGTCATCCTCTACTTGGCGGCCGTGTTCGCTCATCGAAAGCCGTGGCCCGCTAAGAGCCCGCGAACGAAGAACTTCGGCGACTGGTTTGCCAAAATCGGCGCACCCAAAATCGACCGAATGTGGTGTGGCGCGTTGGTTCTTGCCGCCTTCGTTTTGATCGAACTGGAGAAGGACCTTGGAACTGCGATGGTCGTGCTAGTCACCGCCGCTGTCCTCATGCTCTTGGGTGGAATCAGCCGTTCGTCTATCATCGCCGGCGTCGCTATTATTGCGGTCGGAGTGACGGGGCTTGTGTTCAAAGAGGGCTATCGCATGGACCGAGTCAACGCCCACCTCCACCGCTGGGATGTTCGATTTGTGGACACCGCCGGATTTCAAACCTGTCAGTCCGAACTTGCCATGGCGAGCGGTGGGATTGCGGGTGTTGGCATTGGGAACGGAAGAGCCAAGCACATTCTGCCCGCCACGACCACCGACTTCGTGATGGCAACTGTGGGTGAGGAACTAGGACTGATCGGGCCGCTCTTGCTCCTAGGGTTGCTGGGAGGCATCTGCTGGAGGCTCTGGCTTCTGGCGCAAAAGTCGAAAAGTAAGTTTGCGTCGCTCTATCTCAGCGGCGTTGCGGTTTGGTTTGGTGTGCAAGCGTGCACCAACCTCATGATGGCGAACGGCACCCTGCCCGCCATCGGAATCCCATTCCCGTTCATCTCGTCGGGCGGGTCGAGCTTGGTCGCTTTGTGGTTAGCCGTCGGCATCGCCCAAGTGATGCATGTGAAGGGTGCAGAGTTGGAGGGAGAAGTTGCGCGTCGTCGTCACCGGTGGGGGAACGGGCGGGCACGTCTATCCCGCGCTTGAGGTCGCGCTAGAAGCGCGGCGTCATGGCGACGAGATTCTGTATCTTGGTTCTCTCCGAGGCCAGGAAGGGGCGGTTGCCGCCTCGAACGATATCCTGTTCCACGGATTCCCGTCTTTGCCTTTGGTCGGTTTGAAAAGTCTGGCGGGTGCAAAGGCGGCGCTGGCTTTGGTGAAATCGACCGCCCTTGCGAGAACTCGCTTGGCGGTGGTGAAGCCGGATATCGTCTTCTCCACAGGCGGTTACTCCGCAGCCCCGGTGATGCTTGCGGCGAAAACGCTCGGCATACCGCTTGCGCTTCATGCGTGCGATGCTGTTCCTGGGCGAGCATTGAGAATGGTCGCCGACGCCGCCATCACGATGACGTGCACCTTTGAGTCAACCCAAACCAATGTATCGGAAGTTGTCCGGGCGAAACTCGTGCGAACCGGACACCCTGTCCGCTCAGAGATCCGTTCGAGACTTGAGAAAGCCCGAGCGGGTGAACGATCCGGACCGATCTTCGCTTTTGGTGGATCGCAAGGGAGCGCCTTTCTAAACGATCTTTTGCCGAAGTTGGCTCGGACGATGCCCGGTCGAAGCCTTCTTCTCTCTGCTGGAAAGGGACAGTACGACAAGGTGGTTTCCGCCGAGTTGCCGCCCAATATTCGCGTCGTCCCGTTTCTTGAAGCGGAATCGATGGCAAAGGCCCTAGGAGAGGCGCCGCTCGTCATCGCGCGAAGCGGTAGTTCAATCGCCGAGATCGCCGTCTCACGGGTTCCCTCGATATTGGTGCCCCTACCGTCGTCTGCCGATAACCATCAAGCCCATAATGCAAATGAGTTCGAAAAAATGGGCGTTGCATCGGTCTTACATCAACCCACTTCCGGTTTGGCGGAAGAGGCAACGGTAGCCGCGGCAGCAGAGGTCATCGGTCGGTGGCTGGATGACCCGGTCGATCTTGATTCGATCTTTGAACGCTGGGACAACCCGAGCGCCACGTCCGACATTTACGAGAATATGGTCGCGGCCCTAAAGCTCAGAGGGGGCCGCTGAGTTGCGCAAGAAGATTGAGATCGAGACGGCCTTTTCGCCCACTCACTCGCTCGCCCTGGTAGGAGCCTATTACCTCGTGGGAATTGGCGGGGCAGGGATGTCTGGTCTCGCTCGTATGCTGCGCCATCGGGGCTATCACGTCGGTGGATCCGATCTCGGCGGCTCGGTGGAGTTCGAGAGGCTTGTCGAGGAGGGGTTCGACGAGCTCTCAATCGGTCACAGCCGAGAGGCGGTTGCCGCTTTTCTAGGGAACCACTCCGATCCCGTTGCCATCGTGCTGAGCGATGCGATCGATCTGGCGACTTCCCCTGAGTACAAAGAAGCCGTTGAACGCGGGATTCCGGTTGTTCGCCGTTCGCAAGCGCTGGGCTGGATCCTGCGCGAATATCGCGTCATCGCGGTTACCGGAACCCACGGAAAGACGACAACGACGGGCATGGTGGGCGCTGGACTCATTGCTTCAGGTCTCGACCCGCTTGTCGTCGTTGGCGCAACTGTCCCTGAATGGGGTGGTCCCATTCGAGAAGGGAGTGGGGAATATGCGGTTGTCGAGGCTTGCGAAGCGTACGACTCGTACCAGGATATCGAACCGTTCTTGGTAGTTCTCACCAACTTAGAAGGCGACCACCTCGACTATCACGGCAGCTATGAGTCGCTCCGCGACAGCATGGTGCGGTTCGTCTCGAAAGTAGGGAAAGAGGGCGGGCTCGTTTACTGCGCCGATGATCGAGGCGCTTCGGAGGTTGCCGAACTCACCGATGTTCGGTGCCTGCCGTATGGGCTCTCTCGGGCCTGGCTCCAACAGGTCTCGAACAAGTTCGAACTAGGAATCGATGTGGAGGCTCTTCCGTCTGGGAAGGACCTCGATCTCTATCTCCCGGGCGACCACAATCGCATGAACGCCACCGCCGCACTTGCCGCGGCATCGTTTATCAACGAAGGGGGGCCGTGCGTGGATCTCTCCGCATTCGAGCACGGGCTCAAGAAGTTCACCGGAGCCGAACGTCGCATGCAAGTCTTGGCAACGACTCCGGTAACCGTGATCGACGACTACGCCCACCATCCCTCGGAGATCGCCGTTACGCTTCAGGCAGTCCGCGAGCGGTATCCCAATCGTCGAGTCATCGCCGTCTTCCAGCCCCACTTATACTCGCGTACCAAGGACGCTTACGAGGAGTTTGCAGCGGCTCTTGACGTTGCCGATCAAGTCTTTGTGACCGACATCTATCCGGCGCGAGAGCAGCCGATTCCGGGAGTCAGTTCGGCAAGAATTGGCGAGAAGTGCCAAAGGCCTGTGCACTACGTTCCCTCCCGACACCTGTTGCCGCGAGAGGTCGCCACGGTGGCGCAAGACGGAGACGTGGTGATCGCCATGGGCGCGGGGAATATCTCCGAGTTCGGTCCGGACCTCATCGCAGAGCTTGACCGACTTCGTACACCTCGTCCGCGGCGAGTGCTGGTTGCCCTAGGGGGCGACAGCAGCGAAAGAGAAGTGTCGCTTCATTCTGGGAAGGCGATAGCGGCTGCGCTTCGAAAGATCGGCATGGAGGTGGAAGTTCAAGATCTCAGCGATCAACTCCTTCGCCGAGGGACGGTTCACTCTTTGATCGGATCGAACCGACCGGACGTGGTTTTCTTAGCTGTTCACGGGACCAATGCGGAGGACGGCGCCATTCAAGGCCTCTTGGAGATGCTCCACGTTCCGTACACGGGCTCAGGCATCCAAGCAAGCGCCCTCGCCATGGATAAGGAGATGACCAAGAAGGTCCTCGCCAGGGAGGGGATTAACGTGCCCAAGGGCGTGGTGGTTCATTCCGTAGACGACGAGATTGCGTTACCGTTACCGCTCGTGGTCAAGCCCAATGCTCAGGGAAGCACCGTCGGCCTCACTTTTGCTCGCACGAGTGCGGAACTCCGTTCCGGGATTGAGAAAGCCCTGGCGTTTGACAAGTCCGTCTTGGTGGAAGAGCTTATCGAAGGAATGGAGATTTCCACGCCGGTTTTGGTGGATCGCGCGCTGCCCCCGGTTGAAATCGCTCCCGTATCCGGCGTGTACGATTTCGGCAACAAATACACACCAGGTGCGACCGAGGAGATCGTCCCAGCAAGACTCCCGGACGATGTGTTGGCAAAGGCCCAGGAAACCGCCCTCGCCGCTCACCAGGCCTTGGGTTGCGCAGGTGCCACTCGAACCGACGCAATCGTTAGAAACGGCGAAGTGATTGTTTTAGAAGTCAACACCCTGCCCGGAATGACCGGAACCTCGTTGTTGCCGAACTCAGCGGCGGCGTCTGGCATTCCGTTCGAGGAGCTTTGTCGCATTATCGTGGAGGACGCACTCACGCGCCATGCCGCCAAATCCTAAGGGTCGGAAACCGGCGAAGACTGCACCGAAGCGATCGTCTGCCAAGCCGAGCGCAACGAGAAAGCGCGCCCGTAAGCGCGTTCGTTGGACGCCGATCCTTTGGATCATGCTTTTGATCAATATTGCGGTGGCGTACCGGTTTAGCCCAATGACCACCCTGCAAACCGTCAAGGTGGAAGGCGCGAGAGACGGCGATCGAGAGTTCTTTCAACAAAGCTTGAAGAAGTTGAACGGCATTCCTGCGTTCCAAATAAGCTTGCCCTCTGTCGAAGCAAAGGCTTCTGCGATTGACTCAGTCGACACGCTCTCTTTCCAAAAGTCCGTGTTGGGATCGGGGCGCCTAGTGGTGAAGTACCGCACTCCGGTCGCCCGGATCGAAGGGATGCCGAACGTCTATTTGGGAAGTGACGGTTCCATCTTTCGGGATGATCGTCCCGTCATCGTTCCGGAGGTTTCGGTGGTTCTTCATGCGGGGGTGAAACTCACGGTTGCCACTGTCGCCGCGCCCTTTAACACAGAACGAATTGCATGGCTCGCCGGAAACACCGCCGTATTAGGGCTGCCGCAAACGCGGATCGATGTCGCCGATACGGGCTCACTTTCACTCCTTTCCGGGGAAGCAAAGATCGTTTTGGGCGTTAGCGACGACCTTCCGCAAAAATTGACGCGATTGAAGCAATTAATCGAGCAGAACCCAAGCTTAATTGCCGATGCAAAAGAAATAAACTTGATGGACCCAGAACGACCGGTCTGGGTAAGGCGTTCGCAAGAAGAGAGATGAATCCATTCGCACGAAGAATGCAAGCCGCTGATGGCTGGGTTTGGCCCACCACGCTCGTTAGTCTTGTGCTCGGTTTCATGATCTCCTCCGTTTGGGTCACCGCACAAAACCGGCGCGAGAGAATTGCCTCGCTCGACTCGACGCAGCGCAGCCGCGTCTCCATGAACTCGATCGACATCGAGGAGTTCGAGAAGCTGAAAGAAGAAGTTCAGAAGCTTCGCGAAGACAAGACCAAACTTGAAAACGCCGTTGCCGACAAGAGCAGCAGCACTAAGATCCTAAACGACCAGCTCCAGGAGATGAAGAACTTCGGTGGTTTGGTCGAGGTAGAGGGTCCAGGCGTGGTAGTCACTCTGAGAGATTCCTCGAAGGCAGGCCCTCAAGGATCGATGGCAACCATCGTCGACCCGGAGTCCGTGATCCACGACTTAGACGTTTTGAAGGTCGTGAACGAGTTGAACGCGTCCGGTGCGGAAGCTATCAGCGTCAACAATCTCCGTGTCGTCGGCACGACCAGCATTCGATGCGTAGGCCCCACGATTCTGGTTGACGGAACCCGAATTTCCACTCCGGTGGTCATCCGAGCGATCGGTGATCGAGAGACGCTTTACTCGGGCATGAATATGCCGGGTGGCGCCTTGGCAGCCGTTCGCGGCACAGACCCTGCGATGGTGACGGTGGAGAAAGTAGACTCAATCACCCTTCCCGCGTATACGGGCTCCACTGCTCGTAAACTTGCGAAGACGATTGAGAAAAAGCAATGAGCCTAATGCCCCTTCTGGCGGTACTCATCGGCGCGATTATCGCCGTGTACGCCCGTGTCCAAGTCGACCCAAAGGTTGCGCCTTACATGGCACTTGCATGTCTTGCCGGGCTAGACACGCTGTTAGGTGGGATTCGCTCTGCCGCGGAAGGCCAGTTTAAAAAGGACGTCTTCGTCACTGGCTTTATCTCGAACGTCTTGTTCGCCTCATTCCTCGCCTGGCTTGGCGATCAGATCTACATCAACCTGCTTTTTGCCGTAGCTCTGGTGCTTGGCGCAAGAATCTTTAATAATCTAAGCCTGATCCGTCGACACCTCTTAACGAGGTACCAAGACTACATCGCGAGGAAAAGAGAATTGGCCGCCCAGCAGACCCAAGCCGCAACCACCACCGGGACCGGATCGGAGGTTCAATCGTGAACGGCGACTGGACCTGCGTCCTAGACCTGGGCTCGTCTAAGATCGTCGCTCTAGTGGCGGAGCCTGCCGAAGATGGCGGCGTTTCTATCCTCGCGTTAGAGACGGCACCGTGTAAGGGACTCAAGCGAGGAGCGATCGTTGACCTCGAGGAAACGGCCCGAACTATCGATGCGCTCGCTAGGAAGTTGAGCGCCAAACTTGGGAGGGAGCTCACCGATTTCGTGGTGAGCGCTGCCGGACCTCACGTTGAGGGCACCAACGCGCAGGGTTTCAAGGAGATCATCCCGCGCAACCGCACCATTACGCACCAAGACGTCATGGAGGTGGTTCAGCACAGCCGGTCCATCCTTCTGGCGCCAGACCGTGAGCAGATTCAGGCTATTCCGCGAGAATTTCGAATCGATAACCAGCGGAACATTCTGCGACCCGTGGGAATGACGGGTGGCAAGCTTGAAGTGGTCACGTATCTGGTGAGCAATCAAACGGCCCAGGTGCAAAACGTTCAACGGGCGCTGAATCTGACCGGCAAGAATCTAGAGCAATTGGTTCTGGGACCACTCGCGTCTGGAATCGCTGTCCTCACTCCCGAAGAGTTGGAGATCGGTACCGCTGTTCTCGATTTTGGAGCAGGCAAAACCGACATGGCAATTTTCAGTCAGGGGTCGCTGGCATACAGTTGCAGCATCCCCATCGGTTCGGCGCTGATCACCTCGGACATTTCAAAACTTCTCAAGACGGCTCCAGAAGAAGCCGAACGCTTGAAAGTGGAATCAGGCTGTGCGCTGGCCGACTCGGTTTCGGAACAAGAAATCGTCGAAGTCCGCCAACTCGGTCAGCCGATGGCGCGCCCGATGCAGAAGCGAGTACTCGCCGAAATCATCGAAAGCCGCGTGCGAGAGATGACGGGCATGGTGAAGGGGCAGCTTGAAAAGAGCGGTTTCCAGGGTCTGCTTCCGGGCGGATTTGTCCTCACCGGTGGCGGTGCGAAATTGGACAAGTGCGACGCGCTCCTGCGAAGCACGGTTGGTGCTTACCCTGTTCGCAAAGGGGCTCCGGAGATTGGCGGTGAATCCGATACGTTCGGTTACGGCGTTTCCGTTGGAATGGCGCAGTTCGTCATTCAGATTAGCGAAGAGCTTGAGCCTGTAGACGGCGCCCAAACCTGGCAGGATCGTGTCAAATCTCTTTGGTCGCTTCTAAAAGGAAAGGCCGACTAGGTCTATCGGAACTCCGGCGAGACGGATAAACTATCGCAAAAGATTCTCGATTTTTGAAAAAATCGAGTTATCCACACTTTTCCACACGATATCCCCAGCCCAGCAGTTTAGAATGGGTCTTTATCGTGAGAAGGTCTAAGTCGGAGATTCAAAACGTGCTTCCAACGAACAACGCAATCATCAAAGTGGTCGGAGTCGGCGGTGGCGGCGGAAACGCTGTCCAGCGAATGATCGAAAGCGGGATCAAGGGTGTCGAGTTCATCGCCATGAACACCGATGTACAGGTGCTTGATCGTAGTTCGGCAACGAAGAAGGTTCAAATTGGCGCTAACTCCACCCGAGGATTGGGTGCGGGTGGAAATCCTGAGGTTGGTAAAGTTGCAGCCGAAGAGTCCAAGAACGAGATCCGACGCGTTCTGGAAAACGCCGATATGGTCTTCATCACCGCCGGTATGGGCGGTGGCACGGGCACCGGCGCGGCCCCGGTTGTCGCGGATATCGCTCGTGAAATGGGTGCGCTCACCGTTGCGGTCGTGACGAAGCCGTTCACCTTTGAGGGTCCCCGACGATCCAAGCTTGCCGAGCAGGGCATCACTTCGCTCATGGGGCGAGTCGATACCATCATCACGATTCCCAACGATCGGCTTTTGAACGTCGTTGAGCGAAAGACCACCTTGATGGAGGCTTTCCGAGTCGCCGATGACGTTCTTCGACAAGGTGTTCAAGGCATCTCCGACATCATCACCATTCCTGGCCAGATCAACGTGGACTTTGCCGACGTACGAGCAGTCATGGAAAATGCGGGTCCCGCACTCATGGGAATCGGATACGGTGTTGGCGAGCAACGCGCGATTCAAGCGGCCCAAGCAGCAACCAACTCCTCGCTTCTGGAACAGACGATCCACGGTGCGAAGGGTCTGTTGGTCAACATTTCCGCAGGCGAGGACCTTACTCTTGCCGAAGCCAGCGAAGCCATGCGCTACATTCACAGCCTCTGCGATGCGGAAGAATCGAACATCTTCTTCGGAACAGTTGTGGACCCCACGTTGGAAGGAACCGTCCGAGTCACCGTTTTGGCGACCGGCTTCAATCCTTACAGCCGAGAAGGGAAGCAAGTGGTTCGAGAGGCGTACGGCGTGCCCGATGTGGCGCAATCGGCAGGCGTGGCCAACACCCCTGCTCCCGAGGCTCCGATCGCACGCAATCCTGTCCCTGGTCCGGTTCCGAACGCCACGCCCGGCACGGCTCCGACCGTGACTCCGCAAGCGTCCTCGCAAGACGTGGTGGCCGCAGCTCGTGAGCGCCTTTTCAACCGACAGATCGTGGACCCGGTTGAGGTCATCGACGAATCCGACCTAGACATTCCTGCCTTCATCCGCGAGCATCGCTCTCGTGGATGATCACGGATGCGCCCGTCGGTCAATCAACGGCGTCCTCGTTTGAGGGCGCCTTTTTCTTTTTCGAGCGGTTCGTTTCCCTACAACGCTCAACGAGGATCGGCCCTCGAACGATAACCGAACGGATTTCCGGGCAGGGGGCACCCTTTGGCGGTATTATCCTCCGTTGGGAGGCGTTCTTGGTAGAACACCGACGCCCGAATCTGGTTGCCTAAGATCAGTTCGCGGCATTCTGCGTAGACCTTCCCTAGAGGACCACACGTGGCACAACAAGCCGAGTACAAGATCACGGAATCCGCGGCAGAGCTCGAACAGCATTTGCGCGACATGCTCTTCATTCGGCACTTCGAAGAGAAGTGCAACGTCGTTTACCGACAGGGCAAGGCCGGTGGCTACATGCACGTTTACATCGGCATGGAAGCGCTCGCCGTTGGCTGGATGCGAGCCATCCGCCCGGGTTACGACTACGTCATCACCGCTTACCGCGACCACGCCCACGCGCTTCTGCTCGGAACTCCGGCTGTTGCGGTCATGGCGGAAATCATGGGTCGAAAAGCCGGTACCGCAGGCGGTAAGGGCGGTTCGATGCACATCTACGATCCCCAGAACGGCTTTTATGGCGGGTGGGGAATTGTAGGCGGGCACATCCCGCTTGGCGCAGGTCTGGCATTCGCTGCAAAGTATCGCGGTGAAGACCGAGTCACCCTCAACTTCATGGGCGACGGTGCAGCCAACCAAGGCGTCGTTTTTGAAACGCTCAACATGTCCGGCCTTTGGGATCTCCCCTGCATCTACATCATCGAGAACAACGAGTTTGCGATGGGTACGCGATTGGAATACCACGCAGCCGACCCCGAACTTTGGAAGCGTGGCCTCCCGTTCGGCATTCGCAGCGAGCGCGTAGACGGAATGGACGTCCTTGCAATGAAGCGGAAGGCCGAGGAACTCGTCGAGTACGTTCGAACCGAGAAGAAGCCGGTTTGGGTGGAAGTGATGAGCTATCGCTACTCCGGCCACGGTGCGGCAGACAACGACCGACAGCTTTACCGAACCAAGGAAGAAGAAGAGTCGGCATGGCAACGCGATCCGATTGCTCGACTGAAGCGACAAATGATGGAGCTTGGTTACCTGAGCGAAGAGAAGTTTGAAGCCATCGAAGAGGAGATCCTCGCCGACGTTGAGAAGGTTTACGAGGAAGCAGACGCAAGTCCGTTCCCAGACCCGAGCGAGGTTTACGACAACATTTACAGCGACATGAAGCCGGAGGCAGGCCACTAATGAAAGAAATGACCTATCGAGAGGCTCTGCAGAAGAGCATTGTCGACTCCCTAGAGCGCAACCCGGATGTCTTCATCATGGGTGAGGACATCGGACGCTACGAGGGAACCTTCAAGGTCACCAAGGGCCTCTTCCCGAAGTTCGGCTCTGGACGAATTATCGACACCCCGATCACCGAAGCCGGCTTTGCCGGTATCGGAATCGGTGCCGCCATGGCAGGTCTTCGACCGATCATCGAGTTCATGACGATGTCGTTCTCCATCTTGGCGCTCGACCAAATCATTAACCACGCCGCAAAGGTTCATTACATGACCAACGGCGAAGTGAAGTGTCCGATCGTTTTCCGCGGTCCGGGCGGCGCGGCCAAGCAGTTGTCTGCTCAGCACTCGCACTCCATGGACGGCTGGTACGCTCACGTTCCGGGTCTGAAGGTTGTTTGCCCGGCCACCCCGGCGGACGTCTACGGCCTGATGAAGGCTTCGATCGCGGACGATAACCCGGTGATCTTCTACGAGAACCCCGGTCTGTACACGGTCAAGGGCATGGTTCCAGACGATCCCGATCACACGGTTCCTCTCGGAAAGGCGCAAATTCTCAAGGAAGGTAAGGACATCAGCCTCATCGGCTACAGCCGAATGACCCAGGTCAACCTTCTCGCCGCCGAGCTTCTTGCGAAGGACGGAATTGATGCCGAAGTCGTCGACGTACGATCGCTCCTTCCGTTGGACACCGAGACCATCTATAACTCGGTCCGCAAGACTCACCGAGCCGTCGTGGTCTATGAAGACTGGCGATCGGGCGGTTTTGGTGCTGAGATCGCGGCACGCATTCAAGAGGATTGCTTCGACGACCTCGACGCACCGGTTGGGCGAGTCGGTGGCCTCAACGTTCCGATGCCTTACGCGCGAGTTCTTGAACTCGAGTGCATCCCGGACGAGAACGACGTCATCAAGGTCGTTCACAAGCTCGGTTAATCAACCGCCGAGCTTTACGAAAGGAGCGTGGAGGAATCCACGCTCCTTTTTTGTGATCTTCTGATTGGGGGAACAGTAGAATCGGATCGTGAATCCGCATATCGGCGAGTTGAAGGTTTATCCGTTCGAGCGTCTCCGAAGGCTCTTCAAAGGAATTGAGCCGGAACGAGCGGGGCCCATTAACATGGGTATCGGCGAGCCGAAGCATGCGACGCCCCAACTGATCAAGGACGGATTGATTGAAGGCTTTGGTGGGCTTGCCAAGTACCCCTTAGCAAAGGGAACCGCCGAACTACGAGAGTCGGTTGCAAGATGGATCCAGCGTCGTTACGGCGTTGCGGTCGACCCGGAGACTTCGATTCTTCCCGTGCAGGGTTCTCGCGAAGCCCTCTTCTGCTTTGCGCATGCCTACTTGGATCATTCGGAATCGGGTGCACGGGTTGCGATGCCAAACCCGTTCTATCAAATTTACGAAGGCGCGGCTTTCATGGCGGGTGCTCAGCCGCTCTATCTGCCGTGCCGCAAAGAAACCGGGTTCCAACCCGACCTCGATTCTGTAACCGCTGCCGAGTGGGAGAAAACGCGGCTGGTTTACACCTGCACTCCAGGAAACCCGACAGGCGCGGTCATGGCGATCGAAGACTGGCGGAGGCTTTTCGAACTCCAAGACAAGTTCGGCTTTTGCATTGCATCCGATGAGTGCTACTCCGAAATCTATTTCGGAGACCAAGCTCCGGTGGGCGGGTTGGAAGCGGCCCAGAAGCTGGGGAGACCGCTCGATAAGTTGGTGATGTTCTCTTCGCTGTCCAAGAGGTCGAATGCACCGGGTCTCAGAAGCGGCTTCGTTGCGGGCGACCCCACCATCATGGAGAAATTCGCGTTCTACCGGACATATCACGGCAATGCGATGAGTGAGATGACCCAACACGCCAGTGCCCTGGCATGGGACGATGAGGC
>CAYYJX010000063.1:14101-17948 GCA_964471545.1 uncultured Fimbriimonas sp. | reverse complement strand
AATACTACTTCCCGGTGTATCGCATGGACGGTTCGCGGTTAGACGACGGTGCGATCGAGGAATCGGAGCCCAGCGGTCCGTGTGGGGTTTATACGCCGGAGTCGGGCGAGGTCGTCATGACGGGCGACTTCAAGACCTGGGAGAAGGCTCACTAGGTCGGCGGGCAAGAAATTTCCGGCACCAACCACTCAATTCCCTTCTGTGGAGGGGTGCCCCGGCAGGGGCGGGGTGGTCAATGAATCTTTCAAGCACCCGAAATTCCATTCATGGCAAACCAACTGAAGCGGCGGAGCCGCGGCCGGCATCGCAGCCCAGGGTTTTAACCCTGGGTCCAAGACCTACCGCAAAAAGGAGAAGAACGGCGGAGCCGTGGCAAGACTCTTCGCTGAAGGCAAGAGGTCTTCCGGATACCACCCCGTTCCCGATAAATCGGGACCACCCCTCCCTAGAGGGGAATAGATTCGGTTAGTTCTCCGTGGGATGAACTGAAGTCGTCGTTATTTAAAAGGTCCGGCGGACCGACCAGATACTCTGGACAAATGATAAGCATGGTGGAAAACCCTCTCTCCACAGCTCCGCCGCTTTGATCAACGCCCTCTCCCCTGGCGGTGAGAGGGCTAAACAGACGAGTTATTTGCGTCGGCGCTTGGCAAAAGCAGCCAAAGCCAAACCTAATCCGGCAATCGTCGCGGGTTCAGGAACCGGCGTGAACGTGAGGTTGACGGGCGTGGAGTCGTACGTGTACCCATCTCCACCAAATCCGACCACGACATCCACGTAATCGCCCGCCACCAAAGACACCGCGTTGAGCGAGAAGCTGTGGGTTCCCGCCGTGTCCAGAACCGACCAGAGCGCGGTCGTGTTCTTGTAAACGTAACCGTCGATCTTGCCAAACGAGCCATTTCCGAAGCCATCGCCCGCGCCGAAGTACCCTGAAAGGTCATAGAGCCCCGACGACGGGACCGTATACCGAATGACCGCAAGCTCATTCCCCGGACCCGGGTGCATGACGACCTCGCCGATCGAAATCAGTCCGTCACCTCCGTTGAACCCGGCGAGCGAACCGGAGATCAGTTTGCTGATCACCGGGAAAGTGGTGGTGCTGAACGACCAACTATCCAGCGTGGCGCTCCCTGCGGTTCCAGTTGTGGCAACATCCGCTGCCATGAAGCTTCCGCCAAGAGCTGAGAGTTGGCCGTAACCCCAGGCGCCGTTCGGATTTCCGTTGGTGATTGAAAAGTCCGATTGTAGGTCGGCGAGGGAGACCGCCGAAAGACTCCCCAGGATGGCCCCAATAGCAAGTTTTTTAATAAAACGCATGGGCAAATTCTATTCCAGGGGTCAACCGAACAACCTAGTGAAATTACTAACGCTCGGAGTTTTCCAGTCATATCGATAATTCTCGATATGTTGGGATATTCTTCCCCATGTGACCACTTTGCCCATTGTCGGCGGATCCTCCGACCTGTCTCCGCAAGCGCTGGCGACCATCTTCAAAGCGCTCGGCGATCCCACCCGGTTGCGCATCTTTGAATTCCTCTGCGCGCGTTGTGGCGAGGTGGCGATGGAAGAGTCGGGCGAGGTTCACACCGTCCAAACCCAAAGCGAGGGTGTGACCGTGGGGCAGGTCTGCTGCCATGTCACGGGCGACGAGAAGTTCAGTTCCACCATCTCCTTCCACCTCAAGGAGCTTCGATTGGCGGGTCTGATTCGGTGCGAGAAGCAGGGCAAGTTCATGATCTGCTCGGTGAACCGCGACCGCGTGACCCTGCTTCAGAACTACTTTGGCAGTCGATTCACCTGCTCGGGACCGGATTGCGAGGCGGGTTGCTGATGGCTCAGAACGAATCCCCCTGTCCGAACGCACCCAAGCGGCTCTCGTTCCTCGATCGGTTCCTAACGCTCTGGATTTTCTTGGCGATGCTCCTCGGCGTGGGCCTGGGCTACTTTGTCCCCGGCACGCCGCAGTTCATTTCCCGATTCCAAGTCGGCACCACCAACGTCCCGCTCGCCATTGGCCTCATCGCCATGATGTATCCGCCGCTCGCAAAGGTGAAGTACGAGCGCCTAGGCGAGGTGTTCAAAAACCGCAAAGTGCTTCTCGTGTCGCTGGTTCAGAACTGGGTGGTGGGTCCCACGCTGATGTTCGGGCTTGCGATTCTGTTCTTAAGGGACAAGCCGGAATACATGACCGGGCTGATCTTGGTCGGGCTGGCGCGATGCATTGCCATGGTGCTGGTTTGGAACGACCTTGCCGATGGCGACACCGATTACGCGGCGGGCTTGGTCGCTTTCAACTCGATCTTTCAGGTGCTGTTCTTCGGCGTCTACGCCTGGTTCTTCATCACCTTCCTGCCGCCGTTGTTCGGGCTGCAAGGCTCGGTGGTTCCGGTAGAGATCGCCGACATCTTTCTTTCGGTGATGATCTATCTGGGAATCCCGTTCTTCGCGGGGATGATCACCCGATTTGTCGCTTTGCGAACGAAGGGCGCCGACTGGTACGAGCAAAACTTCCTGCCTAAGATCGGACCCGTGACGCTGATCGCGCTGCTGGCGACCATCGTGGTGATGTTCTCTTACAAAGGCGATCTCATCGTTCGATTGCCGCTGGACGTTCTTCGAATCGCGATTCCGCTTGCCGTCTACTTCCTCATCATGTTCCTGGTGAGCTTCTGGCTTGGCCGCCGGGCGGGTGCCGACTACAAGCGGACCGCAACCCTCGCCTTCACTGCCAGCGGCAACAACTTTGAACTCGCCATCGCGGTGGCAATCAGCGTCTTTGGCATCCAATCGGGGCAGGCGCTTGCGGCGGTGGTGGGGCCCCTTGTGGAAGTCCCGGCTCTCATCTCACTGGTTTCGGTCTCGTTTGCGCTCGGCCGAAAGTGGTTCGGGTTTAAACGCGGTTCCTCGGTGGAGGTGACCGCTTGAGGATCGCGATCTTCTCCGACGTGCACGCCAACCTGCCCGCGATGCAGGTTGTCCGCGACCATATCGAATCGCAAGGGTATGACGCGGTCTACTGCCTAGGCGACCTCGGCGGCTACGCGGCTCACCCGAATGAGGTTCAGCAGATCGTGATGGCGATGGGCTGCCGGACGATCTTGGGCAACTACGACGAAGGGGTGGGTTTTGAACTCGACAACTGCGGTTGCCACTACGTTAAGCCGTTCGACATCGAGATGAGCGAGCGCTCGTTCTTTTGGACTCGCGACAACACGGGGCAGGAAGAGAAGGCGTGGCTACGCACTTTGCCCCGCGAGTTCCGTTTCGAAGTCGAGGGACTGCGGGTGTTGCTCTGTCACGGCTCGCCCAGGTCCACCACCGAGTACCTGTTTGAGAATCGGTCCGATGGGTTTTTGGCGCAGTTCACCCCTGGGGGATCGGATGACGCCCACGCCGATCTCATTGTGTTCGGCCATACCCACGTGCCGTTTCATCGGACAGTGAACGGGGTGCATTTTGTGAACTCGGGGTCGGTGGGTCGACCCAAAGACGGCGATCCTCGCGCGGGGTACGTGGTGCTCACGTTGGAATCCGGGTCGGTGAGCATGGAGGTCGTTCGGTTGGAGTACGACGTGGAGTCGGCGTGTCGGTCGCTGGTGGAAGTGGGTCTGCCGGAGTACTTCGCGGAGTATCTGCGGCATGGTGGGGTTGTACCGGCTCATTGAGCCGGTTCCCGGCAACTGAGTCCGCACCGAGGATCTTGAGACGGCCCATTCTGATTCCCCTCTAGGGAAGGGTGCCCCGGCAGGGGCGGGTTGGTCTCCAGAACGACCTTTCAAACACCTCCAATTCTCTTTTCTGCCGACGGAACAAAAGCGGCGGAGCCGCGACCATCATCGCAGCC
>CAYYJX010000063.1:1454-14001 GCA_964471545.1 uncultured Fimbriimonas sp. | reverse complement strand
AACCCCCGCACCGGTAAACTCACGGTTCGACCATGATTCCGGTGCTCTTTCAGATCGGCTCCTTCAAGCTGTACAGCTTTGGAGTCATGATGGTGGTGGCCTTCTTTGCAGGCATCCACATTGCAAAGCTCCGGGGTCGAAAGTTCGGACTCACCTTCGAGCAGATCGGCGATCTCGCCTTCTGGACCCTCATCTTCAGCGTCCTCGGTGCAAGAATCGTCTTCATCCTCATCGAGTGGGACTACTACTCCAAACGGCCGAACGAGTTGTTCTCGCTCCAGTTCCAGGGTCTAACCAGCTTCGGTGGTCTCATTTTCGGCATCATTGCCGCGTTGATCTGGGCGAAACGCCACCGATTCAACATGATGGCCCTGCTGGACGTCATGTCCCCGGCCTTCTTGGTCGGTCATGCCATCGGACGCATCGGGTGCTTGCTCAACGGCTGTTGTTACGGTCACGTTTGTCCCCCGGGAACTCCGTTTGGCGTGCATGCTCACGGAGCGGGCGATGACAAGCTGCACATTCCGGCTCAGGCCTACGATAGCGCGATGAACCTCGCCGCTCTTTGGCTGCTGCTGGTGCTCGAAAAGCGATTCAAGTACACGGGGCAGGCCGCGGGCGTGGTGCTGATTCTCCACGGAATCGCGCGATTCATTTACGAATTCTGGCGAGCCGGTTCGAGCTCGACTTACTGGGGCTCGCTGCCCATTACGGAAGCCCAGGCAATGGCGTTTCTCATCAGCCTTGCGGGCGTGGGACTGTATCTTTACGCCGCCGCCGTGGGCAAAAAGCGCGGTGACAAACTGGAACAAGAGGTTCCGGTAGCCGCAGAAGGAGGTGCCGTATGAGCGGAGCAGAACTGCTACGGAAGTTTCAGGGCGTGAGAGCCGTTGTGGTCGGCGACCTCATGCTCGACGAATACATCTTTGGCCGAGCCACCCGAGTCAGCCAAGAGGCTCCTGTGCTGGTGGTGAAGCAAGACCGTTTTTCGGCGGTTCCTGGCGGTGCGGCAAACGTCGCCATGAACATGATGGCGCTTGGGGCGACGGTGGGCATCATCGGAGTGGTCGGAGCCGACCCTGCGGGTGAGATGCTGGAACAAGCTCTGGAGATGAGCGGGATCGAAAACCGAGGTGTCATCACCGACCCCAACCGGGCGACCACCAAGAAAACCCGGGTGGTGGCAAACCACTCGCACCAGGTGCTGCGGATCGATCGAGAGAACGACGAGCCGATCGGAGCGGAGGTGCAGGCCCAACTGCTCGCCAAGATCGATGCGGCTCTGACCGACGCGCACGTACTGCTTCTTTCGGATTATCAGAAGGGCGTTCTTACGCCCGAGACCATTCAGCAGATCATCGCCCTGGCGAAGTCGAAGGGCGTAGTGAGCGTTGCCAACGCCAAACCACAGTCGATTCCTGCCTACTCCGGTGCGGGCGTGGTGACGCTCAACCGTTTCGAAGCGACGGCGGCATCGGGTCGAAGCAAGACCATTGTGGATAGCGAGGCCGAAGAGGTCGCCACGTTGCTGCGAGCCTCGATTGGCGTCGATTCCATGGTCGTCACCTTGGGCGGAAGCGGAATGGGATGCGCTTCAGATGAGGGATTTGTTCAAGTTCCTGCCGTAAAAGTTGAAGTTTACGACGAGGCAGGCGCAGGCGATACCGTGGTTGCGACCCTTGCTCTCGCCGCCGGATTCGGTCCGATCGGCAAGGAAGCGCTGGAACTGGCGACGCACACGGCGGCAGCGGTAGTGCGAAAGGTCGGTGTCGCGGTCCCCAGCAACGACGACTTGGAACAGATCGCCGATATTCTTCGTTAAGGTTCCAACATGAACATCCTTCCCTCCAGCATCGCGGGTTTGCGGCACTTTCAGCTGATCGCCCACGGAGACTCGCGAGGATCGTTTAAGGAGCTTTTTCGAGAAGAGCGAGCAGAGAAGTTTGGGCATCCGACCCACTTTCCCCAGGAGAACCTTTCTCGATCCATCTACGGAGTGCTGAGAGGGCTTCACGGGCAATCCCCAAAGCCACAAGGGAAGCTGGTGACGTGCGTTTACGGCTCCATCTGGGATGTTGTCGCCGATATTCGGCCCGGATCGCCAACGTACGGCACCTGGGAAGGCTTCGACCTATCGGATAGCAATCACGGTCAGGTTTACGTTCCACCCGGGTGCCTGCACGGCTTTCTAGTGACCTCGCCGGAGGCGATCGTGATCTACAAAGTCACCGACACCTACGCGCCCGATGGCGACTTCGCCGTCCGCTTCGACGACCCGGAGATCGGGGTCGAGTGGCCCGTTCCGCCCGGAATGCTCCCCATCCTCTCCGGCAAAGATCAGGTGGCGCCGTTGCTGAAAGACCTCCCGGCTCATCGCGTGATCTCGTACCAAGACTCCATCGAGCTTTCCCGATCGCATGGGATAGACGTATCGGCTTGGCCAGACCCAGTCGGCTAAGCTCTTACCGCCATGAAGATTCTGGTGACCGGAAAGGGCGGACAACTCGGCTCGGAGCTTCTTGCGCGCCTCCCGCTTCTTCTGCCCAACGCGAACCCGATCGGCATCGGAACCGCCGACTGGGATCTTTCCCAGCCGGAACTTGGCAACAGCCTCCTGCAGCAGATTCAGCCCGACTGGGTGATTCACTGCGGCGCCTATACGGCCGTGGATAAGGCGGAGTCGGAGCCCGAAATCGCTCGTCTGGTGAATGCGGAATCCACGGCGGCAATTGCGGATTGGTGTAAGTCTCAAGGCAAGAAACTTATCTATTTCTCCACTGATTACGTCTTTGACGGAACCGCTACTGAGCCGTACACCGAAGATCATCCCGCCGCCCCTTTGGGTGTTTACGGTGCGACGAAACGAGCGGGAGAGCGAGCCGTTCTGGACGCCTCGGCGGACAATCTGGTCTTGCGTATCAGCTGGGTGTACGCCACACGCGGCAAGAACTTTCTGCTCACCATGCGCCGCTTAGCGTCGGGTGAGGGACCAATCCGGGTGGTGAACGACCAACGAGGTCGTCCTTCTTACACCCGACCCCTTGCCGATGCCGTCCTGCAATGCATCCAAAAGGAAGCGAGCGGGTTGTATCATCTTGCCCCGCAGGGAGAAACCACCTGGTACGGGTTGGCCAAGCGCATCTTCGAACTGGATCCGGGTTGTGCGGGTGCCCTTGAACGGCTGGTCCCCATCTCAACTGCGGAATTCCCAACCCCCGCCAAGCGACCCGCTTATTCGGTGCTGGATGGATCCCAGATAGAAAAAGACCTCGGCATTGTTCTCCCGCACTGGGAAGAATCGCTTGCCGAGGCCTTATTTGATTTGAACGCTTAGGAGATGGTTTCTACCAAGCTGTTTGCGGGCTTCGCGTTGAGCAGGATCTCGATGACGTCCTTTGCGGAGTAGCCATCCTTTCCTTCCGGGCAGAAGTCGGCAATCGCCGCTGCCTCGTCGCCGCTCGTGACGATCGGAAGCTCGGTGTATCCCTTTCGGGTTTGAGCCATGCCAACCGTTGCGAGCAGGCCGTTACAAACGCACTTTCGACCCTCGGTGTCTTCAACCTTGCCGCCCTTGGAAAGATAGTCCTCAACCGGCTCGGAAGCGCATCGGTAGCCAATGGTGCCGTCTTCTTTGCGATACGGGGTTCGCAGGAATCCAAGGTCGCAAATGCGGGTTCGCTCTTTATAAAGCGTGTTGTTCGACATGGTGTTGTCGAGCAGCGCGACTTTGAACGGGAAACCGGTAGGAGACGCCAGGGGATCGGTGTAGATCCGCAGCTTGCGCTCGCGGCTCATCTCGATCACTTGCTTCTTGATCTCCGGAGCGATACCGGATTCGTCGCAGTAAGCGAATGCGGTGCCGACCTGAATGCCTTGGGCGCCCAGTGCCTGGGCTTCCTTCAGCTTGCCCGGCTTGCCGTAAGAACCTGCGATCCAGAACGGAAGGCCGAGTTCGGCAATCGCGGCAAAGTCCACTTCGTCCTTGGGTCCGTAAATCGGCTCACCGGTTTCGGAGAGCATCATTTGGCCTCGAGGAGGAGCGTTGTGACCACCTGCGGTCGGAAGTTCGACAACGAACCCGTCGACCGGAGTCTTGCTCTTTCGGCTAAGGGCCGTGGCAAGGGTGCTGCTGCTGACAATCGCCAAGAAGTTGGGTCGCTTCAGCTGGTTCAGCCCATCGGGGGCGTACTCCTTCGGGTCGAACTCGGTGAAGTACTCCTCGCCTTGAACGCGATCCGCCACATCGATGGCGTATCGAACAGGCTTCATCTCGGCGAGTTCGTTGAGAATGCCGGGAATCTGTCGGGGAATGCCCGCGCCCATGAGGATGTAGTCCACCCCGGCGAGCATGGCGCCGTAAATGCTGGGAAGGTGCGGCACCTGAATCTTTTCGAGGAAGTTGATGCCGACCAGGCCGTTATGACCTTCCTTTGCCAGCCACACTTCCACGAAGTTGCCGAGGATGGTGAGCTCCTGAAGGGCTCGACCCGGCTTCATGGAAGGCATCGGCTTGCTCTTAAAGGCTGCCCCAATGGCTTTGCCTCCTTCCACGTAATACTTCTCCCAAACTCGCTGGGCGATATCGGGGATCGGGAAGGCCTCAAAGGCTCGGCGGATGTTTCCACCCACGTCCCCAAGTTGGAGGCGGCGTGCGAGAACGGCATCGAGTGCAGTGCCAGATACGACGCCCATTTGACCGGCCATGGATACGGCTCGGGCAAGAGGCCAACCGGAAACGGCTGCTCCCATCCCACCTTGAATGATCTGTGGGCTAGACCCGCCCAGACTTAGCATAGAACTTCACTTTACCAAACGCTGATAAAAGACCCCGTCAAGATTTTTCAATTAATGTTGAAATCAGCGATTTTGCGGGAAAGACCGCCCCCAAAACTCAGTTTAGGGGCGGTTGATGGACTACTCGTGCTTGTAGACCGACCAGTGGAGGTAGTTCTCCAGCGCGTCTTGCAGGCTATCCGATACCTGAGAAAGGTTGAATGCCACATGGTGCTCAAAGCCGTTCTCGCAGATGTAGCGGAGCAGGCGTTGAAGGTTTGGCACGTACGCAACGCCAAAGCCTCCAAACGTGTTCAGCACGTCGTTCGTCATCTCGCCTTCGCCAAGATAGGCCCGAACGTCTCCGGTGAGATCGTCGGTGGAAACGCGAAGGAAGGTGAAACCACCGTTCTTCATTCGACCCACGATGGTGCCGTAGGTGTTGTCCTTGCCAACCGTGCCCGCGATGATCTCTTGGTAGTCCATCTTCTGCTCGGCAAACACGCCCTTAGGGAGGTTGGAGCAGTGGAACACCACGCACTTGTTGGGATCCTCACCGAAGTTGTTGTTCCAGTCCAGCAGGGCGGAAGGTTGTCCGCTGGCAAGGTTCATGGCGTACATGCTGATGGTGCCGGCAACGTCGGTTTCGCAGGCGCTCGCCATCAGCGAGTTAGACATCATGGACATGAGCGTGCAAGGCACGATCCCGTAGAACTCTTCGAGTGCGGTCCAGCACTGAATGGCGGTGGCGTCGATATCGTTTTCTGCGGTCCAGTTGTCGATGGCAACACCCAGCCGAGCCATCTTGTCGAGCGCCGGAGCGGGGATGCCTTCGGTAGAGGTGTAGGCTCGAATGCGGTCGAGCTTCTCAACCACCGCGCTGTCGGAAGAGCTCATCTTGTTCGCCCAGCCAAGCACTTCGCTCAGGTCGAGGGTCTCCACGGTGATGCCGGAGAACTCTAGAAGCTTTTCGCTGTAGCGAACGGTGTTGAACGCACCGGGTCGAGCGCCGATCGCACCGATTCGCGCACCCTTGAGGCCCTTCACCACTCGGCAGGTAGCGGCGAAATTGCGCAAGTCGGTTCGGAACGACTCCGACTCGGGGTTGACCGTGTGAAGCGTCGTGAGCGAGAACGGGATGCCGTATTGCCGCAGGTTGTTGCAAACCGACATCTTTCCGCAGAAGCTGTCGCGCCGGTCGGCAATGGTCATGCGCTTAGATTCGTCGGCAAACGCGTGAACAAGAACCGGAACGTCCAAACCCGCGTAGCGCAGGGTATTGGCAACGGCTCGCTCGTCTCCGAAATTCGGGAGGGTCACAAGGATGCCGTCGATCTTCTCGCGATTCGCCTTGAACAGCTCTGCGCAGGCTTTTGCGTCGGCAAGGGACTCGACCGAGCCGCTTTGGCGAGCGGTTTCCGGAAGCAGAACAACGTCGAATCCTTCTTCCTCAAGGACCTTCAGGATGGTCTTTCGACCTGCTTCGCAGAGGTGGGTGGGAAAGAATCCCCGGTTTCCGATGATGACGCCGAGCGTTGTTTTTTTGCCGAATACCTGTTTGCTCATGATTGGGTTCTCTCCGTTGATGCGCCACCCCGTCGGTGGGTATCGGCGCGGATTCATGTTATCCCCGCACTGCCTCAAATGGGGCGCGGTTTACGGTTATATCATGACATTCTCGCGCACAAGCAGTTACCGGTAATCGTTTTTCATCAACCTCGTTTGGCTTCGACTTTTCTTAACGAGGCATCGCTTTTTGCCGATTTTCCCGCATTCCAAGCCTCGCTTTCGCCTCCGAATCGAAGGCTCGTTCAGGTTCAAATGCGAACAAAACCGACCTTCGAGAGGTATCTTTCAAAGAAGGCTGAAAGTTATGAGCATTGAGAATCAGATCGCTTCTAAGAAGACTTGGAGAGAAAAGGTCGGCCTAGCCGAAATGCTGAAGGGCGGCGTCATCATGGACGTCGTTAACGCCGAGCAAGCCCGCATCGCGGAAGACGCCGGCGCAGTGGCGGTTATGGCCCTTGAGCGAGTCCCCGCAGACATCCGTAAGGACGGCGGCGTGGCGCGCATGAGCGATCCGGAACTCATCCTCGGCATCAAAGAAACGGTCTCTATTCCGGTGATGGCAAAGTGCCGAATCGGTCACTTCGTGGAAGCCGAGATTCTGGAAGCTCTCGAGGTCGACTTCATCGACGAGTCCGAGGTTCTTACGCCCGCAGACGAGACCAACCACGTCGATAAGCACGCCTTCACCGTTCCGTTCGTCTGCGGTGCGCGAAACCTGGGCGAAGCGCTCCGACGCTGCGCAGAGGGTGCGGCGATGATCCGAACCAAGGGCGAGGCCGGCACCGGCGACGTCGTGGAAGCGGTTCGGCACATGCGCACCATCATGGGCGACATTCGAAAGGTGCAAAACGCTCGGGAAGACGAACTGTACGTGATCGCCAAGGAAATCCAAGCCCCCATCGAACTCGTTCGAGAGGTCAAGGCGCTCGGCAAGCTCCCGGTCCCCAACTTCTCCGCAGGCGGCATTGCCACCCCGGCAGACGCCGCGCTGATGATGAAGCTCGGCGCAGAAACCGTCTTCGTCGGATCCGGCATCTTCAAGTCGGGTGATCCGGTGAAGCGGGCAAAGGCGATCGTTGAATCCGTTCTGTTCTACAAAGACGCTAAGAAGCTGGGTGAAATCAGCAAGAACCTCGGCGAGCCGATGGTTGGAATCAACTGCGGCAGCCTGAAGCAAGACGAACTGCTTTCCGTTCGCGGCTGGTAATCGCTCTCGGTAGCCAATTCTCACCCCTCGCGTCCGTTCGGATCGAGGGGTGATTTGTTTTTTCCTAGAGCCGAGGAGGATGATCTCGTTCCAGAACGTCGTCTTACTACGGAACCCTCTCCTCCCTTGTCAAGTGACACGACATTCTTTACAGAGCGAGACAGGACATCCTTTACACATTCGTCGACACATCCTGTACACACAATGCCGTTTGAGGACTCCAACAAAGAGACCCATCCGGAGGTCCGGAGGACCGACAAGACTGTTAGCCCAGACCGACAGGTCTGGGTATTGGTCGCACCCACGTTCCAAGGTCCGGAGGACCGGCCAGATACTCCGAAGCCTCAGGCAAACCGCCCTTGCAAGCTCTTGCCAGGGCTCCGCCCTTCTGCACCAAAAATTGAATCCTAAACCCAGGGTTGAAACCCTGGGCTGCGATGATGGTCGCGGCTCCGCCGCTTTTCCGGAGACCACCCCGCCCTTCGGGCACCCCTCCCAGGAGGGGAATGTGGCTTGGCCCCTCGATTAAAAGGTTGATAGACATTGCGGAAGACGCGTCGTTCTTTGTACTTCTTCAGAAGAGGTTGTGATGAACCTGGAGGCTGAAATTCTTGATGGAGGGGAGCCCCGATTAATTGGGGCGAGGGACTGTCCTCAAGTGCATCAATTTTGATCCCGGTCCGAAGGACCGGCAAGACCGTTAGCCTAGACCGACAGGTCTGAGTAGAGCCAGACAAAGACACAAGATCTGTTCAAGCAGACCTATTCCCGAACCCTTTGGCGCTTGTAGTTGTCTCTGTGAGCGGCTATTCCTTGATTGGCTCGTGCACTAAGCTCTTGATCACCCACGTACCTGAGTTGTTCACGAGCATCAAAGAGAACCGTCCTCGAAACGCCGAGTCTTTGCCATCTGCGAGTGTTATCCGCCCCGAGTACTCCAGGGTTGCCAAAGAGACCAGTCCGTGCGTTTCCACCTTCCGAGAGGTTTGGGTTAGCACCCACTTGTTGCGGTCCACCGCCATGTCTTTGTGCCACGTCTCACTCGTTAGCGGAAAGAACATGGTGCCTGAAGGACCTGAACTCACCGAGGTGACCGTTGCAGAGGAGTCGAAGAGTATCTTCCAAACCAACGGATTCCGGTTCGGCTGATAGCTTGCTTGAGCCAGAAAGAGGTCCAGGAATGTGTCTTCTTTGGAAAGCTGAGCCCGATATTCGTCAAACACAAGCGTTCGGCCCGCCTTTGCCTTCAGACTCTCTCCCGCAAGCGGGTCCTTCACGATGGCGCGTGCGATATCGGCCATATCTCCGCGCCGATTGGCAAAGATGGTCGAGATCATCATGGCCTCGTAAGCCTCATCAACAACAGAAGGATCGCGTAGGTCGATGGCCTTTTGAAGAATCTCCCGACACTTGGTGTAGTTCGTACGCTGGAATCCTCGGCCAATCAGGGAGAACACCTGCGCAAGTGGTTTGCCCGCAAATCCCGCTTTCGCTGCTTGTTCGGCGAGGGGCTCCGCTTCGCCAAGTTTGTTTTCGGTTGCCAGAATCAGCGCGAGTTCAGCGGCGGCTTTACCGTTCGAAGGGTTCGCAAGGAGTGCCTTTTGAAGTCGCGCCTTTGGAGCGTCTCCGGCAAGAACGGTGTCAACGGCGCGGACAAAATCGGGGGTGGATTTATAGCCAAGGATTCGGCCGATCTCTCGCTTCTGGGGGTCCAGAAAGACAAAGGTGGGAAACGCGCTCACCTTGAGCGCCTTCGCTTGGGCGATGCCCGTTTTTTCCGCGTCCAGTTTCAACGGCACGTACTTCGCGGATTGATCGACCACCTGCGAGGCGCCAAAAGATTCGCGCTCCATGATCTTGCAGTAGCCGCACCAATCGGTCGTGAAGTAGATCATCATCGGTAGCTTGCGAGCCACCGCCATCTTGCGAGCGGATTCGAAGTCGGTTTGCCAGGCGATCGAGGTCGTAGGCGCAGATGCTTGTTGAGCGACGGCAAGCAACAGAAGGGGAACCATAGCCCCTACTCTAAGATTCTTTCCCGATGCATCGCGTGATCCGGGTCACGAGACCCGCCTTTCTAGAGCGAAAGCCAAAGCTTCAACAAGGCAAACTGCTCTAACCGAGCCCGAATATCCTCGCGCAGACCGCGCAACTTGTGCTCGTTCACCTCCACCGATCCGTCCGGCTTGGCGAGCGCCACGTAGCAAAGCCCCACCGGCTTCCCGTCGACATCGGAGGTCGGGCCCGCGTTGCCCGTGGTAGCCAGGGCATAGGCGGCCCCAAACTTCACCTGAGCCTTCAGCGCCATTGCGGCGGCGACCTCGGGTGAGACCGGACCCTTCTCGTCCAGCAAGTCCGGATCGACTCCCAGTAGCTGGTACTTCGTCTCAGCGGTGTACGTGACGACTCCTCCAGAGAACACCTTGGATGCGCCAGGAATGCTCGTCACTCGCCGAGCGATGCCGCCACCCGTCACGCTTTCCGCGAGTGCCAGGGTTTCTCCGCGCCGTTCCAGTTCGGCAAGAATGGCCGATTCCAGCGTTTCCAGATCAAAGCCGTAAACGGGCTTTCCGAGTCGTCGCTGGATCTCTTCGCACACCGGGATGATCTGCTCCATCGCCGCTTCTTTCGAGGCTGCCCGAGCGGTGACTCGAACGTGCACCTCTCCGGTTTGAGCGTATGGCGCAACCGTCGGAGACTCCTGATCCATGAGATCGCCCAATTGCTCATCCACCGCGCTTTCGCCGATGCCGCAGATGCGCACGGTTCGACTGGCGATGATCATTCCGCCCCCGGCGGACTGCAGATATTCGCGAACCGATCCTTCCGCCATCGGGTCGAACTCGCCTTTGGGACCCGGCAACGCGATCATGACTTTGCCGTCTTTCTCAGCGATCAATCCCGGAGCGGTGCCGTTGGGGTTAGGGATCATTCGACCATGCTTGGGCCGCATGGCTTGCTTGTTGTTGCGCTCTACCCAGGTGTAGTTTCGCGCCGCGAACCAAGCCTTCAACTCTTCGGCATAGGCTTCTTCAAAAACCAGTTCGTCGCCCATGGCTTCTGCCATCGCTTCGCGGGTGAGATCGTCATTCGTGGGTCCTAGCCCGCCGATGGCGATCACGATGTCGCTGCGAGAAAGCGCCGACTTGAACGTATCGACGATGCGTGCGAAGTTGTCTCCCACGGTCGCTCGTCGCTGGCATCCGATGCCGCATTCGGCAAGCACCCGCGCCATGGTTGCCGCGTGGGTGTCGATGATCTGCCCGAGCAGAAGCTCGGTGCCAACAGAAACGATTTCGGCGGTTCGCGGTGCTTCCATATCAGTGGTTCCCAAGGGCGATTATTCAGGCGGCTTAAAGGCGCCAAGAACGTTGCTGTAGTCGTCGGTCCACGGCTTGTTCTTGTCGCCTTCTTCGTTAAAGGTCCAGTACGGTGGGCGAACCATGAGGTTCACCGGATCGATCGAGGGGGCAAGCAGCGCCCAATGCGATTGCGTTTTGCCGTCCAGCGCTTCGTCACCCACAGGAGCGTCGATGTTGTCGTACACCTTCCATCCCACCTTTTGGGCCGTGGCGGCAAGGATTCCGCCCAGTTCCAAATAGCGGTTGGAGATGTGGAACACGACGATGCCGTTGGGCGACAGCTTTCGTTTGTACAGTTCCAATGCCTGAACGGTGAGCAGGTGGGTGGGAATGGCGTCGGAGCTGAACGCATCGAGGACGAGCAGGTCGAACTTTCCGTCCGGCTCCTTCGCCAAGGTTAGGCGAGCGTCGCCCAGTACGTAGCGCATCTTGGCTCGGGCGGCCTGCAGAAACGTGAAGTACTCCGGGTTCTTTGCGATCTCCAACACTTCGGGATCGATCTCAAAGAAGGTCATTTCCTGGTCTTCTCTGCCGTACGCGGCAAGCGAACCCACACCTAGGCCCACCAAGCCGATGGTCTTTACGTTCGCCATAAAGTTGGGCGAATTGAACACCTGACCAATCGGACCGGTAGGGTGGTAGTACGTGAGCGGCAACAGCTTTTTGCCCGGAACAAGGCTTTGCCGTCCGTGAGTGGTGGTGCCGTGGACCAGCGAGTTGTAGCGGGCCTCTTGCATCACTCGGTGCACGCCAAAGAAAGACCGTTTGGAGACCAGAATCTTGCCCTGCGAACCGATCTGGAAAAGACCGGAGAGCAAGAAGACACCGCCTACCGCAATGGCAAAGTGCTTGTGGAAATCGGCAAGGAAGAACGCGACAATCAGCGGGATGCCGATCACCAATCCGTTCCGAAGCGTCGAAGGCGGCACCTGCGCAATCTGGACAAAGAACAGACCCGCTAACAACAGCACCCACGGCAAGAATGAGAGCGCCAGGTGCGGAACGCGCACGGGCTTGTCGTCATCCGGCGAGGTGTAGTTGGGGTCTCGATCCGGCTTAGGCTTTTCGTAAGAGAGCCTGGCGAGCAGGGCAAGCGTGATCGCCAGCGGGTACTCGTGGTAGCCGTTGAAGATAAGCGGAGCGACAATGCCGTTGAAAAGTCCGCCCACCGCGCCGCCGATGCTCATGTACACATAGAACTCGGTGAGCTTTTCCGGCGCCGGACGAAGGTCGGCAAGACGACGGTGGCATAGCCACGCTCCCACAAAGAGAACGCCCAGGTGCAAGGTTGCCAATAAGCCGAGCGGCTCGGTCGATTCCAGAATCATCGGGAACGCGAGCGGAGTCGCAATCAGCGGGAAGGCTCGGCTGAGCATCGCACTGCCGGGCATATTCTTCTCTGTAAACGCCAACGAGAAGGTGAGCAGATACAGGCCCAGCGGCGCGATCCAAATGAGAGGAACAGGCGCGACGTTGCTGGAAAGGTAAGCGGTGCAACCTAGCAGCAGCGAAGAGGGAATGGCGGCGAGGGCAATCCAAGTGGCTTTCAGCTTGGTCGAGGTCTTCTCCAACGGCTTCGCCTCTTGGCTCGCCGGTCTTGCTTCGCTTTGCGGGAAGAGAACCAGCAGCGCGATCA
>CAYYJX010000063.1:0-1354 GCA_964471545.1 uncultured Fimbriimonas sp. | reverse complement strand
TCTTGGCTCGCCGGTCTTGCTTCGCTTTGCGGGAAGAGAACCAGCAGCGCGATCACCACGGAGAGAACCACCGCGCCGATGCTCACCATCTTCACCTGAAGATCGAGCGCGAAGTTCGGCTCGATGAGGAAAGGGTAGGCAAGTAGTCCTCCAAAGCTCCCGAGGTTGGAGGCGGCATACAAGAAGTACGGATTGGCGGCTCGGGGGTCTCCGGTTCGAGAGAACCATCGTTGAAGGGTGGGCGAGTTGCCCGCGAACACAAAGTAGATGGGACCGACGAACACCAGCAACGCCAGCAAAACCGGAAGCGCAGGGTTTGCGCTGTTCGGGGCCGACTCTCGAATGGCCTTCAGCGCGGGCGAGGTCAGCGCACCAGACAGCAAGATCGCGCTGATGAGCAGTGCGGTGGCGATCGCCGCGATGTGGACCTTCGGGCTGAGCTTGGCGGAGAGCTTGTGCGCGGTGGCGTATCCGCCCAGCAGAAGGGTCTGGAAGAACAGCATCGCCGTCGTCCAAACCTGCGGCGATCCTCCAAAGGTGGGAAGAAGGACCTTTGCGGCAAGCGGCTGAATGAGGAACAACAACGCCGACGAGAGCAGAATCGCCAACGTGTAGAGGTACCGCATCGTCTTCTAGCTCGTCTTGGTCGCCGTTTTGGAGTCGGGCGAATCCGCTTGAAAGGATACTTGAGTTTGGTGTCGTTCCGATCTGTGGACAGGACCCGCAATAATTCCCCTCCGTGTCGGTGGAGAACCTTCGGTGGCTCGACCACCCCGGCCTTTCAGGCCACCCCTCCCAGGAGGGGAATGATCCATGCCTCGGCGTTGGACCCCCTGCCCAGAACTGGCGGTCTGGGCTAACAGTCTTGCCGGTCCTCCGGACCTCTTCTGAACCGAAAAATTGCGGCCAATCTGTGGCAAGGGTTAGCGGAAATTCCCCTCCTGGGAGGGGTGCCCCGATTCATCGGGGCGGGGTGGTCTTCGGGTTCCCCCCACGTTTTCGCGTAAAACTCTTGCCACGGCTCCGCCGTTCTTGATTCAAAAGATCAAACGGACCCAGGGTTGAAACCCTGGGCTCCGATGATTGTCGGGGCTCCGCCCCTTTGTCTGGGTGGAGAACTTTTGTTGGCTCGACCGCTACGGCTTTTCAGACCACCCCTTCCCAGGCCTGCCCCGATCTCTCGGGGAGGGGAGTGTTGTCTGGATTCATCTCCGAGAAACCCCGAGAAGCCCAATGCTTCGAAAGTCAAAAAGGCGAGGTTATCGCCGCGCCCATCCCCACTTCCAGCGACCCAGTAACGCCCCTCGCGACGGATTTGACGCGCATCTTTCATAATGAAGCGATATGGCAGGCC
>CAYYJX010000062.1:0-17980 GCA_964471545.1 uncultured Fimbriimonas sp. | reverse complement strand
GGGACCAAGAATCATTGTCTCCGCAAGGTTCCGTAAGTTTTTGTATCTGAGCGGAAACTCTTTATAGAGATTCCAGACACTGAACTCCTGATGCGAATTACCTTCCAGAAAGTTACCGGCGTTGTTCCATCCTTCTCGATGCTTGACAACATCAAAAATCCTATGTACCCACTCCGGATCACTCTTCTCTCCCTTGTAAACATCTCGATATTTGGACGTGACAATCTCAACCTCATGACCACGCTTACGTAGCGCCTGAGCGCTCCGAAAGGCAGCGAGTTCAAAACCACCTTCGTAGTCCGGTGGACAGAGATTGGAGATAAGAAGGATTTTCACTTCTGCTTCACGCCGAAAGAGCCAACGGTTTTCCTAGAATCTCTTCGTACGCTTTCAGAAGCTTTTCCACGTGGTTTTCTTCCGTGGGTGGATTCGCCCAGAAGCGATCGAAGGCCGCTCGGCTCATTCGCTCGGTTACTGCATCATCGAGGAAGTGACCCATCTTTTCAGCAAGGTCATTAACGTTTTTGCTCTTGAAGGGGAATCCAGTAACGCCATCGACGATCTCACCGACGGTACTGGTGTCGTCACTTGCGATAACGGGAATCCCTCTCCCTAGTGCTTCCACAGGCGCTAGCGGATTCACCTCGTACCAAACCGAGGTGATGGCAAGGGCTCGTGCCTGACTGAGTTCGTCAAAGAGTTGTTCCCCGTTTAGCCAGCCGCTGATCGAGCATTTCTCGTATCCAACCGCTTCAACGGCAGACCGCATGGGACCTTCACCCAGGAACCGGACCTCGGCTCCGATCTTCTTTGCGGCTTCCACCAGCACGACCGGGTTTTTCTCGCTGCTCAATCGACCAGAGAAGACGAAGCGCGAGTTCTTCTCTGCCTCAACTCTGGGGCTTTGACTCACTTGAATAGGATAAGGCATCAAGTGCAACTTCGCATCGCTCGGCAAGAACGGCTTTAAGATGCCGACGGCCTTCTGCGAGAACATTCCGTAGTGCTTGACTCTGTCGGGCAGCCCGCCACGATTCTTCTGAACCTTTAGGCGATAGACCTCCGCCCACTTAGAGGCGATGGTTTTTGACCGTGTACAGTGGGTGGAGAGGCACTTCGCTCCCATTGGATCAAGGGTACAAATAGAATTCGTTCGTGCGTTAAAGAACTGTCCTTGAGGACACGCAGCATGATAGTCGTGCAGCGAAACCATCACGTGGGCTCCTGCATCCCTTGCCGCCTGCAGAATGGAAGGAGAGAGATAAACCTTCCACAGGTGAAGGTGCAAAATGGTCTCTGAGGGGTTGCCCTTGGCGATCTCCGTCCGCATGGCATCGTAAGCCGTTTGGTTCCAACTGTTGCGAATCAGTCTGCCGAAGCTCGCCTCTTCGGTGGGCAGATCCAGTAGGTTGTAGTCGAGATTCTCAAATCCGTCAAACGCAGGATCAATGGGCCCCCTGGCCGCAAAGAAGGTGGTTTTGACCCCTCGCTTAGCCAGTCCTCTTGCGCTCATGAGCGCGCACTTACCCGCGCCGCCCTGAACGAACGCCTCGTCGTTTGCTACAATAACCCTCAACAGACTTCCCTCTCGTCAATTATCGGAGTCCAACGCCCCCGAACTTACAACCAAAGACTGAATTGACGACCACACCCATTATGGACATCGTTCTCATCCTTGAAACAGGCGGTGTGAAAGGTGGAGCGGAAAAGGTGGCTTTCCAATCGGCTCAGGGCCTTCGGGCAAAGGGCCATAGAGTGTGGCTCATCACCGCTGCGAAAGAAGTTGAAAGCGACTTCGCGGCCGTTCTGGATGGATGGCTTGCGCTGAACGAACAGAGCTTTTACCTCGAGCCTGATCGATCACGAAAACTTAGGAAGCTTCTTGGGAATCCTTTTGTCGCGGCTCCAGTGGCAAAGTTTATGGGCCGGTTCGATATCCGCCAAACCGTAGTTCATGCGCACACCTACCGCCTCAATCTTTCTGGAGTAGTGATGAAGACGGTTCAGGACCTCGGCTTCCGGACGGTCCAAACCTGCCACGAATACTCGATCGCATGCCCCACAAGCCTTTTCTTCGACTATCGGCAAGACGAGATTTGCACAAAGGCTCCCCTCTCGCTCGGCTGCCTTTCGTGCGAATGCACCGGAACGAAGTATCGCTATAAAGTTCCCCGCCTTGCCAGCGCATGGGCAAATCGAAACCTTTATCGCGTGCCGCAACGCGTGGACGGTTATGTTCACGTCAGCACCCTAGAAAAGACCCGGCTGGATCCGTGGATCGGGAGCTTTGGTTCGCACGCCATCATCCCGAATCCCCAGGAGATTCCTGACCTTCCTCCCGCGAACCCTGCGGACTCACAGACGTTTCTATACGTTGGCAGGCTGACCAAAGAGAAAAACCCCCATGTGTTCTGCGAGGCGTGCCGCCGAGCGGGCGCACCTGGGATGATCGTTGGCGACGGTCCGCTCCGAGAAGAACTGCAGAAGGCCTATCCTGAAATCACCTTCCGGGGATGGTGTTCTCCTAATGAAGTCACCGAATATCTACGATCGGCAAGGGCTTTGGTGATGCCCAGTGCCTGGGAGGAAACCTTTGGCCTTTCAGTTGTCGACGCGATGGCAAATGGCGTTCCTCCGATCATTGCTCCGACAATCGGAGCGAAAGATTGGGTGGAAAATGGCATCTCCGGCATCGTCGTCGATGGCGTGGACGCCGAGAGCTTTACCCGAGCCCTTCAGGAGATGACTCCGGAAGTCGCTGCCGAGCTCGGCGAGGTCGCCTACAACAAAGTGCGCGCTCATCCACCCACGATAGAAAAGCACGTCGACTCTCTGCTCGCCTTCTACAAGACTCTCTTAGGTGAACGTTGAGCCGCTTGACCCGAGCGCGTTGTCGACCCTCATTCCGATAGGTTCGAAAGGCAAAAGGTAGCGAGGACAGCGGTGTGTCTCACACACCCACAAAACAAAAAAGCCTCCCCGAAGAATCGAGGAGGCTTTTGATTTGTCGAACTAGACCTTAGTAGTCCATTCCGTCCATGCCGCCGGGCATGGGAGCAGCCTTCTTAGGCTCCGGCTTCTCAACCACGAGAGTCTCGGTGGTGAGAACCAGACCTGCGATGGATGCCGCGTTTTGGATGGTGGATCGGGTGACCTTTGCAGGATCGACGATACCGGCCTTCACCATATCGACAATCTCGTTGGTGACCGCGTTAAGGCCAAAGCCGTGCTCTGCGGCTCGAACCTTCTCAACGATCACGGAACCCTCAAGGCCTGCGTTCTTCGCGATGTGGCGAAGAGGCTCTTCAATGGCTCGCTTCACGATCAGGAGACCGGTTGCCTCATCAGCGGAAAGACCGTCCGTAGACAACTTGTCGGAAGCGCGAAGCAGAGTGCTTCCGCCGCCAGGAACGATTCCCTCGTCCACAGCCGCTCGAGTTGCGCTGAGAGCGTCCTCGTATCGGTGCTTCTTCTCTTTCAGCTCAGTCTCGGTGCTTGCGCCGACCTTGATCACGGCAACGCCACCGGAAAGCTTAGCAAGTCGCTCTTGCAGCTTCTCTCGATCGTAGTTGCTGTCCGTGGTTTCGATCTGCCGCTTGATCTGCTCGATTCGACCCAGAACGGCTTCCTTGGAACCCGCACCCTCGATGATGGTGGTCTCCTCCTTGCTGATCACGACCTTCTTAGCCGTTCCGAGCATGTCGACGGAAACATTCTCCAGCTTGGTGCCGAGATCTTCGCTGATGAACCGACCGTTCGTCAGGATCGCGATGTCCTCGAGCATGGCCTTCCGGCGATCGCCGAAACCAGGAGCCTTTACCGCTGCGATTTGCAGAACGCCTCGGATCTTGTTGAGAACGACGGTTGCAAGTGCATCCGCCTCGACGTCCTCAGCAATGATCACGATCGGTCGTCGCGTTTGCGCAGCCTTCTCCAGGAACGGAAGAAGATCCTGAGCAGAGCTCACCTTCTTCTCGTGGATCAGGATAAGCGGGTTCTCGAGAACCGCCTCCATGCGCTCCGGATCGGTGACGAAGTATGGGCTGATGTAGCCACGATCGAATTGCATACCCTCGACGACTTCCAGAACGGTCTCTCGACCCTTGGACTCTTCGACGGTGATGACTCCATCCTTACCAACCTTGTCCATCGCTTCGGAAACGTGCTTTCCAACCTCAGGATCGTTTCCTGCGATGGTGGCAACGAACTCTACTTGCTCCTTGTCCTTGATCGGTTGAGCAACGGACTTGATGTAAGCGATGACTTGATCAACGGCCTTATCGATACCGCGCTTAACCGCGATCGGGTTGCCGCCTGCAGCGACATATCGAAGACCTTCGTTCACGATTGCCTGTGCAAGAACGGTTGCCGTGGTGGTTCCGTCGCCGGCGACGTCGTTGGTTTTGGAGGCAACTTCCTTGCAGAGTTGCGCACCCATGTTCTCATACGGATCGCTGAGTTCGATCTCCTTTGCAACGGTCACGCCGTCCTTGGTGATCGTGGGGCTTCCCCACTTCTTGTCGAGAACAACGTTTCGTCCCTTGGGGCCGAGGGTCACTTTCACGGCGTCGGCGACTTTGTTTACGCCTCGCTCAAGGGCTCTTCTTGCTTCCTCGTCGTAGATTAGATTCTTTGCTGCCATGTTCGTGTTTATCCTTAACCGATGATCGCGTAGACCTGGTCCTCGTCCAGGATGGTGTAGTCCTTTCCGTCGACCGAAACTTCATTTCCGCCGTACTTGCTGAAGAGCACTCGGTCTCCAACCTTGACGGTGAGTTGGTTTCGCTCGCCGTTGTCCAGAACTCGACCGTTTCCGACGGCAACGACACGACCTTCTTGCGGTCGCTTCTTAGCGCTGTCCGGAAGGAAGATGCCAGAAGCGGTCTTCTCTTCGGCGTCGATGACCTCGATTACGACTTTGTCTCCTAGTGGCTTAAGGTTGGCCATATGTGTTTCCTTAGTTTCCAAGACCGACCGCGCCAAGCAGAAACCCGCGTTAGCACTCGATGGTCTGGATTGCTAAATTTTACATTGCGTTCTACGCCCAGGGTCAAGGGATCGTGGCACTCTCCGCAAAGGACTGCTAAGAAAGATGATCAAATAGAGAAAAGCCCGATCCAGGTCCTGGATCGGGCTTTTCATTCAATGACGGTCGGTTAGCGAACGTAGTGGATGACCGGGTGACGCATGTCGTCCAGAAGCATCATGGCAACCACAGGCATCGGTCGATCTTTTGCGACTTCTCGTGCCTCATCAAACGAGAGAGACTGAACGGTCAGGCCACTCAAATCGATGAATTCTCCAAACCGGGTTGCTCCGATATCAGTGGAGAAGCAAGCCAGTCCGTGAACACCTTCGTGGCAGAAGCAACCATAACGTCCGGACGGGGCGTGATGGAGGACGTGTACAACGTCCGGAAACTCGGTATCGAGTCCCAAAAGCGGTTTTTCAAGCGTCTGTGCCATGCTTCCTTCACCCATTCATATCGGCGAAGTTGAACTTGTCTTTAGACTCCAGGACGCCAATCCCCTCGCATTTTTCACAGGATCTAGATTTTGAGATCACTGCGATTCCTGTTCCCGACGGGTTGACATCCAGCCGATTCCGGGTAATATCTCAGTCCCAAACCGTCCGTAGCTCAGTGGATAGAGCATCGGTCTTCGGAACCGAGGGTCGGGAGTTCGAATCTCTCCGGGCGGGCCACTTTCCTTTCTGCTCCTCAGTCACTGAGTCGAGCGACTTCCGGAACCCTACTCCATTTCAAAGGAGCAACCGGACGTCTTTGCTTCAGGTGCGTACGCTGTATCGAACGGTTTTTCTTTGGCGCCCGCGGCCTTTGCCATCAGCGCGTTCATTTCCTTCATCATGCTGCGCGAGTAACCGGGCCACTGCTTTACGATAGCGCCATCTTTCCCGATAAGCGTGCAATAAACCGATGCGGGCGAGGAATACGCCTTCATGAGTTCAAAGGTGGGATTTGAAACGAGCGGATACGGAACGAGCATGTCAAAGTCCCACTTCTCGGCCGCCTTCCCTTTGGCGTCGGTGACGCTGATGAACTCGATCCTGCCTTCGTGGTGTTTGAAGAGTCTTTGGAACATCGGCTCAGCATCAAAACTGCAAGGGCATCCCTCTTTCACGAAATACACGAAGAGCGGCTTTTCTCCCTTGCCACCTATAACGACCTGCTTACCGTCCGTATCGGGAAGTTTAAAGAACGGGGCGATCTTCTTGGACTCGCGCTTCGCTTCTTCCAACATTGCCTCAGTCACTGGGTGACGGGGCTGCCCGAAAGAGTAGCCGGGGACAACTTTGGCTGAGTTGGAAACGTACGTCATCAGCGCGACTCCCCCAGCTGCAAGAACAATTGCCATGGGTACAACCACGTATCCGGGGTGAAAAGCGCGCGCCATCTCTTAGATTGTGACGCTTCGCGAAGAGCCAACGTGCCCCCTATTCATCGGACTCTGTGTCGTTGAACCTGATCAACGACGTGTAGGCTCAAAGAATCTCAAGCCGATTCTCGTCGAAATGCTTTTGAAGGAGTTGCTCCAAGGTAACTTTCTGAAGCCCCTGCAAAGGAAGGCGATCTTTTCCTCCGGAGGAGATTCTTCAACCCTTCTGCCTTGCCGAGCGTAAGTAGAAAAGAGAGATCTCGTGGCAAAACGAATTCTTGTCGTTGATGACGACTCTAGTTATCGAACCCTCATAAGCGTCGCATTGCGAACGGCGGGGTACGAAGTTGTAGCAGTTGATGCCGGACAAGACGCCCTGCGGCTCTTGAAGGGGAACGAGACATTCGACTTAGTGGTTCTCGATTACCGTATGCCTACGCTGGACGGCCTGGACGTTCTGCGCGAAATGGTTTCGGTAGCGCCTTCCTCAAAGGTCCTCATGGTGTCGGCTTACGGCTCAATCGACATGGCGATCGAGGCGATGTCGATTGGAGCCCACGACTTTCTGCGAAAGCCTTTTGGAGCCCAGACCATTCGAGACTCGGTCCAAAGCGTCCTAGATCGAGAAGAGCCGAATGCGCCGATCATCTCGGTTTGCCGAGAGTTCCAGAAGACGTCGATCAATGGCTTTACCTTTGAAGCAACCGAGCACGAAGTCGATGAGAGCTTTGGCGACATCTCCGTCGGATTCGACGTGATCGGTCAGGGCAACATCAATCGGCACATCCGTGTGGTCTTGCCCGCTTTCATGCAAGAGTTGATCCTCGCCTACATCGACCTTGATCGCCCGCCCTGCGGCATGCGCCTATGGGAAGCCGTTTGCGAAGAGAAGCTTGCTTCGTTTATCTGGCAGAACGAGGGGCCGCCCGATACCGGGTCGATCACGATCGACGACCTGAGCGACAACATCAAACTTTGGCTGGATTCGATTTTGACCATCGATACCAACCCTCAACTGCAATCCACTTCCACCCAAAATGGCTGACAATCGCGGAACACTCAAGATCTTTCTAGGCTACGCACCTGGCGTCGGTAAGGCGAAGGTGATGGTCGATGAGGCCATCCGTCGAAAGTCTCGCGGCCAAGACGTGGTGATTGCGATCATCACGCCCGAAGACCGGCTATTCAGCCAAGAGTTCGCAGAGGACATCAACGAGCTCGAGATGATTCCGCCCGCAAAGTTCAACTATGCAGGGGAGGAGAGACTGGAGATGGACATCCCTGCGATCATTGCTCGCAAGCCGGATGTGGTTCTCGTTGATAACCTGAGCCACATGAACCCTCCGGGATCGGCGCGAGAGAGACGATGGGAAGACGTTGAAGAAATCCTTCGCAATGGCATCGACGTCCTCTCGACGATGAACGTCATGCAACTTGAGAGCCTGAACGACACCATCTTCGAGATCACGGGCAAGCGGGTTCTCAACACCGTCCCGGATCGCCTTTTTCACGAGGCAGACGAGGTTGAAATGGTCGACCTGTCACCCAAGGCGCTGATGAACCGGGTACGCCGCGGCGATGTTGTTGCGAAGGGCGATATTGATGGCGCGCTAAAGGGGCTCTATCGAGAGATCACGCTGAACGCGCTTCGCGAACTCGCCATGCGCGAGATTGCCGGAAGGGTGGATGAGGACCTCACCGCTTTCCGTAAGTCCAGCAACATTATTCGACCCTGGCAAACATCGGATCGGATGGTCATTTGCATTAGCCCGACCCGGTCTTCCCTTCGCATGATCCGAAGGGGATGGCGACTCGCACAGAAAACCCACTCGGAAGTGAAGGCGATCTATGTGCCCGAGGAGCTGAACGAGATCAGCACAAGAATTCTTGCCGACGACAAGAAGCTCTGCGAGCGATTAGGAATTCCGGTTGTACGTCTTGAAGGCGACGAGCCGAGTGAGGCGATCATCGACTACGTTCAAAAGAACAACGTCACCCAGATCATCATCGGCCACACGGATCGCACCCGTGTTCAAGAGTTCATTCGCGGTTCGCTCTTGTTGGAACTCGCGAAACAGCTTAAAACCGTGGACATCATGGTGATTGCGACCGAAACGAACGACTAGAGCCGAAAAGGCTTAGCGGTTCCAGCCCGGCAGAAACGGAGCGAAATCTTCCAGTTTTCCGCCGGGGATGAGGTCGATTCCAGCCCATGACTTGAGCATGTACAGAGCGTACAAGGCGCCAATCGTGATCACTACAGACGAGCTGATGGTCATGAATCCCTCGGAGACGGACCGGACAAACCAGGGTGTTCGCATGAGGCCCAACTTCATCCAGAGCAAACTCATCCACTCAAGGATCGTCAGCGGATCGACGGATTGCACCACCGCCTGAGCGGGTGGGACAACAAGGTAGATAACCTCGGTCTCTGGCTGTCTTTCTGGCTGTTGTTGTCTTAGCGCGCTCATCCAGAGAGAGGTGTTCCACCCCTCCCTGCATTCTTCATTGTTAGAATTGCCTGTTCAGGAATTCCCGCAAAAATATCGACTAGCCTCTCGCCAGCTGAGCTTTCACATCAGACGGATGATCCGTGATGATGAAGTTCACGCCGAGCCCTTTGAGCCGATCGACCTGCGGTCCCGGAGGGACCGTCCAAACGAACAGAGGGAGCTTTAATCCGTGAACTGCCGAGACGAACTCTGCAGAACAATTCGTGTAGCCCACGCCTACCGCGTTCGCCTTGATTCGGTCGATCGTCGATTTCGTCGTCGCAAACGAATCTGGAGTTTGCTTTGCCCCGATCAGCCAAACCGCGAAGATATCGGGCTTGAGGATTTTCACCTCCTCGACGATCTTGTCGTTGAACGAAAAGACGATGGTCTGATCCAACATCTTCTCTCGTACAACGTGGTCGACGACGGCCTTTGCGACGCCTTCCCCACCCTTGATCTCGATCACGCTGATGATCCGGTCTTTGGTCGTTCGCGTGTAGTCTCCTAGATGAGGGACGCCGGCTTCTTTCATGACCGCCCAGGGAGTCTCTTTCACTTGCCCCTTGATCTTCGTCGTTCGATCAAGAGTGTAGTCGTGCATGATCACAGGCTCCCCGTCCTGACTCATGTGAACATCGCATTCGGTCGCCACGGCACCATCTTTGATCGCCCGCTCGAACGAGCGCAGCGTGTTTTCTGGTTCGTACGCGGCGGCGCCTCGGTGACCAACTACCAGTGTCCGAGACCAAGACTCGGACACGGCTTGCTTCACATCTGGCTTGACCATTGCCAGAGTTAACCCAAACAGAATTGAGGTCATCATCGTCTCTTCTCAACCCTACTCACTAAACGTGCAGGCCCCAGCCGACCATGCCTGAGTGTTGGGGAGTTGAGAGCAAGCTGGGTTGAGAGCGAGTTTTCCGGGCATGCTCTGGAGCCACACTGCCTTTCGCCACTTCGCACTGCCATCAAGCATCACAAAGGGCGCACCTTCTTGGTGCCTAAACGAGATCTGCTCGAAGATCTCGTTCCAGTTGGTGCCACCTGGTTCGAAGTACGGTGCGTTGTCATTATCGAAGTCGTTTGCATCGTTGTCTTCACGTCCATCCTTGGCGAAGGAGAAGAAGATCTTGTCGGATACGCTCTGCCAGGTGCTTGCGTTCGAACTGGAGTTGATCTGCCCACCGAGTTGACCGCCAAATCCGAAGTTATGAAGCAACTCGTCGTTTCTGGAGTAGTGACCGAAAATCGCAGGTCGATTCCCCGCTGCAGAAGCCGTACCCACGGGAACGTTCGTCCACTCGACGAAAGAGGCGACTAAGGAGGTATCTCCGGGAAGTCGATCGGTGAAGTTGAAGTTCGTGAAGGTCCGTCGTTCGGGTCGAGGAGCGCTGGAAGCAGGGTCCAAGAAGATATCGATGCTCTTGGCGTACGGGAGCAGGTCCACGTGCATATCCCACCACTTTCGGTTGACCCAATCGTCCCAATCCGCCATGTAAAGGAACGAAGCCGTTCCAAGTTGCTTGGCGTTGCTAAGCGCCTGCGTCTTCTTCGCCGCCGATTTTGCCTGGGCGAACACCGGGAAGAGGATTGCCGCGAGGATTGCGATGATTGCAATAACAACCAAAAGCTCGATAAGAGTGAAAGCTCTGCGTGCCATCGTCGAGAACTTTTCCCGACGGATGTTAACAATGGGCTAAGGGAACGTTAAGCCTTGTCTCATCGGTAGGATAATTGCAGAAGGGTATTGACATATAGACGCATGTCTACTATTCTATCCGCAGGGTTTCAACCCGAGGAAAATCCAATGAATGCTTATGCCATCGGTCAGCGACTCGCTGAACTCCTCAAAGAGGACAATTACGAAGCCATTTACTCCGAGCTGTACAGCTCCGACATTCTAAGCGTTGAAGCGGGCGGCCCGAACGCCGAGTTCAAAGGCATGGAGGCCGTCAACGGTAAGAACGAGTGGTGGTACAGCACGTTCGAGCTGAATAGCTTCAGCTTTGAGGGACCCTTCCCCCACGGTGAAGATCAGTTCGCCATGATTTTCGATATGGCGACGACGCATCGTGAATCTGGAGCGAAGAATGAAATGAGAGAGGTTGCCGTTTACAAAGTCCAAGATGGGAAAATCGTCGAAGAGCGATTCTTCTATGTTGGCGGCGGCGACATGTAAGCGCCGAAACCGAACCTTCAACAATCCATGGGAGATCGGGTTAAACTCCGGTTTCCCATGAGCAAGCTTCGCGTTATCGGCGTCAATTTCGACCACATGCACATGGGGGACCTGCTCAGGCAGGCTTACGAGAATCCCAATGTCGAAGTAGTCGGCGTGCAAGACGCCGAAGCCGATCGGGTTTATCCCGTCCTTGACCGAATTGGCCTCGACTGATCACTCTTTGCTACTGATCTGGATGCTTTGCTCCAGAGTGCAAAGCCGGATCTAGCCATTCTCTGCTCCTCAACGGCGACCCACGCCGAGTGGGGGTGCCGAATACTCCAACACGGCGTGAACCTGATGGTTGAAAAACCGTTCGCCGCAACGGTTGCCGATGCTGATCGGCTCATCGCCGCGGCACAGAACAGCCAAAAGACACTCTCGATCAACTGGCCGATCCGCTGGTCACCGATTTACCAAGAGGTCAAGCGATTACTGGATTCGGGCCGGATCGGTCAGGTCATTGAAGTGCATCACTACGGAGGAAACCGTGGTCCCCTGCGCCATCTCGCCGATAAGGTGGAGGTACCAGAGGTCGATAACGCGAAGAAGAGCCAATCCTGGTGGTACCAAAAAGAGCATGGCGGAGGATCCATGTTGGATTACATGGGTTACGGCGTCACGTTTGCCACTTGGTTCATGGAGGGTCGTAAGCCGATTGAGGTTACATCGACCGTCGACCGCCCGGAAGGACTGGAAGTCGACGAGCACTCGATAACAGTCGCAAGATACGACACCGGCCTGAGCAAGTTCGAAACGCGCTGGGGGACATTCACAGATCCGTGGGTCCACCAACCGCAACCCAAATGCGGGTTCATCGTCGTCGGTTCTGCCGGAACGCTCTCTGCCTTTGACTACGAACCCACGATTAGGATTCAAAACCGGGAGCATCCCGAAGGGTTCGATCACCCGGTGCCACCTTCTGCAGCACCCGAGCGAAATGTCGTTGAATACCTCTATGACTGTCTGCGGAGTGGGAAGCCGATCACAGGCCCCCTCTCGCCAGAAATCAGCCGAATCGGACAACAGATCGTCGATTCGGCCGTTCTGTCTGCACAAGAAAAGCGGACGGTTGCCCTCTTGGGTTAACCCTACTTGATGAGGTCGTGAACGACTTCGCCGTGGACGTCGGTCAGGCGGAAGTTTCGGCCTTGGAACTTGTAAGTGAGCCTCGTGTGATCGATTCCCATCAGGTGCAAGATCGTCGCGTGCAGATCGTGCACGTGGACCTTTTCATCGTCGATGGTGTAGCCAAGTTCGTCGGTCACGCCATAGCTGGTCCCAGGCTTGATTCCACCTCCGGCCATCCACATGGTGAAGGCGCGGGGGTGGTGGTCTCGCCCTGGGTACGGTGATCCGCCCCGACCTTCGTTCATGGGCGTTCGGCCAAATTCGCCGCCCCAAATAACGAGCGTCTCATCAAGAAGTCCCTTTCGCTTGAGGTCTTTGATCAGTGCCGCGGCTGCTTGGTCGGTTTGTTGACACATCCTAGGCAACGCGTGCTTCAGGTCGCTTCCCTCGCTTTCGCCATGGTTATCCCATCCACGGTGATAAAGCTGGACAAACCGAACGCCTCGTTCGACCATGCGGCGGGCGAGCAAACAGTTGTTCGCAAAAGAACGGGCGCCTGGCTGCGTTCCGTACATCTCGTGCACCTCTTTCGGCTCCTTCGAGATGTCCATGAGGTCCGGTACGGCGGTTTGCATTCGGTAAGCCAGTTCGTATTGCGCAATCCTAGTCTCGATTTCCGGATCCAATACGTTCTGATGCTTCAGCGTATTCAGGTCTCGAATAGCGTCGAGGGTATCTCGGCGCACCTCTCGGCTCACTCCGTCCGGATCTTGGACATAAAGAACGGCGTCACCTTGGCTCCGGAATTCCACGCCCTGATAAACCGTGGGCAGAAATCCTGATCCCCAGCAACTCTTTCCACCGTCGGGGTTGTTGTCTCCAGAGATCAGTACCACGAAGCCAGGCAGGTCTTTGTTTGCCGAACCCAGCCCATAGGTGAGCCACGATCCCATGCTCGGGCGACCGGCGATCTGAAAGCCGGTATTCATGAAAAGCTGCGCCGGAGCGTGGTTGAACTGACTCGTCTCCACTCCACGAAGAACTGCGACGTCGTCGGCGATCGTCTTGAAATGAGGAAGTAGCTCACTAACCCATTGACCACTCTTGCCGACCTTCTCAAACTTGAACGGTGAACCTAGCAGACGTGGTCTTCCTCGCACAAAGGCAAACCGTTCGCCCTTGATGAGATCCTCCGGACAGAGATCGCCATCGAACTTCTTGAGAGTGGGTTTGTAGTCAAAAAGGTCGAGCTGCGAAGGGGCGCCCGCCATAAAGAGGAAGATAACGTTCTTCGCCTTCGGCGCAAAGTGAGGCTTTCCAACAGTTGGACCTTCGTTGGGAAGGATCGAAGCCAATCCCGACTCCACCAACATAGCCTGAAGGGCGGCAAGCCCAACGCCGTAACCCACCTGCTTCAGCAACGTGCGTCGGGTGACGTCTTTCAGCAGTTCGTTCCCGAGCTCACCGCTGGGCAATGCTACATCTTCTAGTTCATCGTGGTGGTGGCTCATGGTTACTCCTTGGTGATGGTCTCGTCCAGGTTCATGAGAACCGTACAAAGCATGATCTTGGCGGCTTCTTCCGAGGATGACCCGAGCTTGGATGCTCCGGCCGAATCAGACGAATAGCGCTTTCTTAAGGTGTTCAACAGACCTTCTAACCGCGAAAGTTCAGCTGAATCCGGGGTTCGAGCGGTTGCACGCTCGAATGCCCACGTGATAGCTTCTCGGTCCGATGAGAGTTTCGTCATCCCTGTCGCCAGCGACTTTGCGGAAGCCTTAACCGCGGGGTCGTTCAACAAGGCAAGCGCTTGCAGGGGCGTATTGGTATTCAGTCGGCGAGTGGTACAGACCTCTCGAGACGTTCCGTCAAAGACCATCAAGACTGGGTGCGCCGCCGTACGCTTGATGTAGGTGTAGATGCCACGTCGGTAACGATCCTCGCCTTCAGAGAGCATCCACCGCTCTCCAGAGTACGGTGTGTTCCAAACGCCTTCCGGTTGATCCGGGTACACGCTTGGTCCGCCGATCTTGTTGCTCAGGATCCCTCCAGCCTGCAGGATCACGTCGCGGATCGATTCCGCTTCCATCCGGAATCGTGGTCCTCGCGCAAGCAAGATGTTCGAGGGGTCTTTCGCTAAAAGCGCTTTGGTTGCTTTCGAGGACTGGCGGTAAGTGGAACTCGTGACGATCAGCCGCAGGATGTGCTTGATATCCCATCCCGAATCCATAAACTCCACGGCGAGCCAGTCCAAAAGCTCCGGATGACTGGGAAGAGACCCTTGCGTTCCAAAGTCGTCGCTCGTTTCCACGAGACCGCGCCCGAAAAGCATTTCCCAAAGACGGTTAACGGTCACTCTGGCAGTCAGAGGGTTGTCTCGACTAACAAGCCATCGCCCGAGCGTTAACCGATTCGTGGCCGATCCTTTGATCGAGTTGCCTAGGAAGGCGGGTGTCGTCGCGAAGACGGTTTCGCCCGGCATCGTCCACTCGCCTCGGTTGTGCACTTTGTAAGTGAGCGGTCCTTTGCGAGGCTTTTCAACCAAAACGAGGGCCGAAGGCGCATTTCGCTCCATCTCCTGAGCCCGTCGCTCCGTTTCTCGCAGTTCATTCACTAAAGCCCGTCCTTCCGGACTCAGTTCCTGCAGACTCTGTACGGCTCGATCTACTTCTTGCGAGTTGGAAGAAGCATCAATCAATGCCTTTCGTTTCGCCGGGTCGAGTGCCAACCAAAGAGGATTGCCGCTCGCGGTTGCGTAGAGTCGGAACCGGGCGATGGTGTGCTTAGGCCAACTGGTTGATTCTTGTTTCAGTTGAAGGGTGACCGGGGTTTGGCTCGAAACAGGGGACGGGAGAACGGCAACAAAACGGTGCGAACGTCGAGCGTTTGGAAACACCGCCCACCCATACTCGGAGCCCTGAAGCGTCTTGATTGGGTCGTATCCGTTCTGGCTGAAGGTCGCAGCCGCATCGGTAAACGCCACCTCATTTGCACCGACCTTTAACGATAGACCGGAAAGAATGAAGTTGCCCCCTCCAGGCGCCCGTCCAACGGTTGCCGGGTTCCGGGACTCATCGGGCAACACTTCGACGACGATCGCCGATGTCCCGTTCGGAATTCGAACTTGAGCCGAGTAAACGTCTTGATCAGGCGACTCACCCTTCGCTCGTACGGAGCCGTCGGAAAGGATTTCCATTTCCGAGCGGATTGCGCTCACCGTCTCTGGCTTTAGCGGTTGCATCGGCTCTTCCGGTGAGAAGCCTTCCCGGTATCGCTTCGCAAGACCGGTTTCTTCGGCTTTGAGTTTGAGGGCGGCCTCGAGCGAGTTCTTGCGCGTCCGAAGAGCAGTCATCTGCTCTTTTAGGGTTGCAGGAACCACTTTCATGGTTGGCTCCCGCCACTTCTCTTCTCCGACGCTGGCATCGCCTTGCGGAACGATGAGCGTGTTGCCAAAGAAGGCCATCATGCGGAAAAAGTCTTTCTGGGAGAAGGGATCGTATTTGTGGTCGTGACATCGCGCGCAACCCATCGATGATCCAAGCCATACCGTGGACGTCGTCGACACTCGATCGATAAGCACCTGGTAGTGAGCTTCTGCCTGGTCCACCCCTCCCTCGCTGTTAAACTGGGTGTTGCGGTGGAATCCGGTGGCGATGCGGGTTTCATCGGTAGCCTCGGGCAGAAGATCACCTGCCATCTGCTCAATCGTGAACTGATTGAACGGCTTGTTGCGGTTGAACGAGTCGATGACGTAATCGCGATACAAGTAGGCGGTTCGCCCCAGGTCCTTCTCATAGCCGTCGCTATCGGCATAGCGCGAGAGGTCGAGCCACAGCCGAGCCATTCGCTCGCCGTACTGTGGCCTTGCCAACAGCGCGTCGACGGTTGCCTCGTAATCGAAATCCTTCCCTTTCGGCAGAATGGTGTCAGGCAGCAATCCATTCAAGTCGAGGAAGAGTCGGCGCCGCAGAGTTTGAGGGTCGGCCTCTTCCGAAGGGGTCAATCCCTCTCGCTTCAGGCGAGCGTAAACAAAGGAATCGATCGGATTTCGCACCCAGCTACTAGGTTGGGATGGAACCGCCGGCCGCTTTGGCGCCAAGTACGCCCAATGCTCGGCCTTGGCGTTGTCATAAACCGCACCCTGGGCGATCCAAAGTGCGATGGTCTCTTGCTGAGCCTTCGTGAGCGGCGCAAAGCCCTTTGGCATCTGCTCCATCCCTCCCTTGCCTTGTATCCGGAACAGAAGACTTGATTTAGCAGGTTGACCGGCGATCACCGTAGGCCCAGAGAACCCGCCCCGCTTGATCCCCTCGATCGAAGTTAGGTCGAGCTTGGCGGAGGCAGACTCTTTGGTATGGCAAGCGTAACAATGTGCCTTCAGGATAGGAACCACATCGCGACCAAACGAAATTGAGCGCTTAGGCGATTTGGCTTTAACCGCCGGCGCCTTCTTGGAGTCGGCAGGTTTTTGCGGTATGCCACTGCTCGGATTGGCAGGTACCGACGCGGCATAGGCCACCAATCCTAGGGCAGAAGCACCTATAAACAGGTGAATGGTTCGACGGAACGACGATGTACGCATGAAGCCGAGGTCATTCTACAAAAAAGAGCCCTGAACCCGGGGTGGATTCAGAGCACTTTTGCTTCTTTAGCCGAAGTAATTTTCAGGTTAAGCCCAACGTTGCTTCAGTCGATCCTTCATCCAGAGGCAAACATCCCACAGGTCCGCGGTAGGCGTGCCCGTCTTCGGATCGCTCCACATGTAGTTCGGCGGTCCGAATTCAGGGTCGACGGTCATGATCTTGTCTCCCCGCTTCACGTGGGCGGCGTGGATGCGATCCCACATTTTGTCGAAGGCATCGACATGACCCTTCCACCGGTCCGAACGAGGATCTGGAACTTGAGGTCCCTCTTCATGACCCACCCGGGCGTGGATGTGTCGGGTTCGCTGGATCGCTAACTCGAGGGCAGGCCCGAACGGACTGAGCATGGACTCGGTGACAACCGTCCAGTGGCTCAGGTCGGCGCACAGATGCAAACCAGGAAACATCTCTAGATACTTCGCGGTGGAGAGCGGCTCGTAGAGCAGGCGCCCTCGGTGAGTCTCAAAGTTCACTTGGAACGGAACGGTCTCGGTGATCTTCATCGCCGCTTCGAAGAACTTTGCGCCCTCATCGAAGGTCCAATGGGCTCCACCGCAGTGAACGGTCACTTTTACGGCTCCACCGTCGTTCAGTTCGCCGAGATCTCGTTTGAACTGTTCTGGATCGTTCCCGGCGCACATGCCCAGATACTCCACACCCGCGTCGGCACATGCCTTTCGGACCGTGAAGTGTGGGACCACCCACTGCTCGAAGCCGTCATAGCCCGCTTCTTTGATCTTCGCGAGCTGGGCGGGAAGATCACCACCCATGCCCCACAGAGATTTGTAGAACTTAACCTGCATTGCCACAATGTAGTCGGGTTGGCAGTCTTTTGCAAAGTACCCCTGCCGGGTATTGGTATTATAAAGACATGTCTTTCCTGACCAAGTTTGCCAAAGATAGAAGGCTGCCCGTTACCGTTCTTTCTGGATTTTTGGGCGCGGGAAAGACCACGCTGCTCAACCACATTCTTTCTAATCGAGAAGGTCGGCGCGTTGCCGTGATTGTCAACGACATGAGCGAGATCAACATCGACTCGCAACTCGTTCAGAACGGGAAAGCAAACCTATCTCGCACGGAAGAACGGCTGGTGGAATTCACCAACGGTTGTATCTGCTGCACGTTGAGAGACGATCTCTTGATTGAAGTTTCCCG
>CAYYJX010000061.1:0-18359 GCA_964471545.1 uncultured Fimbriimonas sp. | reverse complement strand
GAAAACGTTGTTCTCTCGAAGAGTGACGACGGAACGGCTTCGGTTGGGCGCGGTCGGCTTGGTTTCTTGCGGGGCGCTTTCTCCGATGGTCGCGTCGATTTTCGGTTCTTCGGCAATCAGGCTCTTCTTCGCTGCATCCCATCGGAACCACCCACCCTTCTCGCCGGTGATGCGCAAGTAGGTTTTGCCCTGTTGGATAGCTAAGTTTTGGATGGGTAGCTCTGCTGCGGCAACACTTCGGCCAAGCTGGGATTGGATCGCGTTGGCAACGGCATCCTTGTCGAATGCCGAGCGCTTGATCGCTCGAACGGTATCCACGACGTAGAATTCGGAGCCATTAGGCACGCGTCTCTTGAACCAGAAGGAGTTGCCGCCATCGGTCCAACGCGGGTCCACCCGGCCTCCGTAGATGAGGCGAGCCGTTTCTGGGCTGGACGCCCGCATCATGTTGGGATACGCCTTCGGGTCGATCGGCGGGTAGGAGTAGTTGCTCGATTGACCGAACGCCTGCCCGAAGAGGGCGGAGGCAAATACCAGCAAGAGTGCGCGAGAAGAATTTTCGCGGCGAACCATTGCGGGGGTTTACCCGCAATGGCCGCTTAGTTAACGCTACAAGGGTGCAATTGAGCAGTCCCAGGGGACTGCGATGCGACTATCGAAAAAACGGCGGGGGAACCGGCCCGGGAAGTTCGACGTCTTCGCCGTAGTTCGCCTCGAGTTCGGCCTTCAAAAAGATCACCGAGTCGCGCAGGTCGTTCGCCGCGCTTTCTAGAGACTCTCCTTGAACAAACGCTTCAACCTCGGACGGGAAGCCTTCCACCAGGCCCGACCAATATCCCTCGATCAGTTCGCCGTCCATGGAAAAAGAGTCGATGACCTCCCAATTTAGCCGCGCACGGTAGCCACACCAGTACACATAGTGCCCAGTTCGGTCTCTTCCAATCACGGGTGCAAAATCGACATGAGGTTCAGCCATCGAACGTTTCTCCTTTCCCAGTTCGACGTTTTCTAGGTGATCGCGCTTCCCGAAATTGCGCAGGACGGGACCTTTGCCCTCATCCGAGGTTGATAATCGATATCTCAGACAAAAAAGGGGGTCTTTCGACCCCCCGGTTTCCCCAAGCACCCAGTCCGGCTCGAGGTTCGAGCGGACCGGCCCAAGCTGATTGAAGTGATCGCCCTTAGAGCGTCCACTCCTTGGTGACGGACTTGCCGTCTTTAGTGACCACAACGGTGTACTTACCCGCAGGCAGATACTTTTCTCGGCGATCGACGTACGGGTCGTCCAGCGCCGTCTTCGCATCCGTCGGGTTCTTCTTTGGCGCGAACTTGTCGCCGGTGGCGATGAGAGTTCCCACGCGCGTGTAGTTGAAGCCCTTCACTGCGTCGACTTCCATGGTCTTTACGACCTTGCCGTCCTTATCCTTCACTTCGATCTTTGCTTTTCCTGCCGAGTTGGTGAAGAACGTGAGCGGAGCGGCGAAGTCGTTGGAGGCCGACTTATCCCAAGGAGCCTTGCGGTCGTATCCCCAGTTGTCGGATCGCTCGAGCGTCCCAAGTTTGAGAATGGACAGGTCCGTCGTTCGCAACTTGGCGTCAAGGCTATGAACATCGTTCAGCGGAAGGATGTAGATGCCCTTTGCGTGCGTTGCAATGACCAGATCGTTTTCCTTCTCTTGCACCACCAGATCGTGGACGGGCAAATGACCGAGCTTTCCGTGGAGCGTCTCCCAGTTCTTGCCACCATCGAACGTGATGAACACCCCAAGGTCGGTGCCGACGTAAAGGATGTTCGGATTCTTGGGATCTTCACGAACGACGTTGATCGATTCGGTCGGCAGGTTGCCCACGATGGAGGTCCAAGTCTTACCGTAATCGGTGGACTTCCAAAGATACGGCGCAAAGTCGTCTTCGCGATATCCGGTTTGTGCAACGTACACCGTGGACTCACTGTGTCGGCTGGCGATAACTCGGCAGACCCACTTGTCGGGATTCGGCGTATCGATGTTCTCCCACTTGTAACCACCATCGTGAGTCATCGTCACGCGCCCATCGTCCGAACCCGCATAGATCAGGCCAAAGCGGAGAGGACTCTCGCTCAGGTCTTTGATGGTCGAGTGCGGGACATCACCCTGCTTCTTGTTTCGAGTGAGGTCCGGCGAGATTTTCTGCCAGGTCCGACCCCGATCGAACGAGCGATGCACATATTGCGAGCCTAGATAGACGATGTCCGGGATGTGCGAAGAGATGATCAGCGGCGAAATCCAGTTGTAACGCAGCGGTTCTTCCCCTCGTCTTGCCGAAGCGGCGGCGCGGTAGCGAACGCCCGTCTTCTCCTCGAACGCATAGTGCGCGCCGAACTGAGAGGCACCGTAGATGAGCCCGAGATCGGGTCGAGGGTCGATGGCGACGTGCGAGCCGTCTCCACCGCCAATATCGACCCAAGCATCCAGCGGCGAGCGCCCCGGAGTGTAGTTGCTCTTACCCATCATGGTTCCGTTGTCTTGCAGACCGGTGATGATGGTGTAAGGTGCCGATTCGTTCCGCACCGCAAGGGTTGTGGTTTGACCCACACTGATGTTGTTCAGGTGCGTCCAAGTAACCCCGTCGTTGTTCGTGCGATAGATGCCACCGTCGCAACCAATCCAAATCTTGTTGGGGTCGGCAGGATCGAAGAGCATCGAGTGGAAGTCCGAGTGGACGCCGGCGGCGGTTCGCTCCCAGCTCTTACCACCGTCTTTCGAGCGTAACGCGCTGACACCGTGGGTGTAGATGTGATCCGGGTTCCGCGGATCCACAAAGACCTTGCCCCAATAGTAGCCGCCGTGGTTCCCAAAGCGAGAAACTCGCGTAAAGGTCTTGCCTCCATCCTCGGAGCGATAGAATTCGTGCTCTACGATGTCCGGCTCGAACACGCCGGGGGACCGCTTCATGATCTCGTTTCGCACGTCGATCATGGTCATCTTCTTGGCTTTCACCTGTTCGATGACGTCCTCAAGTTTGGTTTTCTCTGGGGCGTAATCTCGCCAGAAACGCTCGAGCGCTTTACGATCCACCTCGACGAAGGTCTCTTCCGTCAGGGCAAAGAAGCGTCTCGGAGTGAGGCGCCCGCTAGGAACCTTTTCATCGAAGTCGAGCCACTCCTTATCCGGACCTTGGTGGTCTACGAAGGCGTAAACGATGTTCGGATTGGAATCCGCTTGAGCGAGTCCGATTCGGCCCGCATCGTTGCCGCTTGGTAAAGAGTCGACCTTCGACCACTTCTTACCGCCGTCTGCCGTGCGGTAAACGGCGCTGCCCACGCCCGACTCTCGGAAGTTCCATGCGCGTCGATCGCGATCCCACATCGAAGCGACCACGTTGTTTCCGTTGCGGGGATCGATCACGAGATCGACCGCCCCCGTGAAGTCGTCCACTTTTAGAACTTGTTGCCAAGTCTTTCCGCCATCGGTTGTCTTGTAAACGCCCCGCTCATCGTTCTGGCTATACAGGTGCCCGAGAACAGCGACCCAAACGACATTCGGGTTCTTCGGATCAACACGGAGTCGCCCGATGTGATGGCTTTCAGGGAGTCCAACGTTGGTCCAGGTTGCGCCACCATCGGTGGACTTGAAGACTCCCGTACCCGCGTAGCTGGTTCGCTGGGAGTTCGGCTCACCCGTTCCAACCCAGATCGTCTGACCATCTTTTGAAACATCGACGTCGCCGATTCCAAACGCGGACTGATTATCGAAGATCGACTTCCAGGTGGCTCCGTCGTCGTCGGAGATGTGGAGGCCTCCCGTGGCGAATGCGCAGAAGATTCGCGAGCGATTGGCTCCGTTGACCTTAACCGTTGCGTGCTTGATCGCCAAAACACGACCGCCTTGGTTTTCGGGTCCAACGTTGCGCCATTCGATGCCGCCAAAGTACGAGTCGGCTTCCATTTGGAGTCGCTTGGCATAGGACTCCAACACAACGGATGCGGGGGTTCCTTTGACTTTGCCCGGGTGGAAAGTCGCCCGTTCCTCTTCCTTTGGATGAACCTTCGGCAAGATTTGAGCGGAGGAAACAGCGGAGAACCCTAGCAGCGTCGCGAGAGCCAGCGAGGAAAGCGGTCTCAAGAAGTTGGCTTTGCGATGTGGCACCCTCGCGTTTTACTCAATTCGAGGGGAAAAGTGAAGCATCGCCGGAATCTGATAAGAATCCGGCTTTAACATCATGCGTTGAGACCTAATGGAATTAGGCTTACGCTTGGGATTGGGCGACCGCTTTCACCATCTTCACCATGTTGGTGAGTCCGAGCGATTTACCCATCGAAAGTTCGCGACCGAAGATATCAAACACGATCTCTTCCGGCACCTGAGCGACCTGATCGAGCGGTGCTCCGGAAAGACCGGTATCGAGAATTTGCGCAAGTGCCATTGCCGAGATCCCCTGGGGATTATCAACGGCAAACTTAAATCGAAGGCCGTCTCCTTGCGGCTCGGTACCAAGAAATACTTCCGATTCGCATCCGGGAACCTTGCAGGATTCGTCGCGAACAACGTCGGAAGGCGAGAAGTTTTTGTACTCCTCGCCCATCCCGATCAGCATGTCGATTCTTTCTTGGCGATCCGGAAACATCGCCAGGGTGTCTATGTGCTCTTGAAGCTTGGGGGGGATCGCCATTACCGCTCGATCGGCACGCCGACCAAGTTGCCCCATTCCGTCCAGGATCCGTCGTAGTTGCGAACGTTGCCGTAACCGAGCAGATACTTCAGGACGAACCAGGTGTGACTGGATCGCTCGCCGATACGGCAGTAAACCACCGTCTCGCTGCCGGAATCCAGACCAGCCTCGCCTTCGTAGAGGGCCTTGAGCTCGTCAAGCGACTTAAAGGTTCCGTCTTCAGCATTGATCGCCTTCGCCCAGGGCACGCTCTTAGCGCCGGGGATATGGCCGCCTCGGAGTGCACCCTCGTTCGGGTAGGCCTCCATGTGCAATCGGGTGCCGTTGAACTCTTCGGGCGATCGCACGTCGATGAGCTTCCCGCTCTTTTCGATGTGCTTCAACACGTCGTCTCGAAACGCTCGTACAGTCGAATCATCTCGATTTGGAGCGACGTAGCCCGAATTCTTTGCCGTAGGAATCTCTCGGGTGAAGGCTCGACCATCTTTCTGCCATTTGATTCGTCCGCCATCGAGAATGCGGGTGTTCGTCACGCCGAAAAGTTCAAAAACCCAGAGCGCGTAGGTTGCCCACCAGTTGTTCTTGTCGCCATAGAGCACGACCGTGGAATCGGGGGTGTAACCAATGCGAGACAGCAGCGCAGAGAATGCCTCGGTTTGGAGGTAATCCCGTCGAAGGGGATCGTTCAGGTCACGCGTCCAATCAACTTCATACGCTCCGGGGATATGACCTTGGCTGTAAAGGAGAGGGTCCTCGTTGGATTCGATGAGAACCAGATTTTCATCGTTGAGGTGCTCTGCCAACCACTCCGTCGAGACCAACTTGTTGGGGTTCAATCCCTTCTCTTCCACACTGCTTTGCGTTGCTTCCAAAGTCGACATACGAATCTTCCTACGTTTGTATAGTTTGACACCGACGAGGGATCGAGGCGTTTTTTTCTAGGTTTTCAACAATCCGGCAACTCTTATTCCTAACAAGTGCGTAGGGAATCCTTTGGGTTGGGCATGTTGATTTGGAAAAAGGGCGCCGGGGCGTTGCGACGTATTGCGGGTCTGGTGGCAGGAATGGCGATTGCCACCGTTGGGTCGGCCAATCCGACCGTCTTCAACTTCGACGTACTCCCAAAGCCGAAGATTGAGGTTCCCTCTGCGGAAACCAACTCCACCGTTCCAAAGCTCCCGGCGGTTAGGCTGTCCAAGGCTCCCATTATCGATGGCGTTCTCAACCCTGAAGAGTGGGGCGAGAGCGTGAAGGCGGGCCCGCTCAAGGACCGGTTCACCGGGCAGATCCCCCGAGACCAAACGTTTGTATACATCGGCTACGACGACAAGAACCTGTACGTAGGCTGGAAGTGCTTCGACGCCGAACCCGCCAAGATCGTTGGTCGAGAGGTGATGCCGAACTCACGCTTCGAAGGCGAAGACACCGTCACGCTGGACATCAACACCTTTGGCACCAAAAGCTGGGATCAGCTCTCCGAGTTCATCGTGAACTCGCTGGGCACTCAGACGGAGCGGATTGCAGGAGGACGAGCCGGAAAACGAGAGTGGCGAGGCGACTGGCAGGCGAAAACCAAAATCGATGCCGACGGTTGGACCTGCGAAATCGCGATTCCTTGGACGATGCTGAACTACCCGGCGAAGGAGAAGTTCACCATGGACCTCAACTTCATTCGGCGGCAAGGTCGTTCTTTGCAGGAGCAGAGTTGGGCTAACGTCCGTCCGAACCCGCTTCCAGAACTGCTCGGAGACTTCGAGGATGTTCAACCCCCGAAAGCTCCCAAGCCTCGAGTGCAGACCATCGCGTATTCCGCCGCTGAGGTGAACCAGGGTGTCTTCCAGAACCGAGTCGGCGTGGACGCACGGTATCCGTTTACCAATGCTTTAAACGGACTCGTGTCGATAGCCCCCGACTTTCGAAACGTTGAAGACGTCGTTGCGCCGATTGACTTTATCCGGACGGAGCGATTTCTCGGAGAAAACAGACCGTTCTTCAACGAGGGAGACCGCTTTTTCCGCCTCTCGGACTCGTTTTCGCTTGGAAACATGTTCTACACGCGGCGCATTGGAGCGTTTGATGTCGGCGCAAAAATGTATGGGCAAATCAACCCCAAGCTCGCAATGGGTGCGCTTTACACCAATACGCTCGACGGTCAAAAATCAACCGTTTTCAATCTAAGAAACAGCGAAACCGCTACTCAGACGTATAACGTATACACGACCTCTAACTACAATCGAGGAGTCCAAAATACTTCTCACGGTATTTCGTTTAAAGATCGTTACGATACGATTGGAGTAGCGTTTGATCTAGCCACTGAGCAATCAACGGGCACGGAGTGGGATTCTGCAGGATCGTTTTCTATCTCTTACACTCGCCCCACCACATTCGTCGTTGCGAGATACATTTGGGTCGAGCCCACCTTTTCACCCGATCTGGCCTTCATTCCTTGGCAGAACCGGCGCGGTGGTTACATCTACGGCAACTACGAACGTGAATACCGAACCGGGCCGTGGCGGGAGTTTGGATTCAACGTTAACGTCAACGATTTCCGCACCTATGAGGGAGAGATCCAGCAACAAGGGTATAGCGTTGGCGCCTACATTTCGGACAAGCAAGACCGGGGAGCAACCATCGGAAGATCGCGATCGACCTTCTTTGGGTCACTCGATGAAACCACTTCTATTTCCACGGGCGTAAACATCACCAATCGGTTCAAGCAACTTAACTTCGCGTATACATGGGGAACTCTTCAGGACCAACCCGCAAAGTTCTATTCGCTTAACGGCAGCTATCGCATTCGAAACAACTTTGACGTAGCCTTCTCCTATGCACTACAAGAACTCGGCGGTACTAACCGACAAACCGTCCTTACGACTCTCTATCAGGTAAGTCGAGATGAACTTCTGACGTCGCGAACGGTCATCAACGACGGTAACAGCAACACCTACTTCGCGTATCGGAAGGCTGGTTTGAAGGGCGCCGAGTACTACTTTATCTACGGCGACCCGAACGCCGCCCGAACTCAGTCACGGTTCAGCATCAAAGTCGTCTGGGCCTTCTAGGCGTGGGCTCATCTAAGTTCTGCTTTCCCGATTGCCGATAATCTCGGCGTGAAAAGGAATGCACGCAAACGGGGCGTTACGCTTGCCGAACTGCTGATTGCGGTCGCATTTCTTGGAGTCTGCGCGGCTGTCGTTTCGGACACCATCATGAACGGGATTCGAGTTACCGGAGCCGTTCAGCGCCGATCTTCCGCAATGGCTTCCGCAAAAGACGCCATTGATAAGGTGATCGATCTCTCCCACTCTCAGGACATCAAAGCCTCCACAACCAGCGAAGAAGTAGTGCTGGGGAACGGAATTCTCGCCCGCAGAACCGTGACGATCTCGGCAGACGGAAGCTTGCCCGCTGAGGTTCTACGGCTGGAGTGTGTGGTGAGCTGGAAGGAGAAATCAGGCGACGGTGAGCGCGATGATCAGGTGAGCTTGTCGACGCTCGTCAGGAGACGAGATGACTAAGCGCACTCGCGGTCTGACCTTGATCGAGGTCACTCTCACGGTTGGACTTTCGGTAATGGTGGTTTCGCTGATCACCATGCTCTACTCTGTAGTCTCTCTACGTTCGGCCCAAGCAATCACGGGTCTTGCCGCCTTCTCACAAACCGAATCGCTGATGGCCGACATTGAGAAAACGATGCGAGTTGCTCGTAGATGTCAGGCGAAAACAGTTGGCGATGAAACCGCCTTGCAGTGTCAAATCGCTTCTGGCGAGATCGATCGTGACGGGGACGGGCAACCCGATTCTTTCGACCTGCGCACCCTGAATGTTCGCCTTCGCACCAGTCATGATGACGGACGGTACGTCACCTACTACCGATCGGATAGCTCGGGCAAGTACGGTAACAAAGGCGCTATCTGGTGGAAGGCGTATCGATCGGACGCGGACGAACCAACGCTTTCGGATGTTTCCAAGCGTTGGAGCATGTACAACGACGGGTCGCCTCGCTACGTGGGGATCGATCTTAGTGCAGAGGTTTCCAAATCCAGTTCCACGCTCTGGAATGTCTCTCTATCCTCGCGATTATCCGTGCATTCCAACCCGCTTCGGGCGGAATCTAGCCAGAAAGACGTTCATGAATGGCGTCTCAATCGGCAATTACCATTGGGAGGAGCGCCACGATGACAACACTGAGAAAACGACGAGATCGAGGAAGCGTGATGGTCTTTGCGGTGATCATCATGTCCGCCATGGGGTCGATGCTTCTTCCGGTGATGGACGTCGCCACCGCGTCGCGGAAAAAGCAGAACCGGGTCGAAACCGAGACCAAGGAACAATACATCCAAGACGGTGCCGTGCGCCTAATGGACGCGATGCTTGCCGAGACGCGCCCACTTCCCTACGACGTTGCTTTGGATTTAGGAGGCTATGAACTCTCTATGAGAGCAAAGAACTCCTCGGCAGATCCGTACCGTTACGTCGATGTGGATATCACTCGAACCAAGGGTTCGGAAACCCAGGTCGAGAGCATGGTGCTGGGCTCGCGCAGAGCTCCCCACCCGTTCTTCTACGGAGCACGGATTGGCAGCGCTTTGGTGACATCCTCAACCTTTAAGGTTGCTGGCGACGCGTATTTCGAGAGTGGCTTTGGTTCGGATACCAATCTCGTCTCAATCGCCGGAGACCTTGAAAGCACCGGGGCCCTTCCACCCATCAGCGGTTTGACCGTAAGCGGGGCAAAACGAGAAAATGTTCCTCCGGTTCCCATGCCGTCCTTTAACAGTACGGACTACGAATCAGCGGCAGACGTCCGAGTTACGACCCTGACCTTGGCTACGGCACTGGTCGCTAACCTCCTTCCGAAGAGCGGGAGAGGTCTGGCCTATTCCTCTTCCAACCTTACAGTTTCCGGAAGCTTGACCGGAAATCACACCATTTTTGTCAACGGCAACCTCACGATCAACGGCTCGATCCGGCCGATCCTTTTGACGCAACCGATCGTTTTCATCGTCACGGGAGATGTGAACTGGACCGGTGGCGGCACGTCGAATGTCTTCATTTTTTGCCGAGGAACCATGAGACGTTCCGGAGGGTTTGGTCCGGCAAAGATTCTGAATGGCGGCTTCGCCGCGGGAACGTTCAACTGGGCGAACGACGGTTTGGAGATCCATCACAACTCCTTCTTTTTCGACGATCCCACCCGCCTGTGGGAGTTCAAAGTGCCTGGGTTCTGGCCGACAAGACCCCGGCTTTAACCGTTCTGCAACTTTCCTAAAGATCGGTGCCTTTATCCCGATAATTTTGCGGGGGAGGCGAACTCGCGAGGAGTTCGCACGGCAACGAGTTTGAAAAGGCACTTCCAAAACGCATACGCAGCGGACCGCCAAGCGCTAAAGGTTCGGTGGGCTCTTGTTGTCTTTTGGGCCATTCTTTCGTACGGAGTCGTCGACCTTCAAACCGTCATTCTGGGGTGTGGTGTCCTAGCTCTTCTGGGCTGGTTCACGCATCAAGCCAGCCGCACATCTGCTGACTACGAACGAGTTGGACGAAGAGCGTTTTTCTTAACCCGTCTCGTAGACGCTACGCTCGCCAGCGCGATTTCTACGGTCCGTTTTCCGGGGGCAGGATCGACTTTTGATCTTCTCTGGCTTCTGGGTATTCCAATCATTCTCCTGGAAGCTCTGAGCTCTGGAAGCATCAAAAAGGTTGCCCTCATCGTTGCCGGAACTGCTCTCCCTCAGCTTTTGATGGGCGGCGAAACCGTCGCCAATCCGTCAGACCTCGCGGTCCCGATTGCGGTCACGGCCGTCTCCGGAGCCTTTGGTCTTGTCCTTAGTCGCTTCCAACTTCGTCAGAAAGCCTTGGAAGATCGAGACCGCCAGCTTTCCACCATCATCGATGCTTCGATTGCGGTCGCTCACACGCACAACCTTCACGATCTGATCCAGCAGAACCTTCAGTCGGCCGTTGCCGAGGTGGGTGGAACGGCGGGCATGGTCGCTCTCTTGGATGACGATCGCGAGCACTTGATCGTGGAGAGTGTTTTCTCCCGAGTCGGTGCTTTCGAGTTTCCGAACCAAATAGAGCTCGGAGAAGGTGTCACGGGTTACGCGGTGAAGTCCGGCCAGCCGATCACCCTTTGTGCGGGAGTCAACGAGACCCTAAACGTCGACGACATCTCGCTTCCCGTTCGTTCAGTCGTCTCTATCCCTCTCATCAACCGGGAGTTCTCAACGAAGAGCACCACCACGGTCGACCAGATCATCGGTGCGTTGACCATCGTCAACGACCAGTCGTCAAAGGTGGAGTCGGAAGACCTTGACCTCCTCCAAAGCCTTGCCGCGCTCATGGCGAACGCCATTCACAACGCACGGATTGAAGAACGGCAACGAGCCATTTTCTTGCGCACATTAGAGTCGCTCGCCACCGCTCTTGAAGCTCGGGACGACTATACGCGTGGCCACAGCCAGCGCGTTTGCGACCTTAGCTTGATGATTGGAAAGCGCCTCGGACTCACTACCGAAGCCCTTGAGGAGTTGCGAGTGGGAACGATTCTCCATGACATTGGCAAGATCGGTGTTCCGGACGCGATCCTGAACAAACCGGGAAGGCTCACCGACGGTGAGTTCAGCGTCATGCGACAGCACCCGGTCATTGGCTATGAAATCTGCAGACCGCTCCAACTGAGCGAAGGCGTGCTGATGATCATTCGGAATCACCACGAGAAGCTGGATGGCAGCGGCTATCCAGACGGGCTTCGCGGAGGAGAACTTCCTCTGTCGTTACGCATCGTTTGTGTGGCAGACGCTTTCGACGCTATGTCAAGCCGTCGCCCCTACCGAGACGTCATGTCGCTCAACTACGTCCTCGGAGAATTGAGCAAAGGCGCCGGAACGCAGTTCGACCCCGTCGTCGTGGAGGCGCTGAAGGATATCTTGCACTCGGGTCAACTCACCGGGGTCTATGGCTCCGATTTCCGGCCCGATAGCGATGATGACGAGCACGGGAGGGCCGCCTAGCGCTCGATGTTCTTCCCAAGTCGCTCAACATCTGGCGGTCAGCGCTCATTTGGTTTAGACCTTGGAACGCAGAGCGCGAAGGCTATGGTGCTCTCCAAGAACGGGGCGCGCCTTGATGTTGATTTGGCGGGTTCGTTCGAGATTCCGGCCGATTTGGTGGATAACGGCGTTGTCACTAATTCAAAAGCACTGGGCAAAGTTCTTTCCAGCTATCTCAAAGAGCAAGAGATCTCAGCCGACGCTGCCGTATTTTCCGTTCCTTCTAATCTTGCGGTTCTTCGTTGGGTGAATCTTCCGCGTCTGTCCGGTGAAGAACTCCGATCGGCCGCACGATACAAGGTCAAGCGACACCTCCCTTTTCACATCGACGGGTGCTATATCGAAGCGTCTCAACCCACTGACGACTCCGGCGACGAATCTCAGAGCCTTGTGGTGGCGATTCCAAAAGCCGTCGTCGACTCCCGAGCGGAAGCGCTGCTTTACGCCGGCATCGAACCTATCCGAGCAGAGCTCGAGGGGCAGGCTATTCTTCGGGTGATCGAGCGACGCCTTAGTCGGCGAAGCGCTCTGTGGCGAGACGCCTCTCTGACCATCATCGATCTCGGTGCAACGAACACGCACATGTACGTCGTACAGAATCAGCGCCTTCAGTTCATTCGAGGCGTTAAGATCGGCGCGCGCATGTTCGAAGAGGCCATCGCCAAGGCACTCGATACTCCCCCTCAGGTGGCGGCGGCGCTGTTGAAGCAAACCGACACCTCCCTGTTCAGCGAGGGCATTCTGAGCCTGCGAACAGCCAACGGCCTTGGGGTGGTGAATCTCCGCACGGAACTGGAGAAGCTCACCCGAGAGTTCATGCGGCTGATGCGCTACTTCCGATCGCTTCACCCGGAGAGAAGCTACGCCGGCATTCTGGATCACGCGGTTCTTTGCGGCGGCCTTGCAGGATTGCCCGGCCTGGGCGATTACCTTGAAGAGAACTTAGGGCTCCGTGTGGAGATCGCTCAACCAATCGCGGGCATCATGACTCGCTTCACGCCAGAAACGTTTTCTTCGGTCTCGCATCGCAGCGAAGCCTTCACGGTTGCCATGGGTCTGGCGCTCGCCGGACTCGGAAGCGGCAACGCCAACCGATCTCGAAAGGAGGAAAGTCTTGAACGCGAATTCGTTTGGGCAAGGAGCGCATAAGTCCAAGTCGATCAACGTTGAGCTCAACCTTCTGGGAGCTTGGCGAGAGAATCGAGACTCTTTGGAGGCCAAGATTCGCCGGAAAGGGACGATTCTGCTTGGGATTATCACCGCAACCTTGGCGCTTGGTCCTGCAACCGGACTAGTCGCTTACGGTCAGAAGTCGAAGCTTGAAACGCTGTCTGCGAAGCAAGCGAACCTCGAGAACCGAAGAGCAAAGCTCGCCGAGAGTATGAAGGGGGCTTCGCCACTCTTGGAAGCCGAATCAATTCGAGGGTCCAACGAGACCAAACTCGGGATGTTCCTCTCCAACCTCGCCTTGATTCTGGAGTCGACGCCGCGATCCATCGCTCTGTCGAGTCTCCGAGCCGAGGTGTTGGCGGGTGAGATGCAGATTCGCCTTACGGCGGAATCAGAGACCGTTGAGGACTCGGGCCGATTCATCGACAACGCGGGCAAGGGCGGATCGGTGCTCGCTTCCATCGAGGTTTCCAGTCGTCGGAGCCGGCGTCTTGGACCGGAGGGCGTGGTTTTTGAATACATGAAGCGCGTGAATTTGGAGGGCGCTCCATGAGCTTCTTCAACTCGCCAACACAAGGCGTCACGCTGGGCAAGCTGCAGCGCGCGATCGTGATCAGCGCCGGTGCCGGGTTGCTTCTCATCCTGGGCGGGGCGGGGATTGCCGTTCAATCCACCATGGCTGCCAAGGCAACTCAAAGCGATATCGAACAGCTGAACACGGAGATTCGATCCCTGGAGGCGCAGTTGGATCGTGCAAAGAAGTTGCCTTCCAAGCAAGAGTCTTTGAGAGGCGAGACGGGTCTTATTGCGGTACAGCGCTTTCTCAAACAGTCGAGCCGCGCCACCGGAGTGGAACTTCTGGAAGTTCAAACGGGCACCAGCCCCATGCCCTTCTTGACTCGCTACGCGAAAAATGGCGACGACAAGGGCAAAGTTCAAACCGACGTTCAGGTGAATCTCCGAGGGGATATTCGCAAGATCTACGCGCTTCTGGTGTCACTCCAAAGCTGCCCCACGGGCTTCGAAATTGATTCGATCGATATCAGCCGAGCCGAGGGTTCCACCGCAAAAAGTGCGCCCGTGACCGCCAAGCTCAACATGCGAATCGTGACGCAGGAGGGCAGCTAATGAAAGTTGGCGACCCGAAGCAGGCACGTATCCTTTCGGTGATCGCTGTTGGCGCGGTTGCCTTTGTGATCATCCAACTTCTGCCTGGCGGCGGATCGACCGTGGGCAAAGTTTCGCAGCAGATCCAAGATCGACTGCAGGGACGACAAGACGCCAACAAGGAAGCAGATTCGTCGGTCCGAGCCTTCCCGCCCATGCTTGCGCGGAACGTCTTCGACCATCCCTACCTCGCTAAATCGAAGCCCGAATCCCCTGACGCCGAACGAGTGGAGGCGAAGAAGGAAAAAGAGTCCGCCGAAACTTCGAACCATGTTCCCCCCGCGCTCCCCGGTCTTCCCCCGCTGGAAGCAACCCCAAGCGAGTCCTCTGAAGTGACTCAGACGGAAAAGAAGGTTCAAGAAGTCGCCAAACCCATCATCCTCACCCTCGAAGGCGTGATCCTAAAGCCTTCCCCTACCGCTCTGCTCAGGGTTGACCAGGAGTCTGTGACGCCCGCCGTGGGCGACATCGTTGCAAGAGGCTATCGCCTCACCAAGATCACCGAAGACGGGGTGATCCTGTCCCGTAAGGGCAAGAAGAAAACCGTTCCCGTTGGAGGATCGCTAACTCTATGACCGATCGAAACTTTCAGTTGATGGCCCTTGGGCTTGCTTGTGCGGTGTTGGAGGCATCGCTCGGATCCGCAATGCGTCCGGCCGTGGACACACACGGTTCGCCAAAGCGCGCCAAACGATCCCGCCTTGCCTTGCACAAATCTCATCCACGGACCGCCCCGAAAGCACCGCTGAAAGGGTGGAGGATTCCTGGCGGTTCCGTGGCCTTTGCAGAATACGAGCGCACCGCTCTTCGATCGCCGGTCTCAAGCGGCACTTCCCTCGCAAAGGTTGTCGAAGGTGGCTATCTGCCCACCTACTTGCCTCATTCCAATCAGGTGACTCCGAACCTTTCGGGATCGGACAAGGCAACCCAGATGGTCGCCTCCCTTTCCGCGGGCAGGTTTGCTTCGCTCCCGGAATCCAAGCTTTGCACCCTGAATCTCAAGAACGCCAAGCTCGCCGATGCCATCAGTTTGCTCTGCAAGCAGACCGGTCTCGACCTGGTTCTCCTGACCGGTCCCGAAACGACGGTCACGATCAATATCACAGACATGCCACTGGTGGATGTTCTGCGGCACCTGTGCGCCATGACCAATCTGGCGTTCATCAAGTCGGGCAGTGCGTTCATCGTTGGCACTTCCGAACAGCTGCAAAAGTCTTATCCCAAAGAGTTTGCCGAAGCCTCACCTGCTCCAAAACCCGCTCCTGAACCGGTCAAACCCGAAGAACAGAAGCTGGTGACGAGGGCGGTTCGCACCAACCACCTGTCGGCGGGTCAGATCGTAGAGTCGCTTAAGACTTTCTTTGGCGATCGTGGACTGGTTGTTGTGGCCGCACCTCCCACCGTTTCGCCCTCTTTGGAGCTCTCGAATGCCGGGCAACAAACGGGAGCCACGGGTCAGCTTCTTACCAACCAACAGACGGGTGCAGACAACGGGTCTCGCGTGATCATGCTCCGCGGACCGGAAGAGGTGGTGAAAGAAGCCGAGGAACTGATCCGGCAAGTCGACCTAGCTCAGAAACAAGTGTCCATCGCGGTCACCGTCCATGACATCAGCAACGAAGCGTTGAAGGAAGTGGGCATTAGCTGGTCGTTCGGCAACATCACTGTTTCGGAGGCCAACCCGACGAGTGGACCGATCGGCGACCTTTCGCGAACGGGTGGATCACTCACGGGCATCATCAAGTCCCTTGAGTCCTCCGACAAGGCCAAGCTGCTCGCGAGTCCGAACATTGCCGTCCTCTCCGGATCCAGATCCTCGATCCTGATCGGCGATCGCATCACGCTGCCGATCTTGGTGAGCTTCACGAACGGTCAGCCGATCTTCAGTACACAGCAAGAGCGAGTGGGCATCTACTTGCAGGTCGCCGCCGAAGTAGGCCAAGACGGGACGATTACCCTGACCCTTGCACCGCAAGTCTCGGCGATCAGTCGTTTCATCGAAGTGAACGGGGCGAGCTACCCACAGATTGCGACACGGGAGGCTCAGTCCACCCTTCGCATCAAGTCGGGAGACAGCGTCATCCTCGGTGGTCTCATTCGCGAAGAGGAACTCCGCCAGTGGGAAAGAGTCCCGCTGCTATCCGACGTTCCCTTCTTTGGTGAGCTGTTCCGCCGACGCAAGACTTCTAAGCGGAGCTCTCAGCTGATCATCACCGTCACCCCCACTATTCTGGATAAGTAAAGGATTTCGGCATGAACCTAGACAAACCGATTGGTGAGATATTCGTTGAGGAGGGCTACCTTTCACGGGAAGAACTCTTTGAGATTCTTGCTTCTCGTGAAAACACCACCGAGCCTCTTGGAGACCTTCTTGTTCGCAAGAAAAAGATCACCGAGAAGCAAAAGCTGAAGTGTTTGGGTCTCCAGATGGGTGTTCCCTTCGTGGACCTCACGCGGATGGAGCTGGACCCGGCGGTCACTCGGATCATTCCGCACTCCGCCGCCATTCGACTCCTCGCCATCCCAATCGAGGCCTCAGCGTTCTCGGCGACGGTCGCGATGGTCGACCCGTTGGACCTTGGTGCCCTGGACGAACTCAGCGCGCTCACCGGTCGTGACATCGACCCGTTGCTCGCAACCGAAACTGACGTTCGAGAGGCCGTTTTCCGAACATTCGGCGCCTATGACGATCTGGGCGAAATCCTTGGAGAGGCGGTTAAGGGAGTCGATGTTGAAGGACTCCGGTTAAGCACCACCGAGGAAGAAGAAGAGGCCTCGGTCAACGTTGTCGAGTTGCGCGAAGTTGGTGAGGGGGCCCCCGTTGTCAAACTCGCGAACGCGCTACTGATTCGCGCCATCTCGATGCGCGCCTCGGACATTCACATCGAACCTCAACAGCGCAAGGTGCGGGTCCGGGTGCGAATCGACGGCCTTCTTCAGGAGATCATGGTGGTTCCAAAGGACCTTCAGCTTCCGCTTGCTTCTCGCATCAAGCTGATGGCCGGCCTCGACATCGCCGAGCGTCGAGCTCCTCAGGACGGCCGCTGTACGTTGGTTTCCCCACAAGGCGAATACGACTTCCGGGTTTCAACCTATCCAAGCGTTTTCGGCGAGACGATCGTTATCCGAATTCTCGATAAGAACGCAGCCATGATCGACCTCACGAAATTGGGGCTGAGCGACAACTCGTTCGGATCGATCTCGGGTCGGTTAGAAGAACCTCAAGGGCTCATTCTGGTGACCGGTCCTACCGGTTCCGGAAAGACAACCACGCTTTACGCCGCTGTTCACCGCCTGAACGAAATTCACCGCAACATCATCACCATCGAGGACCCGGTGGAGTATCAGATGGAGGGCATCACCCAAGCCAACGTCAATCCACGTGCGGGGGTGACCTTTGCTTCCGGCCTGCGCTCCATGCTTCGACAGGACCCCGACGTGATTCTGGTCGGAGAAATCCGAGACTCGGAAACCGCCGCGATTGCCGTCGAATCTTCGTTGACGGGTCACTTGGTTCTCACCAGCTTGCACGCAAACGATTCGGCTGGAGCGATCACCCGATTGGTGGACATGGGCATCGAACCGTACCTTCTGGGTGCTTCGGTCACCTGCTCCATTGCTCAGCGACTGGTGCGAACGATTTGTCCGAAGTGCGTTGAAGAGTATCGACCGGACCCGATTTCATTGGGCCGCATGGGACTTCCGGAGGATCGATCGTATCTGCGGGGAAAAGGGTGTGACCACTGCGCTAAAACCGGCTACCGGGGTCGACTGGGCATTTATGAAACCTTAGAGATCACTCAGGGAGTGCGAAAGATGATTCTGGAGGGACGGTCCAGTGCCGATATTCATGAATTTGCCGAGAGCCATGGAATGGAATCCATGAGGATCGACGCTCGCAACAAGATTCTTGCAGGCCAAACCACCGTTGAAGAAGCCCTGCGAGTGACGATGGAGGCCGCCTGATGACCGCTTACAAATACAAGGGAATCGACCCAGCCGGACAGCGGATCGAGGGAAAGAGCAACGCCCTTTCGCTGGACGAAGCTGAACGAAAAGTGGGTTCTCAAGGACTCACGATTCTCTCGATTGTCCCTGCGGAGAAAGCCTCTGGAAAAGAGTCGGCTGCATCGGGTGTTTCGGTTTCCACCTCCAGCAACATCGGCCCCCGAAAGAAGGTTTCCGAGGCAGATGCAGGGGCGATTCTTCGCAACCTTTCCGTTATGGCGGAAACGGGTGTCCCCTTTGCCGAAGCGATCGAGGCGTCGATCCAGTCGGCGCGCACGCCCGCGATTGCAGCGGCTATGTCGGACGTTC
>CAYYJX010000060.1:0-18737 GCA_964471545.1 uncultured Fimbriimonas sp. | reverse complement strand
ATAGTGATCACCTTCTGGATCGATAAAAACCTGGGTCTTGTGTTTGAGGCGTCGAAACGCCCGCGAGTGGAGGATGCGATCCCGATCGCGTTGAAAAACGGTTCGTACTGGATCGTGAGATTCTTCAACTTCACGTCCCGCAGACTCCGCTGCTTTTGCCGCAAACGGCGAAAGCCGTTCGGCTTCCCATGCCTCAATCTGCTGTCGAACATCCATATCCTCCATGGAAGACGGATGAACGCGGGCCAACGTCGCCTATTCGGATTTATCGGACCGTTTTGGCGACCACTTTCGATACTTGAAGAGGGTGAGAAAAGCCTCGGGGGCGTCCGTCCAACGAATCTTTTTGCCCGCCGCTTTGCTCCGAGGGGTGTATTCGATCGGGTGTTCGACGATTCGATGACCCATCCGGAGCGCTTTTGCGGTCACCTCCGGACAGAACTCGAACCGGACGCACTCCAACTCCATCCGTTGAAGAACATCGGTTTTGAATGCCTTGTAGCAGGTCGCCTCGTCCGTCATTGGCGAGCGGAAGAGGGTCCGCACGGAGAGAGCGAGTAAGACGTTCACAATCTTGTTCGGCAGCGCCATGTCCTTTGGCAGCCCCCGATGGAATCGGCTGCCGTAAACCACGGTTTCTCTCCCGTCTAGAATTGGGCGAATCAGCCCCGGAATCTGTTCTGGGGCGTACTCCAGATCGGCGTCTTGGATAATCGTGACGGTGCCAAGGGCGTAGGGGACGGCTTTTCGAATCGCGCTTCCTTTCCCCGTTGGGCGGTCATTGGTAAGCACCATGATCCTGTCGCCGTAGCTCGCAAGGATTTCGGGTGTGGCATCGGTGCTGCCATCGTTGACAACAATGATCTGAGCGACGACAGGCAAGGCAAGCAACCGATCGACCACCTCGCCAATCGTATTCGCTTCATTCAGCGCAGGAACGATGATGGTCACCTCAGCCTGGGTGCTTGGTAGGGGTGACTCGGACATCGCTTCCGCGAGGATACCGCCGACTACAGCCAACTCGTTTCGTTCGGCGGTGATTACGCCTGCAGTGGTAACTTGCGAAATATGCGAGCTCAAGAACACCTCGTCCTTCTCACAACCGACGCCGTGGATGATTTGTTCCGCAATGCCGCCGCGCTTCCGGAAACCCACCTCGCTTGGTCGCCGATGGATCAGGGTAGGAGCGCGCTCGACCAACTGCAAGAGGTTGCTCAAGCACCGCTCTGGCTAATGAAAGGTCTGGAGGATGGCAACCTAGATTTTATGAGTCGGTCTTACTTCGTAGAGTCGTTGCGATTGCGAAGAGAGTGGACAACGATTGGAGAGTGCGAGCGTATCTGCCGCTTCAACACCGAACTTCTTTGCGAAAAGATCCTCGCTCTGCCGGATGCGCGCCTTGATGAGACCATCAAGGTTCCTTTCAGAGGAGGAATGGAGGAGAAGATCGGTAAGTTTGCCGCCCGGCATTATCTGAATGCGGTGTACCACCTCGGCCAAATTGCCTACATCCAAACCCTTTTGGGCGATAAGGCGATGCACTAACGCAGTCTCAGTGGCTCCGGTTCTTCTAGATTACGAAGGTCGGAGGGAACGATGCTCAGGTAATCGCGGAGAGACTTTCTAAGCGCCTGCGGTTGCCCAAAGCCGCATTCTTCGGCGATGTCGTCTACTGGGCGGCGCGTGGTACGCAGATGCTCCAGGGCGTTTTCCGTTCGGCACCGATCGACGAATTCTTGGAAACCGAAGCCCACCGTACTCTTAAAAACTCGGCTGAAGTGATACGGAGAGTATCCGGCGATCTTTGCCGCTTCCGGAACGGGCCAGTAAGACGCTGGATCTTGCCGAACTTTCTCGGCGATCGACCGAAGAGCATCGGGAATCCCGGCGGGAATAGGAGCCAAAACCACACGGTCGCGATGCGTGAGCAACGACTCCACCGCCTCGTAGACAACACTCACAAGGGCGAGTTCCACCGACTCCCGCGGCTTCTCTGTCGCCGCTTTCATGCGCTCGGCGGCTCCTTCCAGACCTAACGAAAGAGATCGACAGGCGGCGGTGCGAGTTTGCTGCAGTTGAGCAGAGTAAGCCGTGACCCAAACCTCAAGGAGCGGAGTCACCGCGTTCGGCCATAGCAGCATCGTCGCAGAGTGATCTCCCTTAGCGAGTCGAATGGCGGTTCGACCGGAACGGAGAAAATATGCGCTTCTAGGAGCAACAACTTGGGGGTAGGGATTGCCAATGGTGCGGGCAAGAATGGTTCCGCGCCAGTTGAACGAGATCATGCTGACCCCTGGGGGAAGACTCACAAACCCGGTTGTTTCGTTCTCCACACGGGTCGCCATTCGGTAGACCACAAAGTGTTGAAGGAAGTTGGATTCGGCGCGCCGAAACATCTGGGCAATCGGCCCTCTTTGGAAATCAAGATCCAACGAGATGTTGCTGTTTCCGAATCTCATCTTCGAGAACTCCTTCGACCATTACACTCTACGATAACAGGTGCGTTTTTTGTGACTTCAGACGCAAACTTTAACCTAACAGTTAGAACGGGACGGGTACAACCTCCCCGGAATGTCTGAACGATCCGTTGCGATTGTCGGTGCCACCGGCGCGGTGGGCCAAGAGTTTCTGAGGCTCTTTGAAGAGCGAAACTTCCCGGTTGGGAACCTAAAGCTGCTCGCGAGCGAGCGCTCCGTCGGCAAAAAAATGTCCTTCCGCGGGAAGGAATATGCCATTGAGCTTGCTCAACCCTCCGCCTTTCAAGGAGTTGACGTCGCGTTCTTCTCGGCGGGGGCGACTCGCAGCAAAGAGCTGATTCCGCATGCGCTGGAAGCCGGGGCTCTGGTGCTGGATAACTCATCGGCATTTCGAATGGACTCCAACGTTCCGCTCGTTGTTCCAGAGGTCAATCCGGAGAAGATTGGTGACGCCAAGCTACTGGCCGTTGCCAACTGCACGGCAATCATTCTTTGCGTAGCGGTGAAGCCCATCGCCGATTTGGCTCCTATCGATCGCTTGATTGTTTCGACGTACCAGAGTGCTTCTGGGGGCGGAGCGCAAATGATGGACCTACTGGAGAAAGAAACGTTGGCGGTTCTGACCGACGGAGAAATGCCGAGCAGTCCGCTGCAGTACCGATACGCATTCAACCTCTTCAGTCACAACACTGCCATTGCGGAAGATGGATACAACGATGAAGAGCGAAAAGTGATTGCAGAGAGTCGGAAGATTCTGGGCATGCCGGAGCTGAAAGTAAACGTCACCTGCGTTCGGGTTCCGGTTCTTCGAGCCCACACTGAAACGGTTACGATCGAGTTTGTGGGCAAGGCTCCCTCCATTGAAGAGGTTCGCGCCGCGCTGGAGAAGGCTCCCGGCGTGAAGGTGATCGATGATCGGGAAAACAACCGATTCCCAACCCCTCACGATGCGAGTGGTCAGGGCGATATTCTCGTTGGCCGTCTCCGACAAGACGTAAGCAATCCGAACGCGATCAGCATGCTCATAGCAGGCGACCAATTGCTCAAGGGTGCTGCCCTCAACGCGGTTCAACTCGCCGAGCTTGCGCTGGCTCGGTAGTCGGAGCGCAGCAAGAAAAGCAGAAGCGAGGGGTGGTCTTCACCGCCCCTCGCTTCTGCTTTAAACGAAGCTTAAGCCAACTTCGCCGCGATTGCGGAACCCATCTCCGAGGTGGAAACGAGCTTCGTTCCTTTCTCGAAAATGTCGGCGGTCCGCAAGCCTTCTCCGAGCACCTGTTCAACCGCCGCTTCCACACGATCGGCGTTTTCGGAGTCGCTGAACGTGTATCGAAGCATCATTGCACCTGAAAGAATAGCCGCGATCGGGTTCGCCCGTCCTTGACCCGCGATGTCGGGGGCGCTTCCGTGAACAGGTTCGTAAAGCCCAAACGGCTTGTTGTTTCGAGAGTTGCCGAGTGATGCGCTTGGAAGAAGTCCAAGGCTGCCCGTTATCATCGAAGCCTCGTCCGAAAGGACGTCGCCGAACATGTTTTCGGTGAGGATCACGTCGAACTGCTTCGGATCCCGCACCAACTGCATGGCACAGTTATCAATGAGCATGTGCGTGACCTTCACGTCCTTGTTTGCTGAGGCCATTTCGGTAACAACCTCGCGCCACAACCGGCTGGTCTCCAAAACGTTGGCTTTATCGACGCTCACAATCTCACGCTTGCGTGCCCGGGCAATGGAGAAGGCTCGCTCAGTAATGCGCTCCACTTCGGCTCGGGAGTAGATGCAGGTGTCTACGGCGACGGTTCCGTTCTCGCGACGCTCGCGGGGCTCGCCAAAGTAGATGCCACCCGTTAGTTCACGAACGACCACGAGATCGATCAATCCGTGGTCGCCCTTTAGTGGGCTCGCATTTAGAAGCGGGGGAAGGGTTTTCGCCGGGCGAACGTTGGCAAAAAGTTCAAGTTCCCGTCGGAGGGCGAGAAGAGCGCCAATCTCCGGTCGCAGGGAAGGCGGTTGAATGTTGTCGTACTTCGGACCGCCGACGGCTCCCATTAGGATCGCATCTGCGGTGCGGCACAGGTCAAGGGTTTCGTTTGGTAGAGGCGTTCCTGTTTTTTCCCAGGCGATTCCACCCACGAGTGCTTCTTGGAAGTCGTAGTTTCCGCCGCACGCTTTGAGAACGCGTACCGCTTCCGCCGTTACTTCGGGGCCAATGCCGTCTCCGGGCAACACTGCAACTTTGAACGCCATGTTGATTCGGATTATGAAAGAAAAGACGCGGCTTCGCACGCGAATCGTCAGAACTCATGACCTGCCGTCGTTTACGTGACGATAATGATGGGAATGACGCTTTGGACTCTCGGACTAGCAGCAACCGTGCTAACCGGCACCCTGCCTGCCCCGAAACGACCCGCAGAGCGTCCCCCATTTCCTCAAGGAGTTGGCGTCAACATTCACTTCACCAAGCCCATGCCGGGTGAGATTGAACTCCTTAAGAGAATGGGGTGCGAGGTTGTTCGCATGGATTTCGCGTGGTCGACCATTGAGACCACAAAGGGCAAGTACGACTTCCGCCACTACGAATCGTTGGTCAACGATCTTGAACGTGCCAACATTCGCCCGTATTTCATTCTCGACTACGGCAATGCTTACTACCAAAAGGGTGGGCTCACGGACCCCGCCGCCCAGGATGCTTTCGCAAGGTTTGCCGGAGCGGCGGTGAAGCACTTTCGGGGCAAGGGAATTATCTGGGAGGTGTGGAACGAGCCAAACATCTTGCCTTTCTGGGCACCCAAGCCCGACGTTGATGCATACGTCCAACTCGCAAAAAAGACCGTAAAGGAGATCAGAAAAGCGGACCCATCCGCATGGGTGGTCGGGCCCGCCACAAGCGGTTTCGATTGGGAGTTCTTGGAAGCCGTCTTCGCCGCTGGACTTCTTGAAGACTTCGACGCGATCTCGGTCCACCCTTACCGACCTGGTTCCCCGGAAACCGTTTGGGAGGATTACGCGAAGTTGGACTCGATGATGGAGTTCTTCGGAAGACGTAGGCCGATTCTGTCTGGCGAGTGGGGCTACTCGACGTTTAACAGAGGAGTCTCCGAGCAACGGCAAGCAAGCTTTCTCATGCGGATGTGGGCGCTCAATGCAGCGGCAAAGGTGCCCATCTCAATCTTCTACGACTGGCGAGACGACGGTCCGAATCCCGAGGAAAATGAACATCGCTTTGGGGTGGTGCGGCAGAATTTCGAGCCCAAACCGAGTTACTTCGCCGCCCAAAAATGGAGCGAAATCTTAAGAGAGTGGACGGTTTCAAGACGGCTAGAAGACCGAGGGGATGTCGTTTCCATCCTCCTGAAGTCAAAGAGTGGAAAAAAGCTGGCACGTCTCAACTGGAATCTTTCAGCGGATGAATTGCCCGTTGTTCAATCGCAAACTCCGTCTGAGGCAGAGACTCTCAGAAAAGTTTTGGGCGATGAACTTGAGCGCTCCGATATTCGAATTTCGGAGATGGACGCTGCTGTGCGGGGTCTCAAGCCATTCCAGTCGACGTACCTGCCGAGAGTTCAGGGCTCCTACGGTCCGGTTCCTCGGTCATTGATGACGGGTGAGGATTCTGCCTGGACCCTCTTGAATCGCTCGCGATTGAACGTGACCCTGGTGAAAGCCGATGGGTCTCGGTCGGCGATGCCATCGCAATCCATAGAAGTGGTCACGGATAAGTCGTCGCCCAAGATCGAGGTCCCTGGCTCTGATCGCACGATCGCTTTTGGAAACGCCGGTGATTGGGCGACCGCCGTTTTGGAGAATCGACCTTGGACCGCCATCCAGTACGTCCAAAACGTTCCCCAGGCACCCATCAAAGTGGAGATTAAATCCGGGAAAGACTTTAATCGCGAAGTCGAGTGGACCTACCGATTCGAAAAGGGTTGGCAATACGCAGGTATCGATCCGGCCGAGGTGTCCATTCCCAGCCGCGCAAAGGCGGCGCTCATCTGGGTTCGCACGGACGGCTCGGGCAATTTCTTGCGATCCCGTTTCATGGATTCCGGTGGTCGGGTCTTCCAGGTGAATCTAGGCACCCTTGGCGATCCCGGAGGCGCCGCCCGTTGGATGCCGGTGCGGATACCCCTCGACGGATCAGAGGTAGGTGCCGCTTGGGGGGGTGATGCCCAATCCTCCCTCCCAAAGGGTCCGCTCAAGTGGGCGAACCTACTCCTCGTGGACTCTGCTTCCCAGTCCGACCCACGGTCGGGAACACTCCGGATTGGTTCGATCACCTACCAATTTTAGGTTCAAATTAGGTCCACGGACCCGGTTAGTTCCGGTGCGCGTAATCACACGGCTCGCCACCCGTTAAAGATGTATCCTGCAACTAGAACCTGGGGACTAGGAAAGGTTCTTCCAAACGGAGTGGAGAGAAATGACGAAATCTAAATTGATTCTGAGTGCCGCGATGATGGCGGTTGGGGCTGTTTCGATGGCAGATCGAGCAGTTGTTGTTGGTATCAACGACTTTGCATTCATTCCCAACGCTCGCCTTGCCGGATGCGAGACCGACGCGAACACGATGAAAGGCATGTTGCTCACGCGGGGCTTTAAGGAGAGTGAGATCACGATGCTTCTTTCTCGTGCGGCGACCAAAGAAGCAATCCTTGCCGCCCTCGACCGGGCTGCCGAACAGGTCAAGCGTGGGGAGCGGCTCGTCATCACTTATTCGTCGCACGGTAGCCAAGCTGGAAACGGTGTTTCGACTCTTCTCACTACCAGTTCAACCGGGCGCAGCTTTAACGGGGACATCACGCCTCAAGAAATCCGCTCTTACATTAATAAGGCGATCGCCAAGAACGTTGCGGTCACTCTGCTCATCGACGCCTGTCACTCAGAGGGCGTTCTCACGAAGAGCGTCAATCCGGTCAATCCCGATGCGAAGAAGCGCTTCTATCCTCGCGAGAACGTGACGGGTGAAAACAGCCGTTCGGCAAGCTTCGTCGGTGACAAGATCGGAGAGGTTGTCACGTTTAACAACGCCCAGAACCAATCGGCGCCGATCGCTTCGAACTCTCAAAACATCGGAAACGGCGGTCCTCTTTGCGCCCAATACGCCGCCGCTAAATACACTCAATACGCTTTCGAGACCAACCTTGCCGGGAAGCGACAAGGCGTTTTCACCTACTACCTTAACGACCTGCTGAACAACAAAAAGCGTCTCACTTGGGCAGAGGTCACTGCACGAGTGAACGGTTCGGTATCGGTCTGGAGCAAGGACGAGCAGAACCCGGTTTTCGTTGGGGCGCCAGGTTACGCATTGGAGGGATACGCCACCCAACAAGCGGCGCAACAGGCCACTCAGCCCGTTCAGGTCAACATCCCAACCCTCAACGATCTGTTCAACTTCGATAACGTGAATGGTTCGGTCGTTTCCATCCGATGGAAGGACGAGAACGGGAAGTATCGAGAGAACGGTTCGACCATCAAGATGAAGGGAGTGGGGCAGGACTACTCGAAGTTCGAGATCCAAGTAAGCAAGCCCGGCTGGCTAGTGGTGCTCGACCGCGACAGTAAGGACCAAGTTCAGGTGATGAACTTCAGCACTCAATCGTCCGAGGACGTAACCGCGCTCGCCAGAGTCGCGGCGGGTGCAGTCGTGGTGCTTCCTGGACCGGCTCAAGACTTCTATGCCTTCAACCAAGAAGGTCCAGAGCGCATCAAGGCGATCCTTTTCACCAGTGAGGATGCGGCAAGAAGTGCGATCAACAAAATTCGTCAAGTGCTGAGCAAGAGCGCTAACCGAGGGGGGCTGATTGGCGCCCGCTATGGAGAAGTCGTTCAAATTGGCACCGCAACCGCTTCCTTCTACACCGCTGACTTGCGATTCCAAGTCGTGAAGTAATCCGCGGATGCATTGAGAGGAGAGAAACATGTCTGCAACACTTAGCGCCGTCGTCTGTTCCCTCGCCCTATTGGGCGGGGGCCAGTCCAGAAACCTTGTCAACATCCCGGACGCTGCCACCAATACGGGCACCGCAGAGGCTGACCTGTATACGTTCAGCACCACGTTCCGGCAAACCACGAATGAGCTGCTTCAGGACTGGACCAAAGATCGCAAGGTCTTCGGGAACGCCTCCAAATATCGATTCAAGATCACGGTGGAAAAAGCAGGCCGATCGAGCTGGGATTACTACCAATCGCAGTCGTTGGGCTACTTCGTCAACGTGGAAGTGGATCGAGTAGGGAAGTGGAACGCCTTTGCAGAATCCAACAAGCGACTTGGGGTGACCGGACGAATGCTCGGAGAGCGCGTGGCCGCCTATCTTCTGGCAAAGGAGATGGAGCGCGAGGCCGATGCGGTGAGCGAGAAGATTGAGGCTATTCTCAAGAACGATCGCAAGCCCAACCTCAAGGTCGCGCAAAGTGTCGATGGCAAGTTCAAGGAAATCGGTAACGATATCTTTGCCGGACCCAAGCCCGTGCAACTCTTTCTCAAGCCCAATGGGAACGACGTTTACGGATTGACCGTGATGGAGGTCACGAAGCGAGGAAAGCGATACTTCGCCAACCGGGTGTTCACTCCGTTCGACCCGTGGCGATTCCCGAACAATGAATCCAAGGACGGTTGGACTCAGGTTCCGGTGACGATCGACTGGACGAACCGGGCGAACATGCAACCGAACGACCAACTGTTCCTGCTCGTTCTAGTGGAGAAGACTGGGAGCCGGAGCAATACGCTCGATCAACTGCTCCTCGATATCCCGTTCAGCGAGATCAATGAGACGAACATGTCGCTCGATCTTCCCAACCCGGACAGCTACTGGTTGGCAACCGTGTTCGGCAAGCGACGTTGGGAGGTTTATCCGCTGAACGTGGCGATTGCGCGGAATTGATCGGGGATTCCCGCTCTAGATTCAGTCTGGAGCGGGAATCACTTCTTAGATCGAGCAAGCGAGGCGTAAAAGAATCCGCAAAGCAAACCGGGGAAGGCAAGAGCACCAACCATCGAAGCAACGATGTTGTAAGGATAAGGAAAGGCAAGCAGACCTGCCGCGCCGCCAACAAGGACGGTCACTTGCACGCCGATACTTAGAAGGCAACCATCGTTCTCTGCTCGGAACTTGCTTCCCAAAGACTTTGCGATGAGGGTGAACGTAACCGATCCAACGAGCCAGGCGACGAACACGAACGCGTAGATCGCCGCAGACGGAATGGGCTGGGTCACCGGATATCGCATTTCCTTATTCTGATTCAACGGAGCGATAAAGAAACGCCTCTCGCTCGTTCCGTAGACAAGGTGAACCGAGGGCAAAAAGACCTTAGGGAAGCCCTCGGTACGAAACGTACAATGCTCTTAAACGTGAGTTCAAAGGAACGAACTATGAAGCGAGGAATTATCACGGTTGTTGGTCTGGTTGCCTTGGTGACTCTGGGAGTCGCGGGCACCGGAGCGAGTCCAAAATTGCAGACTCCGAAAGGACGCAAAATCGCGTTCTTGGTTGGGGTTTCCAATTACGGCGGGACCGAGGGTTGCATCAAAGACCTGGCAAAAGCGCACTCCGATGCAACGAACCTCGCACAAGCGTTGAAGAGCCTTGGGTGGCAACCGATCCTGGCGATCTCCGCTCCCGGCGGTCCCGAGCAGGTGAGCTTCGCGACGAAGGAGCGAATCCTAAACTCGCTCAAAGAAATTGCCGCCGATTCTCAGCCGGAAGACACGTTTCTGTTCTATTTCAGCGGCCACGGTATGACCACCGGATCGGAAGGTTATCTTTGGCCATCCGATGGGAGGTTCGAGCGAGTGGGCTTGGACTGGAAGCCTAGGCTTAAAACGCTGGTCTCGTTTGGTGAATTGGAATCGGTTTTCCGGACGATGAAAGCCCGCAAGCGTGTCCTTGTCTCCGACGCCTGCCGGGAGGAACGAACCGAAGTCGTAAGGGATGAACCTGCAGGGCTGAACGTTCGAACCATTGTCAAAGACGATACGGACATTTCCAAGCTGAACTCCAAACTCGGCGAGGTTGTCAGCGCTGACTTTCAGATCAGCAGCGCCGCCCTCTACTCGTGCATTGTGGGCGAGTACAGTTGGGAAACGGACGAGGGGGGTGTGTACACGGGTGCCCTCATCGACGCGTTGGCACGCGATGAAGAAGCCGCCGATGCAAGAGGCAGAATCACCCCGGCGCTCGTTAAGACCGTTGTTGCAAAGAAGGTTGCCAATTGGTCTCAACGCACAGGGAGACGTCAAACTCCCGAAGCGGTGATTCGGGAACGCGATCCCATCATTCTGGGCGTTCGAGCGGTGGCTCCCGTTCCGCCCCAAGGCGTCCCGAGTTCGGCCGGGCCAGACTATTCCACGGTCGGTGCGATTCTCAATCAAACCGGCCCCAGCACCACGCCCGAGGGAACGGAGAATCTTGACGATTCGATTAGTTTGGTGAACGGATCCATCATCGCTCGCACGAATTTGGACCGTTGGCACCGGCTGGTTTATTCGCACAAGTTGATCGACCGAGATGCCGAGACGGACGAAGAACTTGCCGCTTTCGAAGGGGAAACAACCCTGAGCCAAAAGAAGGGAACCGACTCAGAAGCAACCTACGAAGTGTCGTTTAGCCTTCAAGAATGGAGCCTCCGACCCTATCGTGGCGGCGGCGAGAAGAATCTTAGCTTTTCTTACAAGCCCGTGCAGTTCCGGGTGAATCGGCAAGCCGGCTACGGCAAGCCTGCCGTGCCTACGTTGCAGGAGGTTGCGAAGGCAGAAGACAAACTCCGCGATACCTATTGGAAGGCTTTCAACTACTCCAACGGAGGCACGAAGCCGGAGGGCTATCACTGGGGCATGTACTTTGGCGCAGTCACCGAAGTGGTTTCCGCTGCCTTCCGATTTGGAGTCAACCGAGAAGAGCGCGAACGCAGGGAATATCGCAGCGCCTACATCGATGACGGCATTCTTTACGTGAACAGCGGGAACGCAAAGGGAGAAGGAAGAAAGCTTCAATACGACGTTCGAACGGGTTTCCTGCTACAAATTGAGGACACCGAGATCGTCGTGAATCCAACATCGAACCGAAAAGTGAAGAAGACGCACTTGGTCGTCCTGGATGCCAGGAAGTCGATGATTCGGAAGTAAGGGGAACGTCTTCAAAGAGGAGGAGAAGAGAACGAGATGAAAATTGCAATTGCAGTTGGTATTGGAGCCATCGGAATCGTGCAGGTTGCGGCTGCCGACACGGCCATTCTGGTGGGGATCAACAAGTATCCCTACCTTCCGAACGCGACCTTGGAAGGGTGTGAGAACGATATCGACAACATGAAAGTCGCCCTCACCAAGCGGGGATACAGCGAAGGCGAGTTTGTTCTGCTGAAAAGCGGGCAAGCCACTAAAGAGGCGATCTTGAACGCTTGGCGTCGAGCGGTTGCCAACGGGAAACCGGGTTCCAGGATTCACTATCACCACAGCTCGCACGGGGCTAAAGCGGGCAACGGAACGTCGACGCTTCTGACCGCTAGCTCGACCGGGCAAAGCGTCTCAACCGATCTCACCTCGTACGATTTCAAGCCGATCATCGACGCCGCACGAGCCAAGGGTATCCACGTCACGTTCATTGTCGACGCCTGCCACTCGGAAGGCGTGCTTTCTAAGAGCGTGAATCCGTTCAAAGGCAAACCGCGTTACTTCGAGAGAAAGAACATTAAGAGCGCCACGGAGTCCTCTCAATTCGGCGCAACGCTCAACCGATCGACGCCGAGCTTCCGCTCCGATGATTTCACCACCGCGCCGAACCAAGGTCTGTTTGCTCAGTACGTTGCGGCTCGATACAGCCAGTACGCGTTTGAAACCCGAATCAACAACCAGAAGCAGGGCGTGTTCACCTTTTATTTGGCCCAAGTGATCTCATCCGGAGACAAGGTTTCCTGGCCACAAGTGACGGCTACGGTGAACGGGAAAGTCTCTTCGTACAGTAAAGACGAGCAGATCCCGGTGTATACGGGACCGGCAGTGGAGTTCTTGAGTGCGCCTCAACCGGCCGCGCCAACTCCTCCTAAGCCGCCAACCAATCCACCCGTCGCTCCTCCAAACCCGCCGGTGAATCCTCCGACGAACACGGGTGGTCAAGGAAACAGCCAATCGGGAGGTGGCTCCACCACGCCTTCCAACCCGAATCCCCCTGCTCCCGCTGCTCCTACGCCCGGAAGTTTGGAGTGGCCCGTTAACTTTGCTTCGTTCTCGTCTTTGTACGCCTTCGATAACACCAACTCCAATGCGGTGACGGTGGCGATGACCGACGAGAAAGGCAAACCGTATCCGGTGGGAACAACGATCCGTCTGAAGGGCGATGGTGAGCAGTACGTCGTTTTCACGATCAACGCTCGTCGAGCCGGGCACTATCTGATTCTCGATCGCGATTCGAACGATCGCGTTCAGGTGATGAACGCAGACCTTTCGGCGACCGTCCCGGAGATTCTGCAAGCGATCCGGGTCGACCAGCCACGCGCTCTACGATTCCCAGAGGGTAAGGATCAGGCGGTTCGGTTCAATCAGGTTGGACCAGAAAAGATCAAGGTGGTGTACTTCCAAGACGCTGCGGACGCTGAGAAGGCGGTTCAGGCCCTCAAGAAGGCCCTTAAGAATAAGAGCCTAGGGGATCGCGAAAGCCTGGATGCCCCTTTCTCTGGCTTGACCTTTAAGCTCAAGAACCTTGCGACGGCGGATATTCGCTTCCAAGTGGCTCGATAATCTAACCAAAGAAATCTTCAAAAACCGTTCGATCGAGAAAATCGATTGAACGGTTTTTGCTTTTCAGATCACGAACTCATAAGATCGTGGAAATCGCAAGGTTAATTCCCATGAACGCCTCCATCGACGTGGCAAAACTGGCGAAGGCGCACTACGACGCAGTATTTCGATTCTGCGCCGTTCGCGTCGGCGCTGATCGTGCCGCCGATGCCACACAAGAAGCGTTCCTCATTGCTCATCGCAATGCCCATACATTTCGAGGCGGAAGCGCGCCGCTCACGTGGGTCCTTGGTATTGCTCTTAACGAATGCCGTCGGTTGCTTCGGAAGGAGGGGCGAGAAGGATACTTGCCCGAGTTTGCCGAACCGGTTGGCGACTCGCCAGAGACCCGCCTGGTGAACTCAGAAGTTCTCAAAGCGGCACTGGCAGCACTCTCCGAAGACCATCGAGCCGTGGTTGTTCTCCACGAGATCGATGGACTTACCCAACAAGAGATTTCCGACCTGCTTGGAATCCCAACGGGCACGGTAAAGAGCCGACTTCATCACGCTTTCGCCGCTCTTAGGAAGGCGATCTACGACGACACCGCTCGAAAGGAGGGGGTGCAATCATGAAATCCAATCTCGTCCTTGATGGATTCACGCCTGAAGAGGTGGTAGAGATCAACGAAATTCGAGACGCGCTACGACGCGTCGAGCGACCGGAGCCCACCGGTCTGCAAGACCTGCTGACCAAGCTCGAAGCAGAACCTGTTGTGGAACCCGAGTCTGCTGTCTCCAAGATAAGTTCCTGGTCGAATCGATTCCTACCTTCGTCTCCGTTGATGCGGTGGACGGCGGTTGCGGCGGTCGCGGTTGTCTTTGGGATCTTGATCACCCCTACGGGTCAGGTTCAGACCCGTAGCTCGGCGGTGTCACCTGCGGCCGACGCTGGAGCGGTGGCGGGTGTTGCGGAGGCCCAAATGGCACCAGGAGCTCCTCCGGCGGAGATGGACAGAACTGCCGGATTCGTAACCAAGAGCGCCGCATCGGCTGACAAACCGGTCACGTTGAGCAAAGAGAAGAATCTTTCCTTCCAAGAGACAGGTCCGTCCAGCTTTGGTCTAGCGATCGACCGCTCGGCCGACATGGAAGTGCGAGTCGCAGACGTGCCCAAAACGGTTCAGGCCATTGAAGCGGAAACCAAGGTGTTCAAAGGATTTGTTGCCTCCAGCGATGAGTTTCGCGACTTCGATCCGTCCTCCGGCGAAATCGCGGGGTGCAATCTGGAACTTCGGATTCCGACCGCCAATTTCGACCGGATGATCGCGAAGCTCTCGGCCTTGGGAGAGGTCTTCCGTAAACAGACGAGTGCCGTCGACATCACTTCGGAAACAGTGGACACGGAAGCGAGATTAAAGGCGCTCCGGGCCGAGGAGCAGCAACTCATGAAGGTGATGGATCAAACCCGGACCGTCAAGGAGATTCTGTTGGTTCGAGAGCAACTCTCAGCCGTTCGCCAAAACATCGAGGGCATGGAGGCAATGCTGAAATCGCTCAAGACCCGAGCGTCGTTGAGCACCATTCGAGTCACCGTCCGAGAGCGTCCCAAGTCTCAGAAGCCCGTGAACTCCGAAAGCTGGTCGGCAGACGCCTTTAACTCAGCGAGAGAGTCGCTCACGCTCAAGGCTCAAAACTTTGGACGACGACTGATCTATGCAGGCGTTTACTCGCCCATCTGGGTTCCACCCCTCGTTATTGGTGTGGTTCTTTACCGTCGGAGCCGAAAGAAGTCTCAACCCTGAAAGCGAGGTGGATTAGGTTCAAACCCCGGCCCGTCCGGGGTTTTCCGGACGCGTACCCCCTTGTTCCTTGGGAGCCTGGGGGGTATCTTCAAAGACCTTGAATACGAAGGCACCGGCGAATTCGGAAGCTTTTCTTCAGTGCAGTAACTGCAAGAAGATTTTGTTTTCCATCGACTTCGAGCAGAACCTGCGGGTTTGCAACTATTGCGGTCATCACCATCGCCTCTCCGCGGCGACTCGGATCGCTTGGACCTTCGATGCGGACACTTTTGAGGAGCTAGACACCGAGCTTCGCTCTGGCAACCCGCTCGACTTTCCCGACTACGTAGACAAACTCCATGCGGCTGAAGCGAAGACCAAGCGATTCGACTCGGTCGTCTCGGGCCGGGCAAAACTGGAAGAGATGCCCGTGAGCGTCGCCGTTGCGGACTTCCATTTCATGGGCGGATCGATGGGTTCGGTTGCGGGTGAGAAGATCACTCGGACTCTTGAACGGGCCGCCGATGAGAAGATGCCCGCGATTATCTTCTGTGCCTCTGGAGGCGCCCGAATGCAGGAAGGCTTGTTGAGCTTGATGCAGATGGCAAAAACCACTGCGGCGGCCCAGCGCTGCGCGGAAGCCGGCGTGCCTTACATCGCAGTCTTCACCGATCCCACCATGGCAGGCGTTCTTGCCAGCTACGCATCCATTGCCGATGTGATCGTTGCCGAACCTAGGGCTCTGGTCGGTTTTGCAGGCACGCGCGTGAGCAAACAGGCAGGTGTGAGCAAGGTTCCAGACGACTTCCAAACTGCCGAATTCTGCTTGAAGCACGGCATGATCGATCGGATTGTTCCCCGTAAAGAGATGCGCGACACGCTAGCCTCACTGGCTCGAACGTTGGGCGGTCATGCCCTATCCCTCAACGGAGGTCGAAAATGAGCTCGCCAAAAACGCACAAAGAGTGGGAAAGAGAGCTTCTTGAGCTTGAGGACTTCATCACGAAGGCTCGAGATGCGGCTCGCAAAGAAGCTGACCCCAAGTCCAGAGAGGCTCTAGAAGCGAAGATTGAAGACCTAGAAAAGGGAAGAGATAAGTTCATCGACGTGATGTACAGCAATCTCGGACCTTGGGAAAAGGTTCTGATTGCCCGCGCCGAGAAGCGACCCTACACGCTCGATTTCGTGCAGGCCCTTTTCACGGAATACGTGGAGCTTCAAGGCGACCGTCGTGGCTTTGCCGACAACGCGATCATCGGAGGACCTGCCCTCTTCAATGGCCAGCCCGTGATGGTCGTCGGACACCAGAAGGGACGCAATATCCAAGAGCGTCAGTTCCGAAACTTTGGAATGGCAAAGCCGGAAGGCTATCGAAAAGCCATGCGCCTGTTCGACATGGCGGAGCGCTTCCGAATGCCCGTGATCAGCTTTGTAGATACGCCCGCGGCAGACCCCGGCGTGGAAAGCGAATCTCGTGGCATCAGTGAGGCAATCGCCGCCGCGATCATGAAGATGTTCGAACTCACCGTTCCAACCGTCGCCGTTGTTATTGGCGAGGGTGGTTCCGGAGGAGCCATTGGCATTGCAGCCTCCAGCCGGGTGCTGATGTTGGAGAACTCGGTTTACTCCGTCATCCCGCCCGAGGGATGCGCGGCAATTCTGTGGCGAATGCCGGAGCGAGGCCCAGACGCGTCGAAGGCACTCAAGCTCACCGCTGCTTCAGCGCTCGAATACGGGCTCATCGATGAGATACTTCCCGAACCGAAGGGCGGTGCCCATCGAAATCCGCTGGAAACCTTTGCTACTGTGAAGGAAGCAATCGAGAAGCACCTTGGCGACCTTCAAGCGTCGACTCCTGAAGTGATCAAGGCCGAACGTTACGCCAAGTATCGCGGCATGGGACGATTCGATATCGCCGAAGGTTAATCCTTTCGGCGATCGATCTTTTGGAGAACGAGCTCAAGCAGAATTGCGCCAAGAATTCCGGCGCACGCTCCTGCCAGAACGTCCGTGGGCCAATGGACGCCCCGGTAGATTCTGCTCAAACCGACTCCGCCTGCAATCGCGTACCCAAACAAGAACTTCCAAGCATGGGAAGGATATAGGCGTCTCGCAATCAGATATGCCGTAGTCGCGCAGGCAAACGCGGTCGTCGTGTGACCGCTTGGGAACGAGCTGAGCTTATGTGGCTCTTGCGCCATCACCCAATCCAAGTTGCTTGGTCTTTGCCGTGGGAGCAGGGTCTTGAAAAGTTGGGCTAGCACCGTTCCGGTTAGCACCGTGGTGATCACCAAAGGCCAAGCGAAGGGCTTGGTCTTCTTTGAGAGCAGGAGGAGCAATCCAATTCCCGCTTGCACCTGTCCCAGTCCAAGGTAGGTGAGAACCAAAAAGAAGACATCGGCGGCTGGGGAATGCCACCCTACATGGATCAACCTCATCCCCGAGAGGTCGAAGTTCGCCAGATCCATGCCGAGAGAGTACCGCTCTTACGCGAGCATTGCCGAACCTGCCGCAATCTCTCCGATGGTCGGTTCCACCAGTTTGAGATCGTTTTTCGGTTCTTCGACCTTCGCCTTCTTCTTGCGATCCTGCTTGGGCCACAGATAGGGAAGCGCCTGGGCGATCTCGCTGTCCTCGCCGAACATGCCGAGAACGACCTGACGGTACTGAACGGCACGGTCGATCATCTGTCCATGATGGCGGCGCCTGGAAGCGCGCAAGAACCTTTCCTGCTCAAAAGACTTGTCTCGGGCGGCGAAAGCCTGTCGAAGCACTTCGACGCCGAGGGCAAACGCCTCGAGAGTTGTGCCATCGGGCAATACCAGCTGCTGAATCGAATTGACTTGCTTCCAAATCAAGAGCGTTCGGTCCACCGGATCCATGAACTTATCCTCGTTGGACCGAACATCGGGAAGGGCCGGAATTCGCTTGGTGAAATCTTGGTCTGGATAGAGCCCTCGCACGAGGAAGGAGAATCGTTGCATGGCTCTTCGCATGTTCTCTTTGTAGAGACCAAGCTGCGCCGATGCCTTATCTCGGAGCTCGAGCGTCTGCTCGATTTGCTCGCTCATGTGGTCGAACTCGACCGCGCAATTGAGGAATGAGGTGCGGCTGAAGTTGCCGCGAAGAATGATCTCTCGACCGCCTAACGCCTCGTTCGATTGGGACCAGTGAGCAAGAATTTTATCGAAGATGTTCTTGGCATCGCTGATATCGAGAATCGTCTCCCTCATGGACAAATAAACTTACCAGGTACTTCCCGAGGAATGACAAACGTTGTCGCAATCATTCAAGCGGATTCGGAGTTGTTTCAGGGGTCCTGAATCGCATCCGAAACCGATAAACACGCCGGGCTCGAATCTACTTGCGGAACATCGCCTTCGCGATAAACAGCGCGTTTGCGGGTCGTTCCGCCAACCGGCGCGTGAAATAGGGGTACCAGCTATCGCCAAAAGGCACGTAAACCCGCACGTTGAAGCCCTGTTTCGTCAGCCCTTGTTGAAGGTCGCGGCGGATGCCGTAGAGCATCTGGAACTCGAACGAGGTTTTATCAATGCCCTGGTCTTGAACGTATTTGACGAGCTCGTTGATGATGGCCTCATCTTGGGTGGCAAGAGCAGGATAGAAGCCCTTGGAAAGCAGTCGCTTTGCTTGGGCCACGTACTGTTCGTCCACCTTGGCCTTGTCCGTAAAGGCGACGGTGTCTGGCTCTAGGTAGGCCCCCTTCACCAAGCGCGTTCGAATCTGCTTTTCGATCATGAGGTCCACGTCTTCG
>CAYYJX010000059.1:3414-19192 GCA_964471545.1 uncultured Fimbriimonas sp. | reverse complement strand
GTGTTCACATGGTTGTGAACACCATTGGAAGGGATGGCCTCTCGGTTGGCATCGAAGTAGGACTGCACGCCTTCTGCCCAGTATTCGTGGACGTTCTCACCAGCGTACAGACCTTTCCAGAGCCCTTTCTTCTTGGCAGCTTGGTACGTTTTCTCAACGTTGCCAAGGAACTCCGGATCAAACGGCGGGATACCGTAATCCATGATCGCGTGGGCGAATTCGTGGATGAAAATGGACTCCCCCTTGTACCAATCGGTTTTGTAGCGCAGGAGGTTTTCCTCAGCGGCCGAGGTGATCATGCTTGCCGGGCCGGGGCCTAATCCGCGAGCTCTCTTGTTCCAGTCCGTTTCCGGGAACATCTCATTCATCTTTCGATGTTCCGGAACATCCGTGGTGACTTCCGACTCCGCCATGATCGCGGTATGAATCCGCTTCTTGCCGAGTTCCTCGGCGATAAAGGGTCGCTTTTCGAGCATCTTCTCGGTGAGCCTTGCCGCCTCCAGGAGCGCCTCGGGCTTCAGCTTTTTGGACCCGACGATTCGCATGCCAAGCACCTCTACTCCTTGCGCATACCAGGGGTCCAACTTCCAAGACTTCGGAACAGAAACAACCTGATGCTGGGTTTGAGCTAGGAGCAGAAGGCAAGCAATAGCAGACATGGGATTTATTCCCCGAGAGCTCTTACGAGTTCGGTATCAGACATTCTAGCCGCCCTGGAAGCGAGGTCGGCGGCGGGGCGGGTGTAACGAATGTAGTCGAAGGTTGCGACCAAATCTGCCCCCTGAGCGCTGCCAAATCGCGAGTTGTGGGTCACTACGTCCATTCCCTGGGTGCCGTAGTAGTTGGTGTAAACCGTGACCCCCGCCTGAACCTTCTTAGGCATATCAGACCGATCGTAACGCTTGTGAACGATCCAGCCAGACGAGGTTTTGCGGAGCATCACCATGTGAGTGCCGAGGCGAGCGATGCGAATCTGCGCTTCGGGTCCATCCGCGGGGGAGGTCTGAAGCTGGCTGTCGCTGTTGATGGTCGTCTTGACTTCGAACTGGAACCGACCGGGTTGGTCCGCTGCTCCCAAGGAGAGGAAGACGTAATTTTCTCGTCCCGGTCGCCAGTTCCGACCCGTGTCAGTGCGCGGCGTGCGGACCATGAGTCCGCCCAGCGAGAAGGCAGTCCTCGGCGCGCCCGATCCTGATCGGGAAGTGCACTTAGCGAGAGTGGTTAGAATAAAGTCGCCTTCTACCTCCTTGAAGACCATCTCGGCTCGGTAGTCCTTATACCAAGTGCAGGTCACGGGGACGAGCTGAAGTCGACCACCCTCGACGCGGAACGTCTGGAGTGGCGAGACCTGCGCACCCTCGACCTGGGTCACTCTCTTCCAAGCGGAGAGGCTGCCGGCGTCGGCGAACTCGTCGGAAAGGGTCGAGAGATCGTTGGCACCGGTCGATGCTTGACCATTGGTAGGAACGTTGCCAGGCGGATTTCCTTGACCCGGCTGACAAGCAAACGACGAAGCGAGGCCTAGAAGCAAAAGGAGTCTCATGATTGTCTCTCTCTCCCGTTGCAAGCCTAAACCTAAATCGGTCCTTTGCAAAGAGTCAGCGGCAGAACCCGATTAACTCCAAGGATCCAGAAGGACCTTGCCACAGTTTCCCGTGAGCTGCAGTTGCCAGGCTTCCTCCACTTGAGACATCGGGAATCGGTGGGTGATCATTTTCGCGACCAGATCCGACCGATCTTGGATGAGTCGAAGGACGAGGGGCACATCGGCGAGGTTGTAGTACCAGGATCCGTGAAGGGTGATGCCTTTCCGGATGAGGTCGTTACTCACGTGCAGGGTTAGTTCGCCTGCTTCTCCCACGAATGCCATCGAACCTAAGCGGCGCAAGGCATCGATCGCCAGTCTTTGCGCGGTTGGGGCACCGGAGCATTCCAGCACCTTATCCACGCCAATTCCAGACGTGACCGACTTGATTTGGCTCAGGAGGTCAGGGTCGGCAGCGTCAAAGATGTGGTCGGCGCCTAGGTCCCCCGCAAGCGACTTTCGGAAGGCGTTCGAATCGACCGCAATCACCCGGGCTCCAAACCATTTGGCAACGATCACCGCCCCAAGCCCCACGGGGCCAAGACCCGTGATCAGGACGGTGTCTTCGCCGGACAATCCGATGCGTCTCGCCCCGCCAAAGCTGGGTCCGATGCCGCAGTTCGCCATTGAGGCCAATTCGGTAGAGAGACCGGATGGGATTTTCGCAAGCAACCGGTCTTGCTTGATCATGAACTGAGCATAGGTGGCTGATCCGCACGAGTTGCCGCTGACCGCATGGGGGTCGAGCGAGTTCTGGCAGTAGACGTACTCGCCGGCTAGGCAAAGGCGACAACGACCGCAAGGATATTGCGGCATCACAACAACCCGATCACCGACTTCGACCTCCCGAATACCGTCGATATCGACCACGGTGCCCGCAGCCTCATGCCCCAAGCAGTCGGTCACCCAACCACCCTTGTACCCCTTGAACTCGGTGCACATTGGAATAACCTCTAGCCGGACAACGGCAAAGGAGCCCTTCGCCTTAGGTTGAGAGCGCTCCACGATTCCGCATTGGCGCACTCCGCGGAGTTCAACCACCTTCATCTTTTCACCCTACCACGAGGATAAATCTCCGTTTGCATCCTTCAACTTGTTCAAGTCGTCTGCTGATTGAGTCCGAAAGTCTGGATGCGAAAGCGGGGTGGGATGATGTTTAGTGCGGTCAAAAACTGGTTCGAGAAGAGAAAAGAAGCGAAAGAAATTGTCGCTGTCGTGTTTTTGTTAGAAACACCCCGACTACTCGTTTCCGGCGCGGTCGAACAACTTCTGCGCCAAGCAGGTGTTATCTCAGAAGCCCAGTCTAGCCCCGTGTTTCAAGAAGAAAAGATCAGCTATCTGCGCGCCACCATCGACGGATTTGAAATCACGGTGGCAAGCTCGCCTCAGCAGTACGTGGGACTCTCTCGCCCCAGGGCGGGACTAGAGGCGCGACTCGCAGACGGCATGAGTCGGCATCAGGGCTTTGTCACCATCGACTGCTGGAAAGCCCCCGAGGGCCAGTCTAGGCGAGAAGCCCGCCCGCTAATGGCAAAAATCGCCGCGGCCCTGACCGATGACTCCGTTTTCCTCTATTACGATTGGACAACGCGTCGGATGTGTCTCAACGACCCCGAGATATTGGAGTTACTTGCTGCCGGAAATCTGGATGAGGCGATTCAGGATATCGGCGACGTTGTCGTGAACCTGGACTACGGCGACAAGAAGATGATCGAAGCCGTCGCGGAAGCCAAACGCCGATGGCCCGAGTTTGTGGAGGCGTTTGCCAAGGGTGGCGAAGAACCATTCCTAGCCAAGGTTCGATTTGAGCACGGCGAAAACGTGGAGCATATGTGGCTGGAGGTCTCGGCTTGCGATTTGGAGTCGGTGACCGGCGTGGTGGCGAATCGGCCTTTCAAGATTCCAAAGCCGAAGGAAGGCGATGTGGTTACGGCTCCGATTGCCGACCTTAGCGACTGGATGATGCTCCAAGACGATGGCCCGGTGGGCGGATTCGTCGAGCAGATTCTCCGCCAGCGCAGATAGCGAAGCCTCCTTTTAGTTGCCCACCCGGTGACTTTTGTTGTGTAATGAAAGCATGAGCAACGAAGCGCCTTCGAATATGGACAACGCGAGTATGAGCGTTGGGTGGTCGGAACGAAAACCTGCCGAATTTGACCTTTATGCCGGCGTCAGCCTTTGCCTTGGGGTGCTCTACAGCATCGTCGTTGCCCTTCCATACACGCGCACCTTGCCGGCTACGGTGAACAGTATCTTATTCTGGGGCGTTGAGATTCTGGCCTGCGTTGGCATCATGAAGGGTTCTCGATTGGGATTTGCCGCTTTTGTGGTCCTGTTCTTGGCAACTCTGTCTGGTTCTCCAGTGGGCTACAACTATGAGTTCGCTCGAGCCTACGAATCGTTTTCCGACATCCAGAAGACGCTGTACTCTCTTGCTTCATTCCTATACACCCTTGGGGCCATCTACTGCGCAGGTCGGCTGGCGAACGGTTTTGCGGAGAAGCCCGTCAGGTAGGTTCGAACTAAGCGCTGAACAACGCGCGCCGAACGGTTTACAATCCCATACCGATGCTTGCCACCTTTGCTGCGGCCGTTTGCTTGCTCTCTTTTCCAGCAGACAGGACGAACATGATTGTCATCCTTGTGGATGACCTTGGCTGGCAAGATACTTCCCTCTCTTTTGGCCTCAAGGAGAAGGTGACAGGGCGTCACTTCCGCACGCCGAATCTCGAAAGACTCGCCGCGAGGGGTCTGACGGTGAACCAGGCGTATTCAGCGAGCCCCGTTTGCACGCCCTCTCGGGCGTCCCTCCTAAGCGGGCTCTCCCCCGCGAGAACTCGAATTACGAACTGGGTTTCCACGGGCGGCGATACCGACCCCAACCACCCGGCTCACGGGAAGTTTGCTTGGGCATCGGAAGGGCTCCAAGCGGGGAAATGGAACCTTCTGCCAGGCTTGTTTCAGCGCGGACTCTTCGACACCGCCTACTTTGGAAAGGCTCATTTTGGTGCGGGCGGGACCTCGGGCGCCCATCCCACAACCCTCGGATTCTCAACGGCCATCGGCGGGGGAGCTCTGGGGCATCCCAACAGCTATTACGGCCTGCAGAACTTTGCCGCGAAGAAGAAGTCTCCATCCGATCCGCCCGCCTTTAACGACGTTCCGGGGCTAGAGAAGTACCACGGGAAAGATATCTTTTTGGACGAGGCGCTTGCTCTGGAGGCGGCCGATTACATCCGCACCACAGCATCCACTGAGCGGAGGTTCTTCATGGTCTTCGCACCGTATTCGGTGCATACACCCATCCAACCGAACAAGAGGTATCTCAAGAAGTACCTCGACAAGGGACTGGACCCAACCGAAGCGGCTTATGCGACGATGGTCGAAACAGTCGACGCGGCGTTGGGAACGCTAGTCCAGGCCCTGCGGCAAGCCAAGCAATTAGACAACACCATCATCATTTTCACGAGCGATAACGGTGGACTCTCACAGTCGGCACGGGGCGGGATTCGGAACCAACATAATCTTCCGCTTCGATCTGGAAAAGGAAGCGCCTACGAAGGCGGCATCCGCGTTCCCTTTGTGATTGCCGGACCGGGCATTCCACAGAGAAAGGTTTTGAAGAGCACCCCTGTAATCACGACCGACTTAGCCGCAACCCTTTGGGCACTTCAGTATCGTGCCCCGCAAAAAGATGCGGCAGCAACCAAAGAAGATCCCTCGCCCCAGCAAGAGGAGGTTCCTAAGTTCGATCATCTCTTTCAAGACAGTGGCAATCTCGTCGAGTGCTTCCAAAATGCTCGTGAGGCGCCCCAACGATCCCTGTACTGGCATTACCCGCACTATCGCGGCCTTTTGGGACCCGGCCTCGAACCCTTCTCCGCCATTCGTAAAGGTGATTTCAAGCTGATCTACTTCTATCTCGACCAGCGGTGGGAGCTTTACAACCTCTCCAACGATATCGGGGAGACCTTGAATCTGGCGAGGATTCCAACTGCGAAAAATCGAGAAGTCGGAAGCGATCTCGCCGCTCGCCTAATTGGCTATTTGAAAGAGTGCAATGCCCAGTACCCGGTCGATGGGAAAACGGGGGCTCCTATTGAGCCGAGCTTCGCAACCTTCGGTAAGTGAGAGCTGAGTTAGCGGGTTCTGTCACGGCATCCGCTCCCGCCCCCCTCGCCCAGGACCATGAGAAGTGTTAAGGTTGTGCGTGATTTAACTGACAATAGTCTTATTCTTGCGATTGACGACTATTCCTTTTGGACTCTGAGGGGTTAACCTTCACGTAAATGTCGAATTGGTTCACTTGGTTGGCCGCCATTGCCATCATTGCGATGTTGGTACTCAGCCGCAAACAACCTGCGTGGCCATCCCCTTCGCCCCCTGTATCCCTAAAGTCTGGTCAACCGGCAATCGAGACCGGGCAGCCAAAGTTAAGGGCGAAGCTTATTGCGGCATTGGACGCCAACAACGAGGCAGAAGCCCAGAGACTCATCGCCGAGATTGAATCTAGCGAGAAACGAAGATTACAGCCATCTCCAGAAGACATCGAACAGGCCTTCTTCCTGATCGAGACCTATGGCTACGACGAGGTGATGAACCTCGTCCGAGAGCGCCTTCATCCGAACGTCAAGGACGCAACGGGCTGGCCCCTTTTCTTCGAAACGTTCCACGCAGGCGTGTTGCTCTTCCCTTTCTTCATGGAGAACGGAGTCGATAAGAACATCAGCGGAGGACCCGGAAACTGGACCGCTCTCCACCTGGCGGTTGCCTCGGGTAACGACACCCTCTTTAACGACCTGGTTCGAGACGGTGCCGAATCGGACCCCCAACTCGAAGACGGCACCACCGCTCTGCACCTTTCCGCTCGCAAAAACAGTAGCGGTCAAATTCAGGAGCTGTGTTATCGGGCCGACAAAAGGCTAAAGGACCGCTATGGCAAGACCGCGCTTTTCTACGCGGTGCAATCCGAAGATAGCTTTCAACGCTTTTTTGGTTACAGCCAACACGGCGAGGGCCCCATGGTCGGTGATGAAGCCAACGATGGTTCGACACTCGTTCACGCAGCAGCGGAATACGGGAGCGAACGAGTGTTGAAAGCTCTCTTGGAAGAGTTTAGGCTCGACCCGAATCGCGCAAACGATCGAGGCGAGACGCCGCTCCACACGGCATGGCTACGGACGGGTGGACCTGAGGAGTACAACATCCCGATCCTGATTGAGCACGGGGGCCTGCTTTCGAAGAAGGACAATCGAGGTCGGACGCCGATTGACGCCTTCCTAGAGAGATTTCGTTCGGAGAACGAGTCGCTGCTACTCTCAATTGAAGGAGCGAAGACAATAGATGGACGCTCGAAGTGGCTCCCATCTGCGGCCAAGTTGCTAGCCAAGTGGGACACCCGCAAGCGAACGTTGCCCATGCCGAATTGGCCTACGCAAGGCGGATGGACGGTGTATCCGGCCATCCAGGTCCAAAGATCTGGGAAGCTCATCGCTTCGATCACTCGGAAGATAAAGGTCGAGGGCGCCGAGACCCTCGTTTCGTTATCCCTGAGCCCCTCCGGGGCAGCATTGCCTTCGGGCAAATTGAACATCCGCTCAGCGCTACTGATGGGTTACCTAGCGAAAGCGGGTACGAGCGGGACACTGCGCGAGGGTCAAGAATTGATTCTGCGCTTCCCGAAGAGCGCCGGGCGCTTTGGCGGTGCGATGGCCTTTGAGTTCGAGGAAAACGGGATCGGCATTGCTCCCGAACCGCTTGGGGCGGGGTCCTGCGTTCTCCGAGAAGGGGTTTTGGGAGCGTCTCGCACACTCAACGCGCAGCCGGACCGATTCGGTAGGAAGATCGTCTTTGGCGTAACGACCATCACGCGGTTAAAGAATGGTTTCAGTTACACACCGCAGCTTGTAGAAGTCCCCTCAAGTACTGGTAACAGCATCGCAGCGGGTCCGCTCCGTTTCCCCCTCGAAGTCGTGTATCAATGGCGATTGGCGGAAGAGTCTCAATGGAATCCCACTGATATCTTCACTCGAACGGAAAGACTCCCCGTTGAGTTACGGCCCAAGGACGGACCCGACCCCACGTCTTCGACGCCCGTTACCATCCCGAACACGGTGAAGTCCAAGATCTCCCTGACGGACAACTACATGAAGCCGCCTGCTTTGGAACGAATCGGGGTTGCAAGATAGAGCGTGCCTATACGGCGGTAACCCAAGTGAGGATAGAGTCTTGCTCCAGCGTACGACGCGAGCAGAACGCTGTGTCGATAGCCTCGTTCACGATCATCGGAGAGCATCTTTGCCATCAAAGAGAACCCGTACCCTTTGCCCCGGTGTTCGGGATTGACCCAGAGAGCGGACACCCAGGTGCAGCCGTCTCCTGCATCAACACTACTGACCCAGCCCACCGGTCTCTCACCGTCGTCGACCGCGAACCGACGCAGTTTCGGCGTGTCCCCGAGGACCCACCTCGAGGGCAGAGGCTTAATCCCGTTGGCTTTTGCCAAAATCCGATGGTCTTCTTCCGATACCACCCTGCGGACTCCTTCGACCGTTGCAAGGGGGAGTGGATCGGTTTGGTCGAAGGTAAAGAATCCTTCGCGCGCCATTAATCGGTAGCCGAGCGCCTTCACCTGGGCACAGGCGTCTTCGTCAGAGACGTCCGGAGAGACAATCCAGCATAGCTTGTGCTTCGGCGGCCCGTATTCGGCGATGACCCGAGTCGCCTCTTCGACCGATGCGTTGCCGAAGATCAGTTCTTGATTTCGCGCATCGGGGTGATCATGCCGGACATCCCGCATGATGGTCATCGACTCGAAGTGAGCCACCTCGGCGGGCTTTGTCCGAGACCGGGTGAAGCTAAAGCCGTTGGCAAATACTTGAATCGCCGACTGGATGGTCATCCTTTAACGAAACCCGATCGCAAACGGCCTTCACACGCCGCTAGGCCAAAATATCGTCGACAATCTCACCGTGCACGTCGGTCAATCGATAGTTTCGCCCGCCGTGGAAATAGGTGAGCTTGGTGTGATCGATACCGAGTAGGTGAAGCATCGTGGCGTGCAGGTCGTGCACGTGCACCTTGTCCTTCACCGCGAAGAATCCGTAGTCGTCGGTGGCGCCGTACTTGATGCCCGCCTTGACGCCCCCTCCAGCGAGGATGGTGGTGAATCCGTGAGGGTTGTGGTCTCGACCATCGTTGCCTTGGGCGACCGGAGTTCGACCGAACTCACCGCTGATGATCACCAACGTGTCCTTCAACATCCCGCGCGACTTGAGGTCTTTGATAAGGCCTGCAATCGGCTTGTCCACTTCGGCGGCGTTGCTCGCGTGGTCGCGCCTGAGCGCATCGTGCTGGTCCCACTTGTAAGAGTGAGTGACCTGAACGAAGCGCACCCCTTTCTCGCTGAATCGACGCGCCAGAAGACACTGGTGCCCAAAGTTGCGTGTCTTGGGGTCGTCCAAGCCGTAAAGCTGTTTGGTCGCTTCTGTCTCCTGGGTGATCTCTTGAAGTTCCGGAGCGGCAAGCTGCATTCGGAAGGCCAACTCAAACGAGTTGATTCGCCCTTCCAGGGCAGGATCGACGCCTAGGTGCGCCAGTTGGTCCTGGCTCATTCCTTTGAGGAACTCAAGTTCCAGTTGTTGAACTTCGAGAGGCGTCTCGGTGTTTTGAATAAACGGGATCTTGGCGTTGCCTGCTTGGATGCTACTGTTTCCGATCGGCGTTCCCTGAGTGAAGGCAGGAAGAAACGCCGAACTCCAGTTGTTGACTCCGCCGTGGCTAAGGGTTGGACAGATCGTGATGAAGCCAGGCAGGTTTTGGTTTTCTGTACCCAGACCGTACGTGACCCAAGAGCCCATCGAAGGTCGAACAAAGGTGTCCGACCCCGTGTGCAGTTCGAGCAGAGCGGCTCCGTGCCGCGAGTTCGATCCGTGCATCGAGTTGATGAAGCAGAGGTCGTCCACGCACGAACCGACGTGCGGAAAGAGGTCGCTTACTTCAATGCCGCTTTCACCATAGTGCTTGAACTCCCAAGGGCTCTTTAGCAAGTTGCCCGTCGGGCTCGAGACGATACGAGGCATCTCGCCTGTGAACGGTTTGCCGTGGTCGCGAGTAAGCAACGGCTTCGGGTCGAACGTGTCCACCTGACTCGGTCCGCCGTGCAAGAACACAAAGATCACTCGCTTTGCCGTTGCCGGATACTGGGGGGGTCTTGGCTTCAGCGGGTTCTTCGGATCGATCCTGAACTCGTCTCGCAAGGTCCCGTTAGCAGCGGCCTGCTCGGCCATTAGGCCAAGAAACGCCAAGTTGCCAAACCCAAGCGCACTGGCTCTTAGAAGTTCGCGACGGGAAAGAAAGTTGCTATTCGACATAGATGAACTCGTTGGAAGCAATGACGGACTTGCACAAACTTTGCCAAGCGTGAAGGTCGGGGGTTTTAGAATTGGCCCGCTCGTACGCGGCCTTAAACTTTTGAAGGTACTGACGAGATCGTGAGACTTCGGCAGTGGTTGGTCTGCGACCGTAGCAAGTGCGGAACAGGGCTACGATTCGATCAAGATCGGTCTTCTTCGTATCTTTGAGAAGCGTCTCTGCCTTGGCCTTCGTTGCACTGAGAACAATTGAGGCGTTGAGCATGAAGAGGGCTTGCGGAGCCACCGTCGTACTCGGACGATCTCCGTTCATCACGGTCGGATCGCCGAAGTCGAATGCGGTGTAAACGTCGTATACGGCCGCTCGCACAACCGGAAGATAAACCGCTCTTCGTGGCGAATCGTAGTCGACCGTCTGGCCGCTCTCCGTAGTGGTTACATAGGCGCGATCGGGAAGATTGAGCATGGAGCCCCCCTTCTTTCGATCCAACTGGCCGGTAACGAAGAAGATGCTGTCTCGAATCGCCTCGGCCTCGAGTCGGCGTCGATTGAAGCGCCAAAGGAGCTGGTTATCGGGATCCAAGCTTGCCGCTCGCGCATCGTACTTGGTGCTCATCTGGTAGGTGCTGCTTAGCATCATGCGCTTGTGCAGACTCTTCAGACTCCACTTGTCTTGCGAGATAAACGTGAGAGCAAGCCAATCCAGCAGGGCCGGGTTGGTCGGAAGGTCACCCAACACGCCAAAGTTATCGACCGTGCCAACGATTCCGCGACCGAATCGCCAACGCCAAACTCGGTTGACGAAAACGCGAGACGTGAGCGGATTCTTTGCGCCTGTAATCCACTTGGCGAGTTCCAGTCGACCACTCTTTTCGGCAGGGATGGTGAGCGGATAACTTGCCGTCAGAGCAGCGGGTGCTCCTCGCTTGGTGTCTTCGCCAAGCGTAAGGTAACTGCCTCGGAGGTGAACTTTGAGGGTCTTTGCCGGTGCATCCGAGACCGACATCGCGTGAGGAATGACGGGTCTGGAATCAACCAGTTGGTTGATCTCCCTCTCCAGGTCGTCGATCTGCTTCGCCCGTTCCTTCGGGAAAAGTCGATCAGCGTTTTCCGGGAGCTCGATCTTGAGTTCCGCACCGTTTCGCAATTGGTCGGCGATCTTGGACACCACCTCCGGAATAAGCCCGCTGGCTGTGGAGGCAAGGGTTAAGTTCATGCCCGGCTTGGGAACAAGCGCAACTCGGTCGATATGGGGGAAGTAACTGTCGCGCTCGAACTTTAGGCGATTGACCCCAGCGACCAACGGAATGATTCCTTCCGCGATCCACTTTTGATGCTGCGGATAGAAGCCGCCCGTATTCTCTCGTGCCGCTGCGTTCAGCGCCAGGCGACCGTTGACGTACATGCGGACAGATCGGTTTTCACCCGATGCGTACCGAAGGTCAAGCTGGTAGGGACCCGCCTTTTCAACGGTAACGTTGTATTCCACAACGTTCGGATAAGTGCCGCCGTTTTGGATGATGCCAATTCCCGAACCGTATCCGCCGCCGTCTTTCGCGACGTTTCCTCCGGCAAAGTCTTCGGCCTCGAAAAGAACCGATCCGGCGGGAAGCCGTCCATCTCTTGCGGTGAGCGCAGGCTTGAGGGATGCAAGTTCCTTGTCCGCTTCGACTTGTAGCTTGGCCGCTGCGACGTATTGATCTTTTTGCGGCTGAAGCTTGGCTTCGAGCGCCTTGCGCTCTTCCGAGCGAATCTTGTCTCTTGTTGCGGTCTTTGTTTTGATGGACTCTTGAATCTGCTTCAGCTTTTCTTGCGGCTCTTTCGGACCGATCGGGCGCTCGTGCCACTCCGCAACAACGGTGAACTTATCCATCGTTTTGGTGGACTTGAAGATGCCCGCCATGGAGTAGTAGTCCTTTGCCGAGATCGGGTCGTATTTGTGATCGTGGCATCGAGCACAGCCTACGGTTAATCCAAGCATCCCCTTGCTGAGCGTGTCGACTTGTTCGTCGATGATGTCCAGTTCCTGCTTCTGAGGGTCGTCTTCGGCGAGCATCTTGCCACCAAGAGCCAAATAGCCTGTCGCAATGATCTGGTTGTCGCCGGCTCCGGGCAGAAGGTCGCCCGCGATCTGCTCTTGGAAAAAGCGGTCGATCGGGACGTCTTTGTTGAACGACTCGATAACGTAGTCTCGATAACGCCAAGCATTTCGGTAAACGAGATTTTCATCGAGCCCGTTTGAGTCGGCGTAGCGTGCCACGTCCAGCCAGTGGCGTCCCCACCGCTCGCCGTACGCATCAGAGGCGAGCAGACGATCGATGACCTTTTCAAAAGCCTTCGGAGACTTATCGGCAAGGAAAGCATCCACCTCTTCGGGAGTTGGAGGGAGTCCCGTAAGGTCGAAGGTGGCTCGCCGAATAAGCGTTTGCTTATCTGCCGCCGGAGCGGGTTTGAGCCCCTTCTCTTCCAGCTTTGCGAGCACGAAGAGGTCCATTGGCGACTTTGCCCAAGAAGCGTTTTTCACCTTTGGCAAGGCGGGCATTTTGGGAGGAATGAAAGACCAAAGCTGCTTTTTAGTGGCGACGCCGGACTTGGAAGGCCACGGACCGCCCGCTCTTCCCCACGTGGAAAGAGCCGCGAGTTCGTTTGCGGGGAGTTTGCCGCTCGGCGGCATTTTGATGATCCCCTTGTACTCCACCGCCTCTGCTACTCGCTTCGCCAGCGAGGACGAGATGGGCTTATCTAGCCGGATCCCACCCTGCTGTTGCTTCTCTCCGTGGCAAGCAAGACACTTGTCGACAAAAACGGGCCGCACCTTGGATTCAAAGTGAGCGGCTTGTTTTGGAGTCGCGGCGAGGAATTTCTCTTCCCCAGCCATTGCCAACGAGCCGTAAAGAAGCGGAATACCGGCGGCGAGGACACCTCCAAGTCGCAAGAATCCAGAGCCAAGCTTCGCTGACATAGAGCCATTATAAGGTGTTTAGCGGCTTTAGCCCATACCTGCTTCGTAAATCCTGTCCTGGTTTTGCAAGCCTGTACACGTGCCGTTTCGCCGTTTAAGCGATGGCCATGGAGTGTCCTCGCGATCGCCTTAGTAGTAAGGTAACCGAACATTTAAAATCGGCAGGTCAAGACTCTTTGAGTTCGAGATTGGGTTCCGACAGGCCTCCTCTGCAACAATCGTGAGCGCAAGGCGGGCAGAAGTAAGCTTTAATACCCCAACCGGGTAGGGACTCTAGTCGATCTAATTAAGCGCTAACCTTGAAAACCTACTGCGGATTCTCGCGAGTTCTCCGTATAATTAGGATCTGCTCAGACTTGCTCGTTTTCTGGCTTTGCTCTCACTCATCATCGGACAATTAGTGTCCGCTGTTGGGGTGTTTCGTTGCCAGACAGGTGACATCTGCGATCGTTGTCCGCAACTGGAATCCCCACTTGCTCGATCGGGAGTTACGGCTTCGGAGATCGCGTCGGTCACCACGCCAGACGACTGCTGCGAAGTTGAGAATTCTGAGTCTTGCTCGGATTGCTGCTATTTCTCCGGAAAGGTCGATGTTGACCAGGCTCACTTTGCGCTGAGCCTAACGGACGTTTTGCATCTTCCCGTGACCCTGGCCATCTTTGTTCCGATCACGAATGGGTCTCAAAACCCGATTTCCCAGCCGATAAGAGTTGTTTCTGGGCGAGCTCCGCCGAGCATTCACGGACTCCGGGCACCTCCGGCACCGCTCGCATAAACACGAATTTGTCGTCGACGGCTCTTGTCGTCCGCGTGATCAATAGGTGCTCCGTTGTTCCTGATATCTCTAGCCCCTTTTAAGCCCATATTCGAATTAGTTCAGCCGCCTAAGCCGCAGTCGGTGCAAGTAGGCCAGGCGTCGCTGACCATGGATCAAGTGATCCGCCGTTACCTCGACTCCAGCCCCGAAGTCCAGGCAATGGATCGGCAAGTACTTGCCGAAAAAGCCTCTGCAAAAGGAGGACAGGCGCTCACAAATCCCTCGTTCTTCTTTGTCCCCGCCGTGCAAGTTGGAGGCTCAGATGAAGAGTTCTTATTCGCCCAGCCGCTGGAGCTCAATGGTACAAGGCGCGCTCGCACTCGACTCACTGCAACAGAGAGGGCTCGCAAAATTCTTGAAGCAAAATTTGAGCTCATCGAGCGAGTCCGATCGTTGCAAGCCATTTACCTGCAGGTTGTCCGATCCCAAGAAAAGCTCAACCTGCACAGGAGTCTTCGATCAACTGCGACTGAACTCAAGAGCATCGCCAAGCGGCAAGTAGAGATTGGTACCCGACCGGGAATCGACCAAACCCTTGCCGAGGTGGAGGAGATTCGGGCAACTCAGCAAGAGACTCTAGCGCAAGCCGAACTTGAGCAAGCCGTTCTCAAGCTCGCCGCTGCCATTGGAACAAAGTCCAACACGGATGCTGGATCTCAACGGGGCATTCAGCCGATTCCTGAATGGGTGTTTCGGGATGAAGACCCTGGAGTAACCGCCATGCAATCTTTCGCAGCCTCTTTCGATCAGGCGAAAAACAATCGACCGGAGATGACGCTCAGCAACCTCCACATAACGCGATTAGAGGCTGAAGTCGAATGGGTCCGAGCTCAAGGTAGGCCCGATCTGGCACCCCAACTACGGTTCGAAAGTGTTCTTCGAGAACCGCGCTTTGGAGGTCTCGGTTTAGGAATCTCCTTACCAATCTTCGATCATGGATCCAGGAGGAGCAAGCTCTCGGAGTTGGCTTCTCTTCTTGAAGCCGCAAAGAAACGACGCGAGAGTGATCTTCAGAAAATCGAAGGCGATGTGGCCTCATCGCTGGTGAAGATCCAAGCGTTGCAGAAGGTGATCACCGCGTACAAGGATCAACTCCTTGGCAAGACCCAGAAACTTCTTGACGCGACGACCAAGGGCTTTCAGCTAGGTGAATCCAGTCTCTCCGCCGTTTTAGAGGCAAGACGAACCTACCAACTGGTCTCCAACGATTACATCGGGGCGGTCTTGGACTTCCGCAACGCCCAGCTAGAGTTCCTGCGAGCCGTCGGTGCAGGTCACCTCCTCATCGAAGAACGCGTTGCAAAGTGGTTTGAGGTGACAAAGTGAACTCAAAACTAAGAATGGGACTCGGTCTTGGAGCCGTTGTCATCGCCTGTGGTGTGGTTGGAACGCAAGTCCTGAGGAAACCGACTCCTTCGCTGCCCGAAAAGAAACTGTTTGAAGTTGCCGATGGGAAAGCCGGGAAGGCGGGCGAAGTAACAGTCTCAGAGGAAGCCATGGGGCTCGCCGAGATCAAGGTGGCGACAACGTCTTTGCAAACGGTTGCGGAAGAGATCAAGGTAACAGGCACGACGCTTCCGACCACAACCGGGTTGGTTCGAGTGACGGCAAACACCCCGGGCAAGGTTATCGATATCCTCGTGCGTCTCGGTCAGAAGGTCAAGGCGGGCGAGCCTCTTGCCGTCATCGAAAGCGCCGAGCTTGCGAGAGCTCAGGCCGACTTGCGAATTGCCCGCGGGAGATTGGCTTTGGCCCAAGATCGGCTGGAGCGGGCGAAACGCCTCGTTCGACTGGGAAGCCTAGCCAACCCCCCAGTTGAAGAGTCAAAAGCGAAAGCGATTGAATCTGAAAAGGAAGTTCACGAGGCTGAACACCACCTTTCTGAAGAACAAACAAAGCTGGCCGAAGCAGAGAGCGCCTTGACGGGTCTTGGAAGTGAACTCCGACAAAGTAAATCTGATGTCGAAGTTGCGAGAAAGCGCCTCGATCGCGCTTCGACACTTCTCGCAGCAGAGCGCATTTCTAAGCAAGAGTTCGAGCGA
>CAYYJX010000059.1:0-3404 GCA_964471545.1 uncultured Fimbriimonas sp. | reverse complement strand
GAACTTGCTCAGGGAAATGCCCGAGTTCTTGGCGCCAAATCCCGGGTTGAGGCGGCTGAGGGAGAACTCAAACTTGCCAAGAAGAGGCTGGCCGTGCTCACAACCGGTCTCGTGCGAGAGGAGCGGACTCTTCAGTCAAATGTTCTTAACGAGCGTGAACTTTCCGATCTAGACGCTCAGATCGCCGAAGCCCGACTAGAGGTCCAAGCCGTTCAAGAGAGGGTCCAACTCCTTGGCGGTAACTCCTCAGAAGCATCGAGCGGAGGCGTCCTAACGCTCACCGCCCCGATTGCCGGAACGGTCCATACCATCGATCTTTCTCTCGGGGAGGGGATCGATACGGAGCATGGGGCGATGACCATTCTGGATCCTTCGAGTCTGGTGATCCAGTGCTTCGTCCTGCCAGAGGTCGCAAGCCAAATCTCTGCGCAAGATCGCTTTTTTTCCACACCGGAATCGAACGAACTTCCACGTGCTGAAGGGGTTGTGACATCGGTCGGAGTTTCCACCGAAGATCGTACAAGAAAGGTGCCCATCCTGGGTCGAATCTCAGGCCAAAAGGGAGCCCTCAGAGCGGGGGCGGCTTTCACGGGCATCATTCGCACGAGAAATCTCAAATCACGATTGATGGTGCCAATCGAAGCGGTTCAAGACCACCAGGGCAAGCCCACCGTCTACGTTTCCACGAATGTGGCGCGGACATTTGAGGTTCGCCATGTTGTTCTGGGACTCCGGCACGACGGGAAGGTGGAGATTCTAGATGGTCTCAAAGCCGGTGAGCCCATCGCGGTAAAGGGCACGTTCTACTTGAAATCGGAAGCGCTGAAAGATAGCCTTTCCGACGGTTGTTGCGCGGTGGGAGGCTAAAGCCGATGCTGAACCGAATCATTGAAGGTTCGATTCGTAATCGGGCGTTCGTTATCGCAGCTTGGGTGGTGGTGGTCGTTGCAGGGCTGTTCGCCGCAATCGACCTGCCCATTGATGCTGTGCCCGATATCTCTGGAAAGCAAGTCGTGGTCAACACCTCCGCTTCTTCCTGGGGACCTGCGGAGATGGAGCTTCAGGTAACTCAGCCATTAGAGGTTGCGCTCTCTGGGATCCCGAAGTCGACAGGTATTCGGTCCATCTCGCAGTTCGGATTGTCTCAGATCACGGTTCTCTTTGCCGATGACGTGGACTTGTACTGGGCAAGGCAGCAAGTTTCAGAACGCCTTTCAGAGGCAAGAGAATCCCTTCCCGAAGGAGCAGATCCTCCCTCGTTGGCACCCATTGCCACCGGGCTCGGGGAAGTTTTGTATGTCTTTGTTGAAGGCAAGGACTATTCGCTCACCGAGCGCCGAACCCTCCTCGACTGGGTGATCAAGCCAAGACTACGAACCGTTCCAGGGGTGGTGGAGGTGAACACGTACGGAGGGCAGATCAAGGAGTATGAGGTCGCCCTGGATCCGGAAAGGCTTTTTCGAGCGGGGGTCGGAGTAGACGACGTTGCGCTCGCAATCCGGGCAAACAACCAAAACGTCGGAGGCTCGTTTGTTCGGAAGCAGAACGAGCAGCAGGTCCTTCAAGGACTCGGGCAAATTGCCGATCCCCAGGACATTGCCAGAGTGCCCGTTGGCACGGAACGAGGCACGGTTGTGACCGTTGGGGAACTTGGGGAAGTCAAGATCGGCTCAGCTCCCAAGCAAGGTTCGATCACAAAAGACGGACAAGGGGAGGCGGTTGCCGGCATTGCGGTCATGCTGATGGGAGAGAACTCCCGAACGGTCACTCAGAAAGTGAAGGAGCGCCTGAAGCAGATTGAAGAAGAGCTTCCGCCTGGAGTTTCGCTGGTCCCTTTCCTGGATCGTACGGATCTTGTTTCGGACACCCTCAAGACGGCAGGGACCAACCTGGTGGAGGGCGGAGTTCTTGTTGTCCTCATCCTCTTTCTCTTCCTTTTGCAGTTTCGCGCGGGCCTTCTGGTCAGCACAGCGATCCCCCTTGCGATGCTTGTGGCGATCATCGGCATGCGGTTCTTTCACGTCTCGGCGAACTTGATGAGCCTCGGCGCGATCGACTTTGGACTTATTGTCGATGCGGCGGTGATCATCGTTGAGAACTGCGTGAGACGGCTTTCTGTGGAGCGGAAGAGACTCGGCCGGGAGCTGACCGAGGACGAACGAGTGGAGGTGATCCGGTCGGGCAGTCTGGAAGTGCGGCAAGCCAGTCAGTTCGGCGAGATCATCATCATCGCCGCCTACCTGCCGATTCTTGCTCTGGTCGGGGTTGAGGGAAAGATGTTCCGGCCGATGGCGATCACCGTCATTTTCGCCCTAGTGGGAGCGCTTGTCCTCTCGGCAACGCTGATTCCCGCACTTGCGGCTTACAGCCTTCGTGCGGTTCCCGAGCGCGAGAATCCCGTACTGAATCGCCTCAGCGATGTCTATTCGCGAGTCCTCCACATGTCTCTGGAGTACCGCCGACATGTTGTCGGTGGAGCGGTGGCGATCTTCGTAGTCGGATTCCTTTTAAGCTCGCGACTTGGCAGCGAGTTCATTCCGAAGCTCGATGAGGGAGCCCTGTCCATCAATCCGGGGTACCTGCCTGGCATCTCGTTAGAAACCGGCATCGAGCGGGCAACCCTGCTGGAGAAGCGACTCAAAGAACGATTCCCAGACGAGATCAAGGCGGTCGCAACACGGATTGGTCGGCCCGATATCGCCACCGACCCGATGCTGCTTTCTCAGCACGATGTCTTTGTCGAGCTACAGCCTAAAAGCCGCTGGCGAAAGGCACGTACCAAAGAAGAGCTAATTGCCGCCATCGAAACGGCCCTTTCCGATATTCCCGGAATGAAATTAGCCTTCACCCAACCCATTGAAATGCGGATGGCGGAAATGTCTGAGGGGGTTGGAATCCGGTCTGAGGTCGGCGTCAAAGTCTTTGGAACGGAGATACCCACCCTCCAGACGAAGGCGATGGAAATTGCCGATATCATGCGGGAGCTGAAAGGAGGCGAGGATGTGACGGTCGAAACCACCGCCGGACTTCCGATGCTTCAAGTGAACATCGACCGCGACGCCCTCATTCGATACGGCCTAAACGTTTCTGACGTGAATGGATTGATCGAAACCGCCATCGGGGGCAAGCGCGTAGGAGTGGTTTTTGAGAAGGTGGCCAGGTTCTCAATTCGGGTCAGGCTCGACGACCGGTTTCGTCGTACAGTCGAAGAGGTCCGCAACCTTTCGGTAGAAGCACCCGATGGTCGAAGGGTGCCCCTTGCTTATGTCGCCCAGATTGTTGATTCGGAGGGTCCGGTCCAGATCAGTCGCGAGGAGGGACAACGGAGGATCGTGGTTCAAGGCAACGTTCGTGGTCGAGACTTAGGCTCTTACGTCAATGAACTGGAGCGAAAGGTTCGTTCG
>CAYYJX010000058.1:8798-19223 GCA_964471545.1 uncultured Fimbriimonas sp. | reverse complement strand
GCACGAACAACCTCTAGTGAGGGCACCAGAGTGGGCGCGAGCCACATCACAGGAACCGCTCCAAGCAGTTGGAACCAAAGGATCGCGATCCCGGAAGACTGTCTTGCCAACTTCGTGGCAAAAGCTCCACCCAAGCACTCAATGAACACCCCAGAGAAGAACATGAGGTTTCCAACTGCGTTGGAGGTCAGGTTCGGAGCTTTAAACCCGTAACTCACGACGTAGGCTCCCGACATTGCCAAAACCAACGCCCAAACTCTCCGCTTGGTGATGGTCTCCTTGAGGACAAAAAAGGACAGGAGGGTGGTCCACAAGGGCGCGGTAGTCAGCAAAACCGTTCCGTCGATGCTCGTGGTGAGCTTCATCGACGTGTAGTAGAGGATGTGCGCGGGCGCAAACAGCAAAGCGCCGATGACCATTGCCCACAGGGCTGATTTTGCTGGAGGCATTTTTGCCCCGGTCAACTTACGGAAAGGCGCAACTGTGGCAAGAAGCAACCCGAGCAGGATGACGTGCGTCGTCCAGCGAATCTGCCCAAGGGCAACCCCGCTGAGCCCATGATCTCCAGCAATCTTAACCAATACGTTGACGGGTGCCCAAAGAAGGTTCAGCCCGGCGAGCATCCAAAAGAGGGACCGTGTATTGATAGAGGATGTGGTCACGCGAACGGATAGATTGGCATACCCAAGATCGTTCCAGCGCCGATCCTGCCCGCAGAATCGCTCACTTTAACCGAATCACCATATTCGAACGAATCATTGCGAAGGACAGCTCCAAGATAAACCTCGCCCGAATCAAGTCGAACTTCCGAGGTCAGCGCAACTGCGGGAAAATCGGGAAGAAAGAACGGAGAACACAAGTCGCGGGCGTCCTTGACCTCAATTTGGATCCAAGTCTTGTTCGTGTGGCCCCGGCTGTGGATACGTTGAAGCACCTCTTGCCCCATGTAACACCCCTTGGAGTAGTGAACAAATCGGGCGTCGAAATCGGGTCCCAATTCAGGAGGAAGAGTCTTGGCATGAGTGTCCGAGCCGAACCGCGGCGTCCCGCCAAGGATGTGGAGAGCATCGATGGACTCCTGAGAGAGTTTGGGGAAAGGGTCGGTGGCTTCTTGCGTCAACAGGTGGAGAACCAAATTCTCCGCCCCAAGCAAGCGAGTCGGCCAGTGCGCCGTATCGGATACCTTCGCCGACGCCCCCGAGATCGCGACGGCCAGACCCGTCTTCTCAAGCTCGACTTCTTCCAAGATCACCATCTTCTCCACTCGAGCGAGAATTTCCGCTTCACAAGCGAGAGGCGTGAGTAAGTAGAGCTGATCGCCGAAGCTTCCCATTGCAAAAAGGGCGGTGAGCTGCCCCGTTGCCGAGCAGAGACAGGATTCGATGAGAACGTTCCCAGCGGAAAGGCTTCGGAGGTCGTTGGTAGCCTGTCCCTGAAACCAATCGAGGGCGTCCTCACCAGAGACGCGATAGGCCACCCAGTGATCGAGAACGGCCACCGACTCGCCGTTTGTTAACGATCGATACTCCGATTGCATTAGGGTAAGCATCTCTAGATTTTCGCCTCTTGGGTTCGCGGATTTGGGACGTTAGCCTTCAAGTAATACGTTTACGCTCAGCAAGTCATTCGACCTAACGGAGTCCTGCGTATCCGCTCGCTTCGATAAACTATGATCCATGGCCCTTTGGTTGCTGGGACTAGCCGCCGGCGTGTTCGCGCTGGGAGGATCCGAAATTCGACGCTTCGAGCGTGATGCAGCCAGAGACATCGCCTCCCTTCTTCAACCTTCCGAGGGCGGCTCGAAGCCGGTGGTAAGAGTATCTGCCCAGTATCCTGGACTCCTCAGCCCTGCGTTTGGAGAGGTCGAATCGGCTTCCATCCTCGCTTCCGGGTTCGCGACCCAAGGTTTGCCACTCTTTACCGAACCCAACCGTTCGAAAGCAGGTCGAATCGACTCGCTGAATCTCTCGCTCCGGAACTTCTCGTTGAGAGGCCTGCGCGTCGAACGACTGGAAGCAAGCATTCCGGATTGCCGGTTTGATTTAGGGTTCGCACAAAGGAAGCGAAAAATACGACTGAGCCGATCGGGGCTCGGCGTGGGTCGGGTCGAAATCCTTCTAACGGACCTAGAGAAGTTCATCCCCCTCAAGTTCGTGGAAATCGTCCAGTGTTCAGCCCGTGTGGTTGGCAAGCGGCTCGTGATTGAGGGCGATGGAAAGTTTCTGCTTCTGAACGGCCGATTCTCCGTGTCGGGCGAAATAGCCTGGAGCGGAACTCAGATTCTGCTCAAGGCCGCGAAAATGACGTTCGATGGAAAACCGATGGATCCGATGAGTGAGGAGGGCTTGCTGCAGGTGCTCAATCCGGTCATCGATCTGGACAAGGATCTCGGCCTGTACGACGCGGTTCAGATCTCCGAGGTGACCTTACTGCCCGACCGGATTGTTGCCACGGGCAAAACAAAAATTCCGGATCTCCCGACCAACGACGGCGTAGCGGGGTTCGAAAGGCTTTCCCCGGCAATCCCAAGAGTGGAAGGAACCAACCGTTAGGAAACCGTCACCAGGGCGAGGTCGCTGCGACGCGAATAAACCCGCTCTTTCACCCGATACCATTCTTTGGACTGAAGTTTGGGATCGGCATCCACGATCTTCATGGCCGCCTGTCGGGACTGCTCTAACAGGACAGCGTCTCGAACGAGATCCGCAACTTTGAAATCCAACGAACCACTCTGTTCGGTTCCAGCCAAGTTGCCGGGTCCTCGAAGACGGAGATCGGCCTCGGCGATTCGGAACCCGTCGGTGGTCTCCACCATGATGTCCATTCGCTCCTGGGCATCCTCTGACTTAGCGTCGGCAATGAGGATGCAAAAAGACTGATACTGTCCCCGACCCACGCGACCTCTTAGCTGGTGAAGCTGCGACAAGCCAAATCGGTTCGCGTCCTCGATCACCATTACGGATGCGTTCGGCACGTCGACCCCAACTTCAATCACCGTAGTCGCGACAAGAATGTCGAGTTCGTGGTCTCGAAACTTGATCATCACCTCGTCCTTCTCTGCCGGTTTCATTTGGCCGTGGAGGAGGCCGACTTTGAACTCTGGATAGATCTCGTGAGCCAGAGATTCGTAAAGTTGTTCGGCCGCCTGCGCCATCACCTTTTCGTTTTCGCTCACCATTGGACAGACAAAGTAGGCTTGCCTCCCCTCTTGCAGCAGTTTACGCACGCCGTCGTAAACCACGGGTCGTTCGTAAGGCCGTTTGAAGTGGGTTTTGATCGGCTTTCTTCCTGGGGGAAGCTCGTCGATCACACTGAGATCGAGATCGCCGTACACCGTCATGGTGAGAGTGCGCGGAATGGGCGTGGCCGTCATCACCAAGACATCCGGATTGGTTGGCTGACCATCGAGGGTTGCTTTATCACGAATGGCTTTGCGTTGCAGAACTCCAAACCGGTGCTGTTCATCCACCACCACAAAGCCCAAGTGGGAGAACTGGACGCTCTCTTGAATGATTGCGTGAGTGCCCACCACCACCTGAGCACTTCCCGTCGAGATGCGACTGTACGCCGCTTTCCGTTCTTTGGCGGTGAGTTTGCCCACGAGCAGTTCCACGCGAATGCCGAGGGGCTCGAGCAGCCGAGTGAGTCCGCGATAGTGTTGCTCGGCAAGAATCTCAGTCGGCGCCATCATTGCCGTTTGGTATCCGGAACGAACCGCCGCTAACAGACAGCAAGCGGCGACGGCGGTCTTTCCCGCGCCCACATCGCCCTGAACTAAGCGATTCATGGGAAAAGGCGATTTCATGTCGGCGAAAATCTCCCCGACAACCCGGCGTTGAGCCCCGGTGAGCTCGAACGGGAGCATTTCTCGGATTTGATCCCATAACGGACGATGCTTTCGCTTTTCCGCATCGAGTTCGTCGAAAAGATCGGTTGGTAGAGGTTCGGACTTTCTGGTTTTTCGGCCGGTCTTCGCCATCGAACTCGATCCACGGAGAGGACTCTCCGGCTCTTCGCCTGCGATCAGCGAGTCGATGGGAAAGGCTATGCCCAGCTCTTGGTGAGTTTCCGATCGCCGCAGAGCGAGTTCAATCTGCATGTAGAGGAACTCTTCAAAAACGAGGCGTTTTCTTGCTTCCTCAAAGGCATCCAGCGACTGGGGTGCATGAATCTGAGAGAGGGCTTTTTTGATTTCTAGCAGACGGTAATCCCGCCGAAAATCCACCGGGAGCGGCTCGTCGACCAAGTCCAGATACCCATCGAGAGCTCCCGATATGGCCTTCCGCATCGTCTTTTGAGGAATGCCTTCGGTGAGCGGATAGATAGGAACAATACGCGCGAACTCAGCCACGTCATCCTCATCTCCGATGGCCTCCCATTCGGGCGAAGCCATCTCGCAGGTGTAGTTGTTCTCCTTCACCATGCCGTAGGCAACAACCTCGTAACCCTTCTCTTGAACCGCCTCTAGCTGTCGCTTCACCCACGGTTGGTTGAACCATGTAAGAACCATCGCACCGGATTTGTCTTCTAGCAGCGCCTTGAGAATCACTCGGCCTCCTCGAATAGGTCTCGTTTCGATGTGGCGAATCTTTCCCTTGACGGTGGCGGTTGTTCCCGGATGAGCGCGGGAGATGGGGGGAATGTTGCGGCGGTCTTGGTGTTTGCGAGGCAGATGCCACAAGAGGTCTTGCACGTTGTGCAAGTTCAGCTTGTGAAAGTTTGGCGCCATCCGCGGCCCCACGCCTTTCACAAATTGCACCTCGGTGAGCAAACTGCGATCCATCTCTCTCCAAGGATAGACGGATGTTGCCTTGGGATCGTCCCGCCCTTCTTTTCCCGAATTGGTGATAGGCGGTACCTTGTGGATATGGTCGACGACGACAGACCCGAGCAACCGAGTGAAAACCTTCAACCCAAGCGAGGCAACCCACTCAATCCTTCTGAATCTCAAGACCCCATTGCGGATTTGGAGTCGATGCTCGAAGAGGTCGATGACGACATTACCGAAATGCCATCGGACGAATCGATCGAAGAACGATTCGGGCGCATCAAGGAGCAGCTCAAGTCTGAGGCGATGAACCTTACCGAAATCCCAGACGAAGTTTCGGGGCCTCTTGTCCCTCCTCTTCCAGACTTTGACAAGCTAGGGGAACTCGACCGAAAAGCCGAAGAGCTACGTACTCGCGCCAACGAAAGCAAAAGACGCCTTGAAGTGGCGACCAAGCGAGACGAGAAGACGCTACGCAGTGAGCAGGAGGCGGCGCGTGGCTTGGGGTTTGGGTTGCAGGTGGCGTACACCATCATTGGCATGCCGCTCTTGGGTGCCTTGATCGGCTATGGCATCGACGTTGCTCTCAAGACAACCGTTTGGAAGGGCAACGTGAGCGTTCTCTTCATGGCAATCGGCGTCGGCTGGTCCATCTATATCCTTCAGGTGAAGGGTCCGAAGTAAGCAATGGAGAGGATTCGACAATTGCTGGAGTCCGTTCCTCACGGAGCGGGCATTCTTCGGATTGTTGGAGCCTTGGCAATACTCATCGCTCTGATAGGTTCTTTCGCGGCTGGACCTCATTTTCTGCTTGGGCAGATGGTCGGACTCCTCTTAACGGGCGTTTACCTTTGCGGAACATGGCTGATTGTGCGAACCATCGGGACAAAGAACGAGGGCCGAATCAATCTTCAACTTTTCGCGGCGGTTTTTGTCGCCATTGCCCTAAAAGTCCCCCTCATCGGACTTCTCATCCGCTCGTCACGGTTTTCAAAACCCGCACTGGTGGGGTTTTTCGTGGGGTTTGGGTTGGTATACTTCGCAGTCGTTGCGTGGGCGACCGCGTGGCAATTCAAACAAGACGATCGCTCGTATGAACGACCTCAGTAAGTTGATGTTTAACCTGATCGCCTCCGGTGCAGAAGAGGCAGGCGCGGCAGGTCACGGCGGGGAGCACAGTGCTCACCATGCCACCTCGTACTGGGCGACAATGGCGCTCACGGGGCTTACCCTGTTCATTATCGGCTTCTTACTCGTCCGAGCTAAGTCCGGTTTCACAAATCGCACGTTCAAGGGAGTCATTTCTCAATCGTCCGAGCAGCTTTACTTGTTCATCGAGAACATGTGCATCGGCACCATCGGTTCCCACGGTCGCAAGTACGTGCCGATGATTTTCACCTTTTGGTTAATCATCTTCTTCAGCAACGTCGTTTCCCTGTTCGTCGGAGCCTCGCCCACTTCGGTGCTCAGCTTCAACCTTGGAATGGCGCTTGTCTCCATTGGATACGTCCAATACGAGGGCATCAAGTCCAACGGCGTATTTGGACACTTTTCGCACTTTGCACGCCCCAAGCTGGGTGGTCCTCTGGTGCTCATTTCGGCGATGATCTTCGTGATCGAACTCATCTCTGAAGTGATGAAGAACGTTTCCCTCAGCCTTCGACTTTTCGGAAACATCAACGGTGGTCACCAAGCGGTGGACGCAATGAACAAGATCAGCTTCTTGCCGCTGGGCGAGCTTCTGATCCCCATCAAGCTGCTCACCTGCCTTGTGCAAGCCATGATCTTCTGCCTTCTCACCTGCGTGTACCTCTCTCTTGTCACGCATCACGATGAGGATCACGGGCACGATGGTCACGGCGAGCTTGCAGGCGCCCACTAAGCAACACGATTTATAACCTCAAACCCAAACAACTAAGGAACTAGGAGAAAACAAGAAAAAATGAACGTCATCGGTCTAGGTATCGCCGCTCTCGGCGTCGGCATCGGTCTCGGTCTTATCGGCTACGGCGCTATGCAGGGCATGGCTCGACAGCCGGAGGCCATCGGTAAGCTTCAGGTCGCTATGTTGATCGCGCTCGCGTTCGTCGAGCTCGTCTTCCTGCTTACCGTCTTCGTCGGCGCGCCCGGCCTCAAGTAAGCACTCTCGTTGGAGGGGTTCCTTAGGGAGCCCCTTCAACCCTCTCAAACGGTTTAACCAATCCAATCCATCGGGAAAGAATGAGTCAAACATCTTCATCAGTACCCACACCGGTAAAGGTCGTCCTCGGCCTGGGTCTATTTGTCGGAGGAGCATTCCTTCATTCGAGCTGGCACCCGGAGTTCTATAAGACTCTCGAAGCTCAGGGCGTACCGCTAGACTTCGGTATCACCCTTTCGGCGATCGGTGTGCTTCTGTTCACCTTCCCGATCATCGATATGTTTTTTGTGAAGCCGCTGCAAGCGGCTCTTCACGAGCGCAACAGCGCCCTGGAGACCACGTTCTCCGAAGTTGAAGAGCTTCGAAACGAGATGACTTCCATGAAGGCTAACTACGAGAAGCAGTTGGCAGCAACGGAAGCCGAAGCTCGCGAGAAGATCAACTCGCAAATTAAGGAAGCTCAAGCGCTGCGCCAGTCGGTCATGTCCGAAGCCACCGAAAAGGCTGAGTCCATGGTCAAGCAAGCTCAAGAGGAGATCAACATGGAAAAGAACCGCGTGTTGGCCGACCTCCGAAGCCACGTCACCGACCTTGCTCTCGCCGCTGCCGAAAAGGTTGTCGCTGAGAACATGGACAACGAGCGCAACCGCAAGCTCATCGCCGATTTCATCCAACAAGCCGAGGTCGCGAAGTAACGTGAAAGAAGAGCGAGCCAGTCGTCGATACGCACAAGCCCTTTTCGAAGTGGCTAGCAAGCACAACCTCGTTGCGACGGTCGAGAGCGATCTCGCCTCCATCGAGAACGCTTTCCTTAACGACGATGAGTTCCGCTTGTTCTTGATCAGCCCCTATCGCAGCCGAGAAGAGAAGCTCAACGTGTTGGGCAAGGTCTTCTCCGACAAGGTGACCGCCCTTACGCTCCAACTCGTCCGCGTCATGATCGACAAGCGACGAGAGCATGAGTTGGGAACCATCCGCAAGGATTTCGCTTCCCTTCGCCGCGAGCATGAAGGCATCCTTTTCGCTCAGGTCACTTCCGCCGTGGAACTCGATGCCGCTCAACGAGAGGCAATCGTAGCCAGCATCGGCGGTCAGCTGAACAAGAAAATTGAAGCGGATTTCAGACTTGACCCGACCCTCGTGGGCGGGGTGAAAGTCGCTTACGACGAGTTCGTGCTCGACGGCAGCGTCAAAGGAACTTTCAAACGACTTAAAGAGGCATTTCGCCGAGAAAACCTAAAGAAGGCATAACGAGAAAACCATGGCCATTCGACCAGAAGAGATCACCGATATTCTCAAGCAGCAGCTTGAGCAGTTCGACCGAAGCGTCGAGAAGGAAAACGTCGGCACCGTCATCCAAGTCGGTGACGGTATCGCTCGCGTGTACGGCCTTCCCGGATGCCAGATGGGTGAAATGCTCGAGTTCCCCAACGGCGTTATTGGACTCGCCCTGAACCTCGAAGAGGATTCGGTTGGTGCAGTTCTTATCGGCGACGACACCAAGATTAAGGAAGGCGACCCCGTTCGCGAAACCGGCCGAATCATTCAGGTTCCGGTTGGTAAGGGTCTGCTTGGTCGCGTTGTCAACGCACTGGGCCAACCCATCGACAACAAGGGTCCGATCAACTCCGACGAGTTCCGACGACTCGAAGTGAACGCACCTGGCGTTGTCGATCGACAACCCGTTACCGAGCCGCTCCAAACCGGTATCAAGGCTATCGACGCCATGATTCCGATCGGACGAGGTCAACGAGAGCTCGTTATCGGCGACCGACAAACGGGTAAGACCGCAATTTGTATCGACACGATTCTCAACCAGAAGAAGACCCACGAAGGCAACGGCGTTCCGGTGTACTGCATCTACGTCGCTTGCGGTCAGAAGGCTTCCAACGTTGCTCGTGTTGTAAAGACTCTCGAAGAGTACGGCGCCCTTGAGTACACGACGATCGTTCTCGCTTCCGCATCCGACTCCAACGCCGAGCAGTTCCTTGCTCCGTTCGCCGGCTGCGCCATCGGTGAGTACTTCCGAGACAACGGCATGCACGCTCTCGTCATCTACGATGACCTGACGAAGCAAGCTCAAGCTTATCGCGCTGTTTCGCTCCTTCTTCGACGACCGCCAGGACGAGAAGCCTATCCTGGAGACGTTTTCTACCTGCACTCCCGCTTGCTGGAGCGCGCTGCAAAGCTCTCCGACGAGAAGGGTGGCGGATCGCTGACCGCACTTCCGGTCATCGAAACGCAATCGGGCGACGTTTCGGCGTACATTCCGACGAACGTTATCTCGATCACCGACGGTCAGATCTACCTTGAGCCGGACCTGTTCTTTGCGGGCGTTCGCCCTGCAATTAACGTCGGTATCTCGGTTAGCCGGGTCGGTGGAAACGCCCAGATCAAGGCTATGAAGTCCGTTGCCGGTAAGTTGAAGCTTGAAATGGCTCAGTACCGAGACGTGGCTGCGTTCGCGCAGTTCGCTTCGGACCTTGACCGAGCCACCCAGCTTCAGCTCATCCGAGGTCAACGCCTTACCGAGCTCCTGAAGCAGGATCTTGCTACGCCGTATGACGTTGTGGACCAGATCGTGGCGATCTATGCCGGTGGCATGGGCGTCCTCGATGACATCACCAACGATCAAGTGAAGTCGTTTGAAGCCGGTCTTCTCAAGTTCATGCATGAGAAGTACAGCGATGTCATCGAAGGCATCCGCTCGAAGAAGGCCCTCTCTCCGGAAATCGAAGAGAGCCTCAAGAAGGGTATCAACGAGTTCTCCGCGCAGTTCAAGTCCAACCTCTAATCCGCATCCATGGCAACGCTGAAGCAGATTCGTCAACGCATCCGTGCGGCAAAAAACATCCAGCAAATCACGAAAGCGATGAAGCTGGTCGCCGCCGCGCGTCTTAAGAAGGCCTCTGATCGGGTCTTGGAAGCTCGTCCCTACGCGGACAAGCTCCGGGAGATCATGGGTTCTCTCTCCGCAGGAGGAGAACTACCTTCTCACCCTCTGCTTCAGCGCCGGGAGGTTGAGCGAGTCCTCGTGATCGTTCTCACCTCTGATCGCGGCCTCGCAGGTGCGTTCAACACGAACATCCTGCGACGAGCGTCCGACTTTCTAAAGAAAGGCGAGTTCGAACCCGTACTCATCACGTACGGACGAAAGGCTTCGCAATTCTTTGCCAAGCGCGGCTACACAATCATCAACTCGGTTTCAGCCCCTTCTGCGGGTGCGAGGCTGGAAGATGCCGTTGCAATCACGAAGGGTGCACGACAGATGTTCGAGTCCGGTGAAGTGGACGCGGTTTACGTGGTGTATTCCAAGTTCATCTCTGCCATCCGACAAGTCCCGCAAACGGTTCAGTTGCTCCCCATCGAGACTCCTGAGGCCGAGGGCGGAAACTCTGGTGACGTCTCGTTTGAGCCTTCCGCCGAGGCCGTACTTGACACGTTGCTTCCCCGCTACTTCCAGACCCTTGTTTGGCAAGCCATGCTCGAATCAACCGCGTCTGAGTTCGGTGCACGA
>CAYYJX010000058.1:0-8788 GCA_964471545.1 uncultured Fimbriimonas sp. | reverse complement strand
AAGATGATCCAGTCGCTCACGCTTAAGGCAAACCGAGAGCGCCAAGCCGCCATCACCAAGGAAATCTTGGAAGTTGTCGGTGGTGCAGAAGCCCTCAAGTCTTAACGCAGACGTATTAAAAAACAAAGAAGGGGCAGATCGACCGATCTGCCCCTTCTTTGTTTTAGCCTTTTAACCGGGCCGGGTTAAAGTGCGTTACGGTTGATCTCGATCGCGATGGGCCGATCCTCGCCAATCTTCCGCTGAAAGGCGTTCAGCCGGAGCCGCATATTGAAATCTGACGTGAGGATCAAGAATCCCGGGTTGGGTCGATTGATCGTCGCCATCAAGTTTTCAAAGGTCTTGCCCGGAGCAAGGAACGGATCTTGCGAACCACTGTTCGTGGCTGCACCATTGGTCGCAGCCGTACCACCACCGTTACGGTTCCCCCCGCTACCGCCGCCCTGCTGGTTGCTATTGCGAGGCATCACCTTGGACAAGTAAAGCGAGACAGCGGATGCCTCGGAAGGATGTCTGCCAAGACTGACTTCTGCGGAAGACCCGCTGACAGCAAACACCGTTTCCAAAAGCTTGGCATCCAGGTTTTGAACCACTTTGTAAAGCAACTCAATGGCGGGCAGCGTCACGTTGAACCGCTCTCGCCTCATTCCCATGCCCGTTTCAGGGTCACCTTGCTCCACGAACTCATTGCTTGGTGGGGCACCGTTAGGCTGGTTCGGCTTTTGGTTCTGAGCCATTATCCGAGCGGCGAATTCAATGGTGGGCAAAGTTCGAGTTTTGAACTCGGTCGCATCAAACGAAAGTCGATAGTTCGGCCCCGAATAGTCGAATCGAGCGCCGAGTGATTTCGCCAACTCGCGCAGGAATTCGCGCTCGTCCATTCCCTTCACATCAAAGGCAAGCAGATTTCGATTGGCGTTGCCGGTGAACCAATCTTCAACCATGAGCGGCTTAGAGAACCTTATCTTCGAAAGGGCAAACGGATCGATCGCCTCGCCCGGCTTCGTCTTCAGGGTGACCTTCCCATCCTTGTATGCATCGGCAGGAGGATCCACGATCTTCGCCCCTCTCACGGCCTGCTTCTGCATCCCAAAAACGGAGGAGAGAGCCCGGATGCGGTCTCGAGAAGTTTGCCGCTGATAGACGGTGACCGAGTACACCGTGGACGGGGTTAAGCCTTGCTTTTTCAGCTTTGCCAAAACGGCATCTAGATCTTCACCCTCTTCTGGAGCAGGCAAAGCCATTGGGTCGGCAAGAAAAATGATGACGCTGCGCTTGGAAAGCGCGCTCAGCTTTCCGGCGAGTTCACTTGCATCGACCGCTTTAGGGGTCGCCGAGGAACCCTGTCCAACTGGAGCAACCAAGCTTAGAAATGCGACTGCGGTAGATAGCATCGTAGGTAAGACGATTATCTCACGCCAGGGGTTACCCCTGCCCGGCGGTCTAAAATTCAAAGAGAAATGGAATTTAAGACTTCCCTAGACAAGTACGCCAACTATCAAGAACAGGTCTATGCGGGGGTCCTCGGCAAGATCATCGGCGTTTACCTGGGGCGTCCGTTTGAGCAGTGGTCCCACAAGCGGATCATGGATGAGCTCGGCGAGATCGAATACTATGTCAACGATCGCCTGAATCACCCACTGGTCGTCACCGATGACGACATCAGCGGCACTTTCGCATTCCTCCGCGCTCTTGAGGATCACAATTACGATCCTGATCTCACCTCCGAGCAAATCGGAAAAACGTGGCTGAATCAGATCGTTCCGCGAAGAACGATTCTTTGGTGGGGCGGGGTGGGGCATTCCACCGAACACACCGCGTTTCACCGACTCCAAAGCGGCATCCCTGCCCCAGATTCGGGGTCGATGGAGCTCAATGGAAAGACGGTCGCCGAGCAGATTGGGGCCCAAATTTTCATTGACGGCTGGGGACTTCTTTGCCCAGGCGACCCGGAAGCCGCAGTTTCATTCGCCGAGCGTGCCGCAAGAGTGAGTCATGACGGCGAAGCCGTCATCGGCGCACAGATGATCGCCGCAATGATCGCCTGTGCTTTCGACGGCGGTTCCATTGACGAAGTCATCGACCGAGCGAGCAGGTTCATCCCCCAAAACTCGATGATTCGTGCGCTGGTTGACGACGTCCGTCAACGTGTCGCTGATGAACCCGACTACCTGAAGGGCTTCCCTTCGCTCGATGAAACCTACGGGTACCACCGTTACCTCGGCGGCTGCCATATCATCCCGAACCATGCCCTCGTTCTCTTCGCCCTCATGCACGGGAAGGGCTCGTTTGCAGAATCGATGAAGGTGGTCAACACTTGCGGTTGGGATACCGATTGCAATGCCGCAAACGTGGGAACCATCCTCGGCGTTCTCAACGGGTTAGGCGGTCTGAATGAAAAAGACTGGCGAGGTCCAGTGGCCGACCGTCTTTACGTTGCCGCAGCGACTCCGCACGAGGTGGTCTCGGACGCAGCCCATGAAGCGCAAAGGATCGTTCAGTCCGCCCACCTTATTCGAGGTCTCACTCCTCCACACTTCCCCACTTACAATTTCGAGTTTCCAGATTCCGTTCAAGGCTGGTCACCCGTCGAGTACGACTTTGGAGCCATCCTCATTTCGGGCCCCGCGGATACAGAAGCGTTCTGCTACACATGGCTGGAATCCTTGGAAATGAAGGGATACGAACTGATGGGCTCGCCGCGAGTGATGACCGGTCAAACCCTTGGAATCGTTTACGAGGACGCCCACGTTGCCCCTCCCTTTGAGGTGGTTGTGGAGTACCAGATAGACGCCGAGAACGTTAAGGAAATCGTTGCTGGACACCATTTTCCCCGGTCGCCCCAAAAGGAGTACCAAGGCAGAGTCGGTCAATCCGGCCATCTCGTCACCGTTGGCGTGCCTGAGACCAAGGGCTTCCCAATCAGACGGATTGGGATCCGTCTATTGGAAGAAGGAACCCTGCGACTCGCGGGGATCGAGATTTCGGGCACCCCGGTTCTAGACCTTACGAATGGCGGCTCGCCTGCCCAGCAACTCCAATGGATGAACGCCGTTGACGATTGGTCCAAGTGGGCAAAGGGGTTCCGTCTCAGTCACGAATCGGGGGCCGGATTGTTCCTGCACGGCGCAGGAGGAGTTTCTGACGTGTCTCTTGCCGCAGATATTCATGTCACCTTAGCCTCGGAATGCGGCCTCGTTCTTGGATGCTCTGGGCTGCGGCGTTACCTTGGCTTGGTTCTCTCAGTTGATGGGCACATTCAGCTGATTCAGCAATATGACGAAGAGCGGATCGTTCTTGCCGAAGAGCGATTCCGGGGCAATCCCCTTTCCACCCATCCTTTCCGATTCAGCGCGCTCTATGTTCCCGAGCGAGAGGCAACCATCTTAGAGGGGAGCATCGGCGACAATCTCCTGCGAGTGGGCGTTCAGGGCAGACATGCAGGGTCGGTTGGATATCTGGTTTCGGAAGGTCGGATCGATAGTCCGCTTTTGTCCATTCGCCCGGTTGCCAGAGCCTAACCGCACCGGGATCAACCTTATTGGGCAAAAAATGGGAAGCCATAACGGCTTCCCAATAAACTTTGAACTTCTTGTGGTTGTTTTTAAACGTTGGACGGAACTCGCGGAGCCGGCTTCGCGAAGTACTCCTTGAATCGTCGATCATCGTGACCCGTGTTCGGATCCCAGTCAACATCCTCGTAAAAGTCGCCGAGAAGTCGCTCAACAAGCGGTCTTGCGCGCTCGGAGATGCGGAACTTGAGCCATCGGCCTTGGAAGTCGCTATGAACTACGAAGGCGTCTCTCAGTTTCGTTAAGCGTAGATCAACGGTGTGGCGATCCAGATCGAGGACAGTTTGCAGATCCTGGATGGTCATAGACTGCCGAAGCAGAACGCGCATGATTCGCACGGCGATCGGATCGGCGAAGCACTTTCCAAAACTCACGATTCGGTGCATTGCATCTTAGTGATACGACACCATTCACTGATATGTCATCGTTTCTCGAAACGGCAGAACGAATTCCCGGAAAGTCACTGATAAAAGCCCTCCTATGCGCCTTTTTTTGCAATTAAACTCGCGATTCTCTCACAAAACACGACGTTTTTAGTTCCACTTTGAAATATCAGTCGATTGAAAGAAACATCAGTAGAGACCCCAGCAAGGGTAACGGAAATCCATGAAGAGCGTTAAGGCTCTGTTAATCCGCTCCAGATTTAACACTGTCTTAACCCACTCGATTCTCAATCGTGAAGCACCTGTTCGGAGCTTAAATCATGAAAAAGGCATTTACCCTCATCGAGTTGCTGGTCGTTATCGCGATCATCGCAATCCTCGCCGCTATTCTCTTCCCGGTTTTCGCACAAGCCAAGGCTGCTGCTAAGAAGTCCTCGGACCTCAGCAACCAGAAGCAAATCAGCCTCGCCATCATCATGTATTCGGGCGACAACGATGACGTGCTTCCGAGCGCCTACTTCCACCGAGCATTCAACCCGGCTCTCGGTGGCACCGCCGGTGGCTATGTCCACTGGTCCGCAATGGTTCAGCCGTATGTGAAGAACCTGGACATGTTCGTCTCTCCTGGCGACCCGCTTGGTGGACACGCTCCGACCTGCTTCTCCTCCGCGAACCGAAACAACGGACGAGGATGGCCCGGCGGACAGCAACCGGATCGATGTCCGAACGGTGGTCAGGTTGCGGGTGTTCCGACGGTCGGCGGTTCGATCGTTGACGAGCAAGTGCCTCGACTCTCCTACACCGTTAACAGCGCAGTCATTCCTCGACTTCGAAACGTTCTCGACCAAACGGTCGGTGGTATCCGAGTCGTCAGCGTCACCGCTCTGGACTCTCCTGCGAACACCATCTACATCATGGGTCTCACCAGCAACCTGTCTTGTTTGAACGGCCAGTCGCTCGGAACGGGTCTGCGAAACTCGTCTCACCGATCCGCTAACGCGGTCACCCGAGACGCGGCGAACAACACCCCTTATTTCGGTGAGAACACCGACGGAACGGCTTCTCCGCTGTACGCTCTGAACTTCCAGCAAATCGTTAACCCGACCCGCAACATCTTCACGATCTGCCAACAGGGTCAAGCGAACATGCCGCTGATCACCTACACCAGCGCGTTCCGATGGAACAACCAAGGTGACAACTACGGCTTCGCCGACGGTTCCGCCAAGTACCGAGCATTCAACCAAACGATCGCTGCCAACAACTACCAGTGGGGCAACCGAATGTACACCGCAGCCGGTCAGCCTGTTCTAGATCCGATCAGCGGCGTCCAAGTCCAAAACTAATCACGAACCCGAACGGTTCAGCAGAATGGCCGATCTCCTTCGCGGAGATCGGCCATCTCATTTGAGGATCAAGTAGATTCCACCAACGGCCGCAAAGAATAGGACGATCTTGTTAAACACGGCTTGAGGAACGGCTCCCGCAAAACGCCTTCCGAGCAAGGCACCCATCACGAGCAAGGGTAAACCGCACGCCACAGTCGCCAAAGAGGCAAGGCTCCACATGGGGTTATTGGGTTGAGCGGCGCTCAGCGCAATGTAGAACGGAATCTTGATGACGTTGACCGTGAAGAAATAGAGCGCGGTCGTTCCCATCAGCTCTTCTTTCTTCATCTCCGTCGCCACGAGATATATCTGCATGATCGGTCCCGCGGCGTTGCTCACCATGGTCGTGAACCCGGCGAGGGCGCCTGTTGCTCGGGTGCCCCACTTGGAGTGCGGAACCAACTTGTCCCCTAGCTTCCCCCTGAGCAAGCCTAGCAACAGCATGATCAGAACGATGGATCCGATGATGGGATTGAGAGGATCGGTCACCGACTTCTTGTCGCCGATGGAGAATAGGGCCACCGTTCCTATAACAAGCCCAAAACTCACCCAAGGCAGAAGCTTTCCAAGATGATCGAACCTTGCCTCTTTGCGATAGTAGTAGACCGCGAAGCAATCTGCTGCGATGAGCAACGGCAAAGCCGTCCCAACCGACAGGCGCCCTCCGAACACAGCGGCGAGCATGGGAACCGCAACGATTCCCGACCCGGGCAAGCCGGTTTTGCTAAACCCAACCAGAAGGGCGGCGCTTAGCAGGATCGCCCAAGAAGCGGCATCAAGGGCTAGCAAAAGAACCTCTTCAGTATCTGTAGAGGCGGGAAAGTCAAGAAACGTGACGGCACGGGTAGGTGGATATTACTCACCTCACGAAATCCTCTGGAGCGCCCGTCCGTTCACAACATTCAGGGGTTGGCATATGCCAAAATCTTTCATGGCTTTTCGAGAGGCACTTAGCTTCGACGATGTCCTCCTGGTGCCTCAGCACACCGAAGTCCTGCCCAGCGAAACCGACCTGTCTACCGAGTTCCTTCCTGGAATTCGCCTACGAGTTCCTATCGTGTCTGCTCCTATGGACACGGTTACCGATGCACGATTGGCAATTGCCATTGCGCGAGAGGGCGGTGTCGGTGTCCTACACCGAACCATGTCCATCGAGGCTCAGGCAAACGCCGTCGATCGCGTCAAGCGATCTGAGTCCGGCGTTATCACTAAACCGTTCAAATTGGGTCCCGAAGAGACCATTCAAGATGCGGGAAACCTCATGGAGGGGGATCACATCAGCGGTGTGCCGATCGTCGATGTAGACGGTCGACTCGTTGGCATCCTGACCAACCGTGACATCCGATTTGAATCCGATTATTCGCAGAAAATCTCTACGCGGATGACGAACAAAGACTTGGTGACCGCCAAGCCGGGCACCACGTTGGAGGAAGCGCAAAAGATGCTCGCCGAGCATCGGATCGAGAAACTCCCGATCGTGGACGGCGATGGCCTTCTCACCGGCCTGATCACGATCAAGGATATTCTCAAAATTCAGCGTCACCCGCTTGCCACCAAAGACTCGAAAGGGCGATTGGTGATCGGAGCCGCCATCGGCGCTCTGCGCGAGCCGTACGAGCGGGCGAAGGCACTCCACGAAGCAGGAGTCGATTTCATTGTCATCGATGCCGCTCACGGTCATTCGAAGGGCGTGATGAACTGCCTCAAGATGCTGAAGGAGCGACTTCCCGAGCTGAAGGTAATCGCCGGAAACGTCGCCACCCGAGCGGGTGTTCGCGCTCTGCACGAACTTGGAGCCGATGGTCTTCGCATTGGAATTGGTGCAGGCTCGATCTGTACCACTCGCGTTGTTGCGGGCGTCGGTGTTCCCCAGTTCACCGCTGTCTATGACTGTGCGCAGGAAGCGGCCGACCTTGGGATTCCCACCATCGCCGATGGCGGCATTCGGTCTTCAGGCGACGTGGTGAAGTGCCTTGCGGCAGGCGCAAACAGCGTGATGATGGGCAATATGTTCGCCGGATGCGAAGAGAGCCCAGGCGAGGTTGAAATCTTCCGAAACCGAGCCTACAAAGTCTATCGAGGCATGGGCAGCATCGGTGCCATGAAGTCGGGCTCGAGCGATCGGTATATGCAGGTCAAGGAAGCGGGAGCGGTGATTGTTCCGGAGGGTGTCGAAGGACGCGTTCCATACAAAGGGACGCTGAAGGACACGATGGACCAGTTGGTCGGAGGTCTCCGATCGGGCATGGGATACGTGGGCGCATCAAACCTGCTCGAACTCCGCGAAAATGCCGAGTTCGTCAAGATCACGAACGCAGGCCTTCGAGAATCTCACCCGCACGACGTGCAGATCACCAAGGAACCACCCAACTACTCTTCGCCCTACGCGGGCGCAGAAAACGACTAACTCGTCGGAAGCCCATCGCGATTCACTCTTTGAAGCACGATGGGCTTCATAATCTTTTTGCTTTGAACGAACGCGAACTGCGTCGAGAACTGTGCGAGGTCGGCACCTTCCTTGCACTCAAGAACCTTGTAGGCGCCACGGAGGGCAACATTAGTTGCCGACTCTCCGATTCCCTATTGCTCGCCTCACCGAGTGGCGTTCACAAGGGTCACCTCAAGCCAGACCAATTAGTCGTCGTTGATCTTGACGGCAACGTTGTCGCCTCGACCAATGGGCAACGGCTTGGATTCCGCGATGCGACTCCGGCCGAGTCGAGCTACAAGCCGAGCAGCGAGCTCAAAATGCATCTGGAAATCTATCGGCAACGACCAGATTGTCAAGCGATCGTACACGCCCATCCGCTCATCGCAACCGGATTTGCCTTAGCAGGCGAAACACTGCCGGACGACGTGATGCCAGAGGCGGCCGAAGTGCTCGGTCCCGTCGCCCTTGTTCCTTTCGGAATGCCGGGAACGGATGAATTGCCGATTGCGATGCGCCCCTATTGCCAGGACCACAAAACCTTTCTTTTAGCGGGTCACGGAGCGACCGTTATGGGCAAGGACCTGTGGGATGCCGCTTACCGGATGGAAACCTTGGAGCGCATAGCCACGATGGTTCTGGTGGCGAACTTGCTGGGAGGCGCGAAACGAATGCCTACCGATGCCTTCCAGGTGGTTTTGTCGAAATCGCTTTCCGGTCGCCTTTAATCATGGGCAAGCGGCTTCGAAAGTTGGATTTTGGCGCGGTGTCGGGCCATGCCCGAATTCCTAGCCCTTGGGGTGATATCCGCATCTGGGCAACGGACTCCGGAATATCTGGACTCATCTTTGCGGAGGAGCCCATCGAATCGGATGCCAACGTCTTAGAAATCCCGAACCGCCATACCGAACAGGCCGTTTCAGAACTCGCCGAATACCTCGCGGGCAATCGCACCGCGTTTTCCGTTCCCGTCGATCTACACGGCACCGATTTTCAAATGCGCGTGTGGACTGCTCTTCT
>CAYYJX010000057.1:0-19425 GCA_964471545.1 uncultured Fimbriimonas sp. | reverse complement strand
CTTTGGGCAAGGTGAAATCGCTGCCGAAGGGATGGGAGACCACGTTCTTCCCGGCTCAGAAAGCAGCGGTTGCCGGCAAAGAGTCGGAGATGAACGCCCGCATCTCATTCTTCTTGCCCGTGCCGGGTTCGGCCGGGTAAGCGACTCATTAGCCGTTTTTCTTCGATTTTCCGCACAAAGACTCACACTTTGGGGCGATACATCGTCCAATCTTTACAGGTGCATGGTTGACCCGTGGACCGGGTTTCTTTTGCCACCCCAAAACCGCCTCTGATAAAGCAATGGAGCTTTTTCAACCCGTCAGAGGTGCTTTGCGCGTGGGTTCCCCCCGAAGCCGGAACTTCGGAACGTAGAAACCGGAGGTCCACCCTGTCTGCCTTTGCACGCCTGCAAGAGGGTCAGTTCGCCATCGCCCGGCTTTTGGGGTGTCGGATGATCTTGGACGGGAGGGTCCAGAAACGCTATGTCAGATTCAAACGGGGCAAACTTAAACGGGGCAGAGACAAAGGGGTTATCCGACGATCCTAAGCAGCAGTTGTTGGAAACTGCCGAAGAGGATCGTTCCATTCGCGTCGAAACCGACCTCGATCGGTATGGTCGTCTGGGTCAAAGCCGTCTGGAGGTCCTGAACGGAACGGCTCGAACCTTTCAAAAGACCCCAACGGGCGAAGAGCTGATTGAAGAGCACCCGGTTGCCGAGCTCACCAACCCTCGACTGGAAGATCTGGTCGACGCAACCGCGCTCATTGCCGATCGCAACGGCGGCAGCGTCGAGCTGATCCGAGCCACCAACCGCCAAAACCTAGCCCTTGCCAGCGCCGAAAAGCGCCTGAAGGCGATGATCGAAGGCAAGCCCCTTCCGCCTGTCGACGATTCCAACCGACTTTGCCCTAAGTGCGGCCGACCGCTGCCTCAGTACAACAACGTTTGCGAAGCGTGCGTGAGCCGGGGCAAAACTCTTCTTCGACTCTTTGAATACACCAAGCCGTATCGCGGACGCCTGATCTGGGGCACCCTCCTGAGCGTTGGCGGCATGGTGCTGGAACTACTCCCGCCCTACCTCACCAAGATCCTCATCGACGAGACCTTGGAAAAGAAGGACGTGCTGCCCGGGGCGGAGGTGTACGCGCACTTCCTGCAGATCATCATGATTCTGCTGGTTGCGCGGGTCCTCATCTTGGGTGTGCAGATCGCTCGGGGTCGGAACGTGGCGTTCTTGGGTGCGCGAATCACCATCGCCATCCGTCACAGCCTGTTTGAGAAGCTCCAGCACCTGAGTCTTGGGTTTTACGATAAACGCAACGTCGGCTCGATCATGAGCCGGATGACCAACGACACCGGCGCCCTTTACGACGTGTTGGTGGACGGTATTCCGGTGGTGGTCAACCAGTTGGTTCTGCTCATCGGAATCCCCACGGTTCTTCTGTTGATGAACTGGAAGATCGGTCTTTGGGCGCTGATCCCAATCCCTATCGTTGCCATTGCCGTCAACTACTTCAGAAAGAAGATGAACCGGGTGTGGAGCCGGGTGTGGCACCAGTGGTCGCGCATGAGCTCTGCCCTCAGCGGAATTCTACAAGGGACTCGGGTGGTGAAGGCTTTCCACGGCGAAGATCGAGAGGTCAATCGCTTCAACAGGCGCATCAGCGAACTTAGCCAAGCGGGGTACGTGGCAGAAGCGGGTTGGGCTACGTTCTTCCCGCTGGTCTTGTTCGCCATGGGCATGTCCACCATTCTGGTGTGGTTTGTCGGTGGTCGCGGCGTGTTGCAAAACATCATGACGGTCGGCGAACTGGTCGCATTTATCGCCTATGTTCAACGACTCAACGATCCTCTGATGAACCTTCAGCGGCTGATCGACTGGTCGACCCGAGCTCTTACCGCCGCTGAGCGAGTGTTTGAAATCTTGGATACGCCGATCGACATCAAAGATTCAGAAGATTCGGTCGCGATGCCCAAGGTGGAAGGCGGCATCAAGTTTGTGGATGTCCACTTTGGATATGACAAGCTTCGAACCGTTCTGCATGGAGTCGATCTAGAGGTTAAGCCGGGCGAGATGATCGGCATCGTCGGTCACTCGGGCAGTGGCAAGACCACGCTGATCAACATGATTCTGCGGTTCTACGACCCGACTCAGGGCCATATCGAACTCGATGGCGTAGACCTGCGCAAGATCAAGGTCGACGACTTCCGGCGTCAGGTGGGTGTGGTTCTTCAAGAGAGTTACCTCTTTCCTGGCACTATCAAAGACAACATCGCATACGGTCGACCCGATGCAACTTTGCGCGAGGTGATGGAAGCGGCGAAGGCGGCCAACGCTCACGACTTCATCGTGAAGTTCCCCGATGGTTACGACACGTATGTCGGCGAGCGGGGTCAGCGTCTTTCCGGCGGCGAGCGTCAGCGCATCTCCATCGCCCGAGCGATTCTGCACAACCCGAAGGTTTTGATTCTCGACGAGGCAACCGCCAGCGTCGATACCGAGACCGAGCGCATGATTCAAGAGGCCATCGAGAACTTGGTCGAGGGTCGAACCGTTCTTGCGATCGCTCACCGACTTTCCACGCTCAAAAACGCCGATCGCTTGGTGGTTATGGACGAGGGTCGCGTGGCAGAGATGGGCACGCACGAGGAACTGCTCGCTCTGGAAGAAGGCATCTACGCCAAGTTGGTTCGCATGCAGTCTGAAGTGAGCAAGATGCAGCAAAACTTCCTTGGCGAAATGCCTGCCGAAGAAGAAGCGGTTCCGGCAAGCTAAGGTCCACCGGTTAACCGGCAAACCGGGGCTTTGGGGGTCAACTCCAAAGCCCCGTACTTTTTGGCGAACCTTTCTCCCCCAATCGGCGTCATACTCATTGCACTCAGGCAATTTTCGCCAGGAGCTTCTGATGCTTGCGCACGAACCACGACCGAACTACACAAACCGCTAGTCAGCGGATTTGTATCGTCGTTGTTCCCCCGACCTCTCGCGCAAGAATTTTATGAAAGTCCCAAAAGATCTGTTTGTTCGGATCACCAAGCCCGGCTGCGGTGACCCAACTTTTGCCCTCGTAGAGCATCTTCGAGAGGCCCAACCCAACTCGTACATCCTCGTCACCACCGACTCCGACTTCAACCTAGACGGTTACAGCGAATCGGGTGGATGCGCCGCCGTGATCCGCACTGAAGTGGATTACAAGGTAGACGCCACCTGGATAGACGGGCGTCTCAAGTTGCGTCCCACCCATGCGCTCATTCAAGTGGATTGGCGAAACAACTCGCTCTTCGTGGCTCGGTTCAGCCTGGGTTACGATAGCGTGAACGTGATCGTGGCCGACACGGTCTCGATTGCGGAATCGTTCTTCATCGAGGTGTGTAAGTGGAATGCGAGCACGGACGATTCGGTGCTGGTGTTCAGCAACGGCTACTTCAGTCGAGACGACGAAATGAAGTCTCAGATCGAATCGGCTTCGCTTGCCGATCTGACGCTGAACGAAGACCAACGTCGACAGCTTGACGTTGCCATTCTGCGATTCTTTGAAGATCGAGAGACGTTCAAGAAGTACCGCCTTCCTTGGAAGCGCGGGGCTATCTTGTATGGACCTCCAGGCAACGGGAAAACGTACACGCTTCGAGCATTGCTTCGATCGTTGCGCAAACCCTCGCTGGTGGTGCGGTCTTTTGAGGCCGAGGACGATCCCGTTCCTCAAAACATTCGAACCGTGTTTAACAAGGCAAGAGAGATGGCACCCTGCGTGCTGATCTTGGAGGATTTGGACGCGCTTATCCCCAAAGATCATCTTTCCGTGCTGTTGAACGAGATCGATGGTTTGGCGGTGAACGAGGGCATTCTCACCTTGGCGACCACCAACCATCTGGAAAAGATCGACCCGGCATTGGCACATCGTCCGAGCCGATTCGACCGCAAAATCTACTTCCCTAACCCGGATGAGACGGCACGGTTCGAATACATGACTCGGCGTACCCAGTTCTGGGAAGAAGGGGTTCGTCCTACCGAGCAGACGCTTCGCGAAGTCGCAGCACTCACGCACGACTTTTCGGTGGCGTTCTTGCAGGAGATGCTCTCGTCTTCGCTGATGGTCTACCTACGCGAGGGCGGTGAAATCGGCGAGACGATTCTGGCAGAGGTCAAAACTCTGCGGGGACAAATCCAGTCCTCTCCTCAGACGCCGTCGTCCGGAACGTCCTCGCTTTTGTGATCGGTCGGACGTCATCCGACCGATCACAAAAGCGCCTATCTCGGGATTAGAACCGGAAGAAGGAGACGATTTCAAAGCCCTTCGCGAGAGTGAAGTCCACGTATCCGCGCAGCAGATAGAAGTCACCAGTTTGCTTGTCGATCGCAAACCGAGTGTTGATATCGAACTCATAGAAGAACGCCTGAGTGGAAATGTCGTCCAAAAGGTCGCCTTCGGCGGTGTACATCAGCAGGTGCGCGCCTGCTTTGTCGGCCGGATCTGGCGTGGCGAGCACATAGACGTTTCCATCCGAAGCATCCAGGTCGAGTAGCTCTTCGGTGAAGGCAGCCACCACCACGGTTTCCGTACCGCCCGAGGTTTGAACTCGGAGATCGGTGCCGTTGTAGTAAACGTTTCCAAACCCATCCACCGCAACCCGGCTCGTCTTGGCGTCGAGCGTGGCGGTTAGAACCGTGGAAGTGCCCGTGGATTCGTATCGCCGAATGCGCTTAGTCCCCGCCTCGTCAGCCAACACGTAGACCCGACCATCATCGCCCGCCGCTGCATCCAACACCGTGCCTTGCACGTTGTATCGCTTCGCGAAGGTCAGACCCCGGTCGGCGCTCCAAAGCTCAGTGACCGATCCGACTTCGACGATCGCAAATTGCCGTCCGTTCGAGTTGATGGCTAGCGCGCGCGGCGTTGCCGTACCCGTGAAGCTCAGAGTGGGCGAGCCTGCCCATGCAGGAAATTCGCGTTCTGTGCTGCTCCAAACCTGGGTGTTTGTGTTGGCCTGGGTCTGGAAGATCCGCATGAGGTTGGCGGTGGCATCGCCGACAATGTCGATCGCCGTTCGATCGTCACTGGCATCGGTGCCGCCTGCGGAAAGGAAGCTGTTGATTTGATAGATAGAGTTGAGCGACTCGTAGGCCAAGGTGCCAACAGGATCGTTGGATTCCGGCTCGGTATAGGTTGCCGTAATCGATCCCGTTACCTCGTCGAGCGCTTTGGCTCTTACTTGGCCTCCGGTGAGAGGCGTAAGCCGAACTCCGGTCGGAGCCGTCCACTGCCAAGTAGAGTTGTCTACCAACACCTCTACGTTGGAGCTGTTGAACGCTCGCGCGGTGAAAATCTTGTTGTCTCCGATGAGAATGGTGCCAGAGGGACCGGTCACCGTGACCGTGGCAACCTGCGAAAGCATCGTAACGGTGAACGTGGTGTTCTGACCCTGAGTCACCGAAATGCTCGTCGTCCCGGCTGCCTGAATGGTTCCCGTGGCATCGGCCTGAGGGAAAGCTTCGGCAGTGACCGTGTAATCGCCGACCTCGATCGGATCGAACACAATCGGAGTTGCGTTCGATCCAACCGCGGTAGGTCGGTTAACCACTTGTGTGTAGGTTTGATTCGCGTTAGAGAGTCGGAGCCGAATCGAGTTCGCGGCAAGAGGAATCAAACGACTCCGCTCTGGCCAAACGAACCTAATCTCGGCTTTTCCTCGGTTAGAGATAGAAGTTTGACCGGAGCCCAGGCGCGACCCAACCCAGCCGCCGCATCCTGCCATGAGGAGCGTCGCGCAGAGGGCGATCAGTAGCCGGACTCCGATCTTCATTTCGGACTCCGTACCGTTCCGGAAGCGCCACCCGTCGCCGTGGTGACTGTGACTGCGCAAGTAGCCGTCTTGGTGGTGTCCTGTACCGACCGCGCGGTGATGTTCACCGTTCCAGTGGTGGCAGGCATTCGCACCGTTGCCGACGTGCCGCTGGATGACGTGATGGAAGCTCCACCGGTGACCGCCCAAGTAACGGTGTTGTCCAGATTGCCGTTGGTAACCGTTGCGGTAACCGTGATGGACTGGTTGACCTGTCGGCTTGCCGACGTTGGGCTAACCGCAACCGAGATGTTGGACGTGACCGTTGCCGTCGCCGTATTCGATCGAGACGTGTCTTGAACGCTCGTCGCCTTGACCGTGACGGTGCCCGGATAGTTGGGCATCTTCACTCGAGCCGTCGTTCCAGTGGAACTGACGATGGTCGCCCCACCCGTAACTTCCCAAGTCACGTTCGGGTTCGTGCCGTTCACAACCGTCGCGGTGTAATCAACCGTTGCTCCCGGGACCGGGGTGGAGTTGAGCGGATCCAGTTGGACGCCAATCTGATCGTTCACGGCAAGGTTCACGGTTCGGGTAGGTCCAGAACCCGGCTCGATGTATTGAACCGCCACCGTGGTGTTACCCAAAGCAGAAGCGATAACCGACACCGTGCTACCCGTAGCCGTGGAACCGCCTTCAACCGTCAAGTTGGTCCCTGCCGTCCAGCGGAGCTGAGAAGGATCCACGAGCACGAGATCACCCGCGGAGTTCTTCGGACTCACCGTGAGCGAACTCGGGACGTTAACAGTAAGGGTCGTAGAGCCCGAGACGTCCAGTTGCGTAACCGTCGAGTCCATCGTGACCGTGAAGTCCGTGGTTTGACCCTGCAAAATCGAAATGTTCGTCGAACCTGTTGCCTGCGCAATTCCAGAGCCGTCGCTACCCGGGAATGCGGTAGCCGTAACGGTGTAATCGCCGACAACAACGTTGTTGAACTGGATCTTCGAGGTATTGCTATTGGAAGCGGTGTCTCGAGAAACCAGTTGCGTGTAGTTGTTGTCTGCGTTGCTCAGCGTGATGCGCACCGAATTGGCGGCCAGCGGGATAAGTCGGCTGCGTTCCGGCCAAACGATGGTGATGCGAGCGTTCGTGCCCTCAGCAACGTTATTCGAGGATCCACCGCATCCAATGGCGGTGAACAGTGTGCCGATGACGGCAAGCACCATGAACAGAAGAAGTTTCCAGTGTTTCATTAGCGAATCGTCCCCACCGTGTTTCCAAGACCCGATGCAACGGTGATGCTTCGGGACGCCGATTTGGATGGATCATCGACGCTGGTTGCCTGAATCGACACCGTCCCGGGGGAAGACGGCATGCGCACGGAGACCGAGTTTCCGTTGACCACTTCAACAGAGCCTCCGGTGACTGCCCACGTGACGCGATTGTCAATCGCATTCGTGACATTCGCGGTGAGGTTTACAAGGGCGTTAACCTGCGCGGCAGTCGTGTTTGGGGTGAGGGAAACCGCAATCGGCGGCAACACGTTGAGCGTAGCCGTCGCGGTAATGGATGGGTCCACGAGGGAGGTTGCTAAAACCGTCACCGTGCCTTCAGCCGTACCCGTAACGGATACTGAACCGGAACTGCTGGTAACGATGGTTCCGGGTCCGGAGATGCTCCACTGCACTCCGCCCTCAAAACCAACTACGCTAAACGTCACCGTTCGAGCGGTGTTTCGAGACGTGTTAGCAGGCGAAACGGATCGAAGGGACGTATTCCCTCCTCCGCCAGACCCGCCGCCGCCACCGCAAGCGTAGGCAATTGCCAGAATCGCCACGACTCCGACATGCACTCCCCGCACTTTTGCCATCAGTAAAGATAGTTGGCAGGGCGAAGGTGAACTTACAGGGAACCGGTCACGAACAGACGAACATTCAGGCGATTTGCAAAACCACCACTTTCAGATCAGAAAGCGGTAAGTTGCGCTAGAGGTTCGCGTGCTTATCGCTCATTTCGCAATCGCTGTAGCGGGTCGTATGTCGGCGGAGTCGGTTTATCAAATTACGAAGAGCGCCTTCTTCTTGCCGGAGAAGAAGGTTTTCTGCGAATCTTACGACCTCACCAAAGGCAAGCGATCAGGCGAACTTTGCTTCAATTGGTCGGTGGGCGTCTTGCATTCCGCACTGAACGCCCTGGCGGAAAACGATGCCAAGTTCGTCTCCGAACTAAGGGGCTTCTTGAACTTCGCGGAAAGCTACTTCAACCCTGCCGGACCCGTTCAGGGATTCGATGTTCTGCCTGGACCGCCCTTTCCGAACGATCGCTACTACGATGACAACGCCTGGGTCGCACTAGCCTTTGCGGATTCCTCTCGAATCCTTCAGGACAGGCGACCTCTCGAGTGGGCCAAACGAGCGCGAGACTTCGCCTACAGCGGTTGGGACCCAATTCTAAAAGGGGGCATCTACTGGAAAGAAAAGGAGAAGAGTTCAAAGAACACCTGCTCAAATGCACCCACGGCAGCCGCAATCTTGGCCATCGAGAATGTTGAGCCCAACGATGACGCGAAGAGACGCGCCCAGGAAATCTTTGACTGGACCAATGAAAACTTACGCGATCCCGAAGACGGATTGTTCTGGGACAACATCGACCTCGCGGGCAAGATCGAACGTACCAAGTGGTCTTACAACACGGCACTGATGCTGAGAACGGCAAAGAGTCTTTACCAACGGAAACCGAGCCCCGCGCTGAAGCAGTACGTGGAGGATCTTGAATCTGCCGCCGTGAAGCGATGGGTTCGACCAGATGGCACCATCGATGATGAACTCCAGTTTGCGCATCTCTTGCTTGAAAACCTCGAAATCAAGTCTTTGATCGACCGATGTGGGTCGCTGGAGAACGTCCGATCGAGCCTCCTTCGGGGATCGGAGAACGGGTACTTCGGCAAACGGTGGGGACAACGCCCCTCGCCACAAGAACCCATCCGACTCATTCACCAGGCGTCCGCTATCCGCGCGCTCGCCGTTCTTGAATCTCGCCTTCGGAAGGAGAGATGAGGAACCCTTCGCGCTGAGAAAGAACCTTCTTCCGCCAGGCTGCGGTTACCCCAGGGCATATACTCGTTGGCGTGCGGATTGTGGCGGTCGTACTCGCGGTCTTGGGCATTTTCGGCTTGGTCCTCGCGCAATTTGTGGACGTGAGCGTTCGCCGATCGGCAACGCTCGTCCAACTCATCGACCCCCAAAAGAAGTTGGTGGGCACCCCAATCTTTATCTACACGCCCGACAACGCACCCTTCGTGAAAGGCACGGGACCGGGCGGGTCCAAGTTCCTTCCGGCCCAAGTCGTGAAATCTTCGCCCACGTACGTTGTGGTCGATCCCTTTCTCGGGATCATCTACGCGGCAAAGATCGGTTCGGCGCTTGTATGCCTCCTCGGCGGTCTTGGATGGTGGTTCGAGACCCGTCTTCAAAGAAATTTGCGGTTGGCCATGATCCCGTACGAAGAGCAATAAGGAACGAGTTGCGAATCGTTTCGCACGACGGATCGAGCGCATTTATTGATAAATTAAGGCAGCAAGGCTCCCCTTTTGCGAGTAATTCGCAGTCTAGTTGATCGATATACCAACCCGGTTTTTCGAAGTGATTTTCGTGATTTATCGAAATTCTTATATCCAGATGAGAAACTTCGTTCGTATAATCCAGTCAGAGATTTACGGTTAAATTATGCGAACGACCATCAAAGACGTTGCCGAAGCCGCCGGCGTCTCCGCTATGGCGGTGTCGGCTGTACTGAACGGGACGAAGGGAAACGTCAAGGTAAGCCCGGTAAAAGCCGAGCTTATTCGCAAGGTCGCTCGTGAGCTGAACTACCGTCCGAACCACTTAGCGCAGTCTCTCCGAAGTCGCGAAACCAAAACGATCGCGCTGGTTTTTCAGCATCTGGATCGCTTCGGAGACGATCGCCCGTACTTCCCGCAACTTTTCAACGGCGTCTTGCCCACCCTCTTCGAGGCGGGCTACACCATGGCGCTCTGCCCCAAGCTCATTGAAGATGGCGACACGCGATCGATCAGTGACGGGCGCTTCGATGGCGTTCTTTGGTGCCGACCGGATTTTGACGAGGCGAGCTTAGAAGCCATTCGCACCGCAACCATTCCGGTGGTGATGGTTCACGCCCCGGCGGGCTCGGTTCCCGGAGTCCCGGCTTTCTGTGCGGACAACGATGCCGCAATGAAGATGGCGGTCGCTCACCTCAAAGAACTCGGGCACCAGAACCTTGCTTTCTTGATCTCTCAAGTCGACCAGGTCACCGCTGAGGGACGTGCCCGCCGGAAAGCCTTTGAAACCGCTGCCATCGATCTGGGAGTGGGATCCGAAATCATCGTGTGGAGCGGCGACGAACTGAACGTTCGAGCCGAACTCATCGATGAGCGCAATGTGACAGGAGTCATCTGCTTCAGCGACACTCTCGCGGGCCAATTGCTGGAAGCTTGTCTTGCCCAGGGCGTGAACATCCCTGCAGAGCTGTCCGTGGTCGGCTTCGACTCTTCTCCGTTTTGCGATCGCACCCAGCCGAAGCTGACCTCGATCAACCAACCGGTTGAAGAAATGGTCGCTATGGCGACCAAGCACCTCTTATCCCTCATCCGGGAATCTTCCGAGGAATCCTCCTCGAAACCGGGTATCTCGTTCCTCTTCGACTGTGGCCTCGACGTCCGAGAATCCACAGCACCGTCCAGAACTCAACGCAGAGTCATCATATGAAACGCGCATTTACGCTCATTGAACTTCTCGTAGTCATTGCGATCATTGCTATCCTGGCAGCGATCCTCTTCCCGGTTTTCGCACAAGCTAAGGCCGCCGCCAAGAAAACGGCAGACCTTTCGAACGTCAAGCAAATCGGCACGGGCATCATCATGTACGCCGCCGACAACGACGACTACTATCCGCGAAACATCTACGCCGACCCGACCTTCGGTCAAAACGGCGTGACCTGGAGAGAGTCCGTCCAGCCTTACATCAAGTCCGGTGGTCGATCTGACGGAGCTTGGTCGAACAACCAGCGACTGTCGATCGGCGGTCTGTGGGCAAGCCCGGCCGAACCGACGAACGCCAAGTACGGTTACTCCGCGTTCATCTCGCTCATTCCGAACCCGGGCGCTCCTTCCCGATCGGTAACGGAACTCGCTCGCCCGGCAGGCACGGCCGTGTTCACCACCGTTGGCGTCAACCCGGACTGGGGCAACACCTCCGCGAACTTCATCGAGTACCACTGGTGGTGGCACGGTGGAGCACAATGGCCGCCGCAATGGGAAGGTCTGAACTCTGGCGCGAAGTGGGATAACGACCTGAGCTGCAACTGGGGCACTCCGAACCCTTCGTGCGCAATGCCGCGATACCGCTACACACTTCAATCGAACATGGCATGGGCAGACGGCCACGCTAAGAACGTTCGAAAGGGAGCGCTGAACTGGTGCCGAGACATCTGGACGGGCTTCCCGCTGCAAGGCGAGGACTGGTCCTGGATGTTCACTCCGGGCGGCGTCTGTGCGCAATGGGCCAACGTCAACTAAGAATGAAGTTAAGCCTACTTGCAGTGGCGGTTCTGGGACTCACCCTTGTCGGTTGCTCCGGCGAAGACAAGGGGGAGGCCCCTCCTCCCCAAAAGCCCATGACGCAGGCTGAAATCGATGCGATGCCTCCCGAGGCGCGCAAAGCGATGGAGTCTGCAATGAAACAAGGTAACCAGGTTCAACAGAGCCGCGGAGTCACGCCTCAGTAATGACAAAGAGACCCATGCTTTTCGGCGGTCGTTCCAACCTAGCACTGCTAGTGCTTGGGACGACCGTGGGTCTCCTGATCGCAGGTTGCGCTCAGGAAGAAGCACCGTTTGAGCCGGAAGCTCCGAAAGCCATTGCTTTTGAGGGTGAAGTCAAACCGGAACTGGTCGGCTACTGGGCAACCAAAGGCGAAATTTCGACCATGGACCTCAAAGCCGACGGCACCGCACGTATGGTGAACAAGGCAATGGGACGGGGCACAAGCGAAGTCGACGGGCGCTGGAAAGCGCAAGCCGAGAAACTGCTCATCGAGACCCCCGGAACCAAAGGACCCATCGTCGTCTCATACGGATTTGTGCTGAATGGGGAATCACTCAAGATCACCCAGAAGGCGGCCAAGCTCGACATCACTTACAAGCGCCAGAAGCCAAAGAAATAGGCTTGCGCTTGGTTTAGAGACCAATTTTTCGGGGAAAACCTCCCCCATTCCTTCTTGCGACTGAATTTCATGAAAGATCGAACCTTCTATAACGCTCATCACTCGCCAGCTGGGGCATTTGCCACCCTGACTTTAGGCTGCAAGGGGGCAAAAGGTGGGTTTGGTCTAGAGCTGAGCGGCCCGGCGAACGACAACATCTTCCTGGGGTTCGAATCTCGCACCAATGCCGGAACGTTTCAGGCACTTCCCTTCTACGGTGGGTCTGAATCCGCCGCGCGAGATTACGACGTGGAAGGACACAGCGACCTGAGCCAAGCGGGCGCTATCGATCCTTTCGAAGATAGCGAAGTCACCCGAACAATGGGGCCGAGCATCGATACGTGGAAGGCGGGCGATCTTACTTTCACGATTGGCTCCCCGGTGGGCACCCTTCCTGAGCCTCCCACGCCTTTCCTATCAAACGGATTCACGCACGACGACGCTTACCTACCCGCCGTATACGGCGAACTCATCCTCGACAACCGGTCGGGCACGTTCGATCGCCGAGCGTTCATTGGCTATCGAGGAACCGAGCGCTATGCCGGCATGCGGGTTCTCGATCCAGAAGTGGGTCTTGTTGGAATTGCTCAAGGCAGGAACACAGGTATCGCCGTTGACGATAAAGACGCTTGGGCCGGAATCTCTTGGCAGCCAGAGACGATTTTGGATCCCACCCATACCGAGAACCTTCCCTTCCTGGTCGCCCATACGGGCTTGATCGTCATTCCGGTCAAGGCGGGTGAACTCAAGCGCGTTCGCATCGCGTTCGGTTTCTACCGAGAAGGCGTGGTCACCTCGGGCATCGAGGGTCGGTACCTTTACACCGACCTTTATAAGAATCTGGAAGAGGTGCTGCAGCGAGGAATCACCCTCTGCGACGATCGTCTGGCTGCCAGCAAGGCGCTTGATCAGTCGCTTAAGGGTCGACTGACCGAGGATCGTTACTTCCAAGTCTCGCACGCCATCCGCTCGTACTATGGAAGCACTCAGCTTCTTCTCGATCCAGAGAACAAACCTCTTTGGGTCGTTAACGAGGGCGAGTATCGGATGATGAACACGTTCGACCTGACCGTGGATCAACTATTCTACGAATTGGCTCTTCATCCCTGGACGGTTCGAAACGTTCTTGACCTGTACGCGGATCGGTACAGCTACGACGATACAGTTCGTTTTCCGAATGATTCCAAAGACTATCCGGGCGGCATCGCCTTCGCCCACGATATGGGTGTTGGCAACGCGTTCAGCCTCAAAGGTCGTTCGGGTTACGAACAAGCCGGACTCACAGGTTGCTTTAGCTTCATGTCCGCTGAGGAGCTGATGAACTGGGTTCTCTGCGCAGGAATCTACTTGAAGCACTCGAACGATTCCGCCTGGGGCACGGCTCGCAAGGATGTTTTTGTTCGAGCGCTCCGCAGCCTGCAGAATCGCGATCACCACGACCCAGCGCAGCGCAATGGACTCGTCGGCTCGGACGGATCCCGCTGCAAAGGCGGGGCGGAAATCACCACCTACGATAGCCTAGATGCCTCTCTCGGTCAAGCACGTAACAACCTCTACCTCGGCGTGAAGGGATGGGCAACTTACCGGATCTTAGCCGATGCTTTGCGCCATCTAGGAGACTCGCAGGCAGCATCAGAAGCCGACCATGCAGCCTCCTTAGCCGCGCAAACTATCGTTCGCTCTGCGAACGAAGTAGGATTACTGCCGGCGGTTATCGGAGAAGGCGTCGAAGCCCGGATCATCCCCGCAATCGAGGGCCTGGTCTATCCAATTCTTGCGGGTCTAAATCTTGATGCCGACGACCTGGTTTCCGCTCTTAAGCGACACCTCCAGATCGTCTTGGATACAGGCATTTGTCGATTCAAAGACGGTGGGTGGAGACTCAGCTCGACAAGTCGCAACAGTTGGCTGAGCAAGATCTATCTTTGCCAGTTCATCGCCGAGAAGATTCTGGGAATGGAGCCAGATGCCCAGGCGGATGCAGCTCACGTGGGCTGGCTGTTGGATCCGGAGAACGTGTACTTCGCATGGAGTGACCAGATGCTGGAAGGGAAAGCGGTCGGAAGCCGCTACTACCCAAGAGGCGTTACGTCCTCGCTCTGGCTCCTTCAAAACGGGATGAATCTCAACCAAATCACCGAGGCGCTGTCGGGTTCCGACTCCTTAGCAAAGGCTTAGGCGCGGAAAGCATGATTGGTTCTTCCGAATCTCGATTTGCGTCGCCAGGCTATAGCGCCTGGCTTCGCTACGCCATTGTCGACCCAACGACCGTTCCAGAGCGATTCTATGTTGCTCCCGGTCATCCAGCAGCCTCAATCGAGATACCGTTTGCCCTGGACCGCCTTGCCGGAAAGGCACCCGCACGGGTCGCCCTTCTCGAAGCACAACTTCGGGTGGGAACCCGCGAGCAGTTCGGGTTTCAAGCCCTTAGTCATGACGACGCTTTTGAAATCCAGGTCACCGAAGGGACCATTTGGATATCGGGCAATACGGCGGCGGGCACGCTCTACGGAGTGTTCCAGTACCTTCAAGACCTTGCTCGTGGAGAAGCTCGGAGCAAAGTGGAAACGCCCTTCACCCATCGGCGGTACCTCAACCACTGGGATAACCCCGACGGGACAATTGAGCGCGGTTATGCCGGAAGATCCATTTTCTTTGAGGGCATGGCCGTGACAGAGGATTTGGAACGGGTCGCCGACTACGGGAGACTTCTCGCATCCATCGGCATCAATGGGTGTTGCCTCAACAATGTAAACGCACACCCGTGGGTCATCTCTCCGGAAGCCCTGCCCGAGGTAGCGCGGCTCGCAGATACGCTGCGACCGTTCTTTGTTCGCACCCTTCTTGCGGTGCGGTTCGATTCTCCGAAGATCGACGGATTGGACACTTACGATCCGCTCAAGCCCGAAGTTCAAGAGTGGTGGAACAAGCGAATCGCCCTGATCTACGAACATATCCCCGACCTTGCCGGGATAGTGATCAAGGCGGACAGCGAAGGAGAAGCGGGGCCTTCTGCAGCAGGTAGAACCCACGCCGACGCCGCCAACATGCTCGCCAGAGCTCTCGCCCCTTTCAACGGCACCGTGTTCTATCGCGGCTTTGTTTACGATCACAAGATGGACTGGCGAGATCGCAAACTCGATCGCGCCCGGGCTCAACTAGACAACTTTCTGCCGCTCGACGGCAAGTTCGAGCCCAATGCCGTTCTTCAAATCAAGAACGGCCCCATCGACTTTCAGGTCCGCGAACCGATCTCCCCTTCATTTTTAAGATTGCCCAATACACCGACCGCCTGCGAGGTGATGATCACCCAAGAGTATTTGGGACAGCAACACCACACCGTTTACGAGGTCCCGTGGTGGCAAGCGCAGGTGAACGATCCCATCGCACTTGAGAAGATTCAAAAGACGGGCTTTGTCGCCGTCTGCGGGGTGGGTCGATCGGAAAACTGGCTGGCGAACGATCTGGCTCAGGCAAACCTGTACGGGTTCGGCAAGTTCGCTTGGAACCCTAAGCTAGACGCTCGGAGCACCGCCAAGGATTGGGCGACCCTCACCTTCGGAAGACCCGCGTCTACCGAAATTGCCGATATCCTCATGGAAACTTGGCCGACCTACGAGGACTACACCGGGAATCTGGGGATCGGCGGACTGACGGACATTATTCATATCCACTACGGACCTTCTCCCGTCTCCAGTGAGCACAACGGTTGGGGGCAGTGGCACCGGAGTGATCGACACGGAACCGGAATGGACCGAACTTCGGCAACCGGAACCGGAATGGCGGGTCAGTATCCCTCCGACGTCTACGAGTCGCTTGAGACATGCCCGGAGGAGTTGCTGCTCTTCTTCCACCACGTTCCCTACACGCACCGCCTCAAATCGGGGAAAGCGGTTATCCAACATATCTACGATTGCCACTACGACGGAGCCGAGCGTGCCGCGAGTTGGGTGCCCCGGTGGGCGGCCCTCCGACCGCTGATTGATGAGGAGCGCTTCTGGGCGATGCTCGAGCGGTTCCAGTATCAGGCGGGTCACGCCTTGGTGTGGAGAGATTCCATTTGCAGGTGGTTTTCCACGCTTTCCGAGATTCCCGACGAGCGCGACCGGGTCTTTCACGAGCCAAACCGCATTTCGGCTGAGAGAGCGGTTGGCGGAGGGGCTGGGTACGAGTTGATTGCCGTGGAACCGTGGGAAACTTCCCATTCCGGTAAGGCGGCAGTGCTCATCAACGGAAAGGGCTCGCTGGTATTCCCTTGGTCAGAACCCACGGGATCCTATACCCTTCATATATGGCACTTCGACCCCGCTCCAGGAGGCGCTCGCTACGAGCTGATTATTGATGAGGTCATGGTCGATTCGTGGTCGAACACAGGACGTTTTCCAAGTTCAAAGCGAGATGCGCACACCAAGACTCGCCGAACGATCTCTCATGTTTTTCTGACCAACGAATCCCGCATCGAGTTGCGCGCTTTCGGAACCTCGATGGACCGCGCCGCGGTCGACTTTCTGGAATTTGATCCCCTCAACCCGTAGGTAAACAATGACGTTTCTTCCGATTCTTGCCATCTCTGCCCTTGCGACCGGCCTTCCTGGCCAACTAGGACGGAATAACTCGAAGTCCTTTTCGATCCCACTGGAGTCTGCCGCGCCCCCAGGTCAGAGTGCCCGTTCATTCACCACGGGTAAGTATCGCAACCTGTTCCGTGAGATCGGCAAAACGGACACTCAAATTGTCCAGAAGCTGGAGGCTGCTTGGAACCAGCTGTTCTATGGCAACGATTCTTCGCAACGCGTGTACTTCCCGGTCGGAAAGGACATGGCGTACATCAAGGATATTGGCAACAACGATATCCGGAGCGAAGGCATGTCCTACGGCATGATGATCTCGGTCCAGTACAACAAGAAGGCTGAGTTTGATCGCCTCTGGAAGTGGTCCAAAACGTACATGCAGCATCAATCTGGTCCTTGGAAGGGCTACTTTGCGTGGCAGTGCAGACCTGATGGCACCCAAATCGCAAAGACGCCCGCTTCCGATGGAGAAGAGTATTTTGCGATGGCGCTCTTCTTTGCTCACGCTCGGTGGGGGAGCGGAAAAGGGATTCTGGACTATCGAAAAGAGGCCGACCAGATCCTGGACCAAATGGTGAACAAGGAATCCATCAACGGCGGAGTGGTGGATGGAGCCACCAACATGTTCAACCATGCTGAGAAACAGGTGGTTTTTGTGCCGTATGGGACGGCTGCGACGTTCACCGACGCCTCCTACCACTTGCCTGCGTTCTATGAACTCTGGGCTCGGTGGGCGGCAAAGGATAAGCCGTTTTGGGCCGAGTGCGCACGCGCCAGCCGCGCCTACTTCCGCAGGCACTGCCACCCAACCACCGGACTCGCATCCGACTACTCCAGTTTTCAGGGAGTTCCGATGGGCGCCCCTTGGGATCCGAACAGTACCGCGTTCAACTTTCAGCACGATGCCTTCCGCGTCGCTGGAAACATCGCCATGGATTACCAGTGGTTCGGCACCGATTCCTGGCAGGTGGAGCAGAACAACCGCCTGCTGAACTTCTTCAACGCTCAGAAGCCGGATTACGTGAGTCTCTACACGGTCGACGGTCAGCCGAGGGCAACCTACAAGTCGGGAGGGCTGATCGCCATGAATGCGGCGGCGGGAATCAGCACCACCACATCAGCGAGCCAGCGATTTGTGAGAGAGCTGTGGGATTTACCCATCCCTTCCGGACAGTGGCGATATTACGACGGAATGCTCTATATGTTTGGGCTCCTGCATGCATCCGGTCAGTACAAGATTTGGCAAATCCGCAAATAGCCGTCACCCGATCCAAATTCACCGTAGCAACGCCGATTGCTAGACGGAAACCCGCCGCAACGACCGCTCCAGCTTCTCCAAAAACAGGTCGATCTCTTCTGCGGTGACGGAAAGGTTCGGGCGAGTTCGGATCGATCGGTTCCCTGCGCCGAGGAGCAGCATCGACTCGTTTTGCAGGGCGTCTTGAATGAGCGCCCGTTTCCGATCGCCGGAGTCAAGCGAAAAGCCCTGGTACAAGCCGAGACCTCGAACGTTGCCCATCAGATCTCCAAACTTGGCAGCCACCGCTTCCAGCCCTTCCGCCAGCCGTCGACCGTTCACCGCTGCCTGCTCGACGAGACCCTCTTGCTCCATGATCTCGAACTCGCGCGTCACGCGCACCATATCGGCAAGGGTCCCGCCCCATGTGGAGTCTAGGACTCCAACATCGTCCAGCGGCTCGTACATTAGCACCGCACCGTTACCCCACTTCTTGCCCGTAGCAACCGCCATGGGCGCATGAGGAAGGTCGAAGTGATCGATCGCCCACATCTTGCCCGTCGCTCCCAGCCCGGTTTGCACCTCGTCGAAGCCCAGCATCACGTCGTACTTGTTGGCAAGACGCGAAAGGCCTTGGAAAAATTCGGGGAGAGCCACTCGGTGACCGCCCGCACCTTGGATCGGCTCGACAACAATTCCAACGATTTCCTCCGACATGTGCTCGAGCACGGATTCCAACTGTTCTAGCGAGCGAGTCTCGTTCGCGAGGTTCTGCTCACGGGTGTTTCGGCTGTCGTAAGACGGGAAAGGCAACTTGATGTTGCCGCCAGAGGTGAGGCCGACGAAGTCCTTGGTCGCGACCGGATCCATCGTTTGAGTCACCTGGAGCGCAAAGACGGTTCGACCGTGAAAGGCTCGGTCGAAGTAAACAAATCGTCGATTGCCGGGAATTCTTCCCTTCTTCAAGCACTTCTGGTTGAACTTGGCGATGAGGTACTTGAGCATGTTCTCCACCGCTTCTGCACCACTGTTCACCGCGTACACCTCAAGCGAGTCTGATCGCATGGAAAGAGGCGCGTTTTCGCGCAGAAGTCGGTAGTAAGCCAGGCACTCTGGGGTGAGAAAGTCGGGATTGGCAATCTTGTTGTTCGCCGCTACGACGAGTCGCCGAACGTAGTCGGGTTCGTACAGCCCTGGGTGGTTGTGACCAATGAGCTTCGAGCCGTAATAGCCCGCCCAGTCGAAAATCTCCTGCCCATCTACGGTGACCAGGTACATGCCATGACCCTTTTCCAGGTCGAGCGCGAAGGAGTACGGCTCGGCAATCACGTACCGCCCCATCTCTTCCAGCATCGCCGCCGATTTGGGTCCGGGGAATGCGGTGGCCGAGGTCAAAGAATCTGGGGTAGTCACTAAGAGATTATGACAGCCACGGGTTTTCTTAGATCGAACGGACGTTTCTAGGTCTATAGTCGAAACAAAAGACACCCCCGCGTTCCCACTGGAACCCGGGGGTGTCCATCTTGAATAGACCGATTACTTGCCGGTCGCTTTCTTCAATCGAGCATTGACTGCGTTCCAGTCGATGCAG
>CAYYJX010000056.1:15401-19716 GCA_964471545.1 uncultured Fimbriimonas sp. | reverse complement strand
ACCTCAGCGGACGACAACGAAACCGAGGCGGCAATTCAGCGCTCGCTCGCTCAAGTGACCAAGGGTCGAACGACGCTCATGATCGCTCACCGACTCTCCACGATCCGTGACGCAGATCGCATTTGGGTTTTGGAAGCAGGCAAGATCATCGAGGCGGGAACGCACGAGGAACTCACCGTCCAGCCGGGTCTGTACTCGGCGCTCTGGCGGGTTCAAACGGGCGAGGCGTCGAGAAAACCGCTCTCCAACTCGCCCGCCACAAAATAGAAGCTAGTCTTGATAGACGAGGCTAACTTTACCGACGGAGGTGCGCCTACCGAGAACGGTAAGGCAAATCCAAATTGATCGCCGTAACGAATACCCATGGCTGCGGCCCAAGCCCCTCCATTTGAAAACCCAAATAATCCGGTATCCGACCTTTTCGAGGACAAGGAATACGTCTTCCGCACCCATGGGAGCACTTCGTTGACGACCCACGCAGCGTGTTGCTTGAAGCGAACAGGGTCTTCCGATTCAACATACTCTTTTGCTCGAAAGTCCAGTTTTGGATCAAACTCGGCCTCTGCTGAACCTCGGTATCCACCATTTTCGAGCCCGACTAATGCGATTGGACGACAAGTTCCGGATTCGATCATCGATTCCAAAATCTGGGCATACGAATCGGTTGCCTGACCGTCTGCCATAAAAATGACGGGAAGAGATGACGCGCTCTTCTTGGGAATGTAGACGTGAATCGTTCGCTTCTCACCGAGGTGGACACTTTCCATCTCGTGGCGAAAAATGCGAGTCGGAGCTAACGAAACCTCGGGCAGGAGAGGGGCCCTCGACCCTCGCCAAACGCTCATCTTGTCTACTTTTGGGTTTTGTGGATCAAAGGGCGCCCACGAAACGATTGCTTCGTCCCAGTTCGATCTTTCGAGCCTCACGACGAACACTTCAGAGTCGGCGACTTTCTTTAAAGGTACTTGAATGCCACCTGTAAGGAAAAGTTGCGGAGCTTTTGACCTCGCCATGAAAGTCAAGAATTGTCCATCTACGGTTAACCTTGCAGCCTCCTTACCGAGGAACTCCTCAATCTCCCGAAGGGTCGGCGTAAAGGTAACAAACCGGAACGGCTCTTCCGAAACAACACCATTCTGAGGAAACGTTGTGAAGAACGTTGCTGCGAGGAGTGCGAGGGCTTTCATGCAAGTGAAGTACAGATCTCGCTCGAAAGAGAGTTCATCGCCTTGGACTACGGCATTAGTCGCCGTATTCGGCCCAAGAGGTGGGAGTTTCCCAAACCCGAATGCGGTCTAAATGAACCAGTCCTGGTTCAATCTTGTACGGCACACCGTCTTTCGCAGAGCCCGACCATCCGTTCATGAGAACTTCGGAGACATAGTCGTAAAGCTCTTTCGCCATGATCTCGGTGGTGGGATCTTGGTCTTGGAACTCGATGACGCTCCCGGGGTGCACGCGCTTCATCTCCGGAAGAAGGGGGTCGTTGGAGTTGACCGCCATCGCGTGGTCGTATCGCTCAATGTGATCGGCAACGGCTAGCTTCAATGCCTTGAAGTCCATCACCATCTCGTTGGCATCCAGAGATTCTGAAGAGACGACGACCTCGATTCTGCGGGTGTGCCCGTGGGGATATCGACATCTTCCCGGGTGCTTGGAAAGCATGTGACCGCTCTCCACGGTAAAGGATTTGCATACGCGATATCTGGGCACTTCCTATTTTATCTTCTTGGGTGCATCTCTCCGATCGCCCCGGTTGGTTTGACATGTCGTTCCATCGGCTTCTATCCTATGCCGTGCACTCCAACCATCTCCGACGCGGGCTTTTTGTCTCTGCGGGAGTCGTCCTGTTCAGTTCGACCACTGCCTTTGCCCAACTTTTGCCCCAAACGGAGGAAGCCGAGAGTACTGAGGTCTCATCGTTCGTCCAAGACGAGAACCTCCTCGAACGACAGGAAGCCGCTCTCAGAGCACTTGCATCAGGGAACCCCCGCGAAGCGCTGCAGATTTACGATTCCATCCTTGCGAAACTTGGTTCGAAAGCCGAACCGCTCCGTGCCGTCGCTGAAGATCGGTCGGTGATGCGCAAACTCAACGCTCTCAAGTTCGCAACCCTGGCCGAATCCGGCAAAGGCGCAGCTCTCCTGAATAGGTCCGCGGCGTATCTGATGATCGGGCAACCGGAGAAAGCGCTCGCCGACCTCGATCAAGCCGCTGTTTTGCTGGGTGATCGACCCGAGCCGTGGATTAACGGCCTTCTTGCGGGAAGCGCTCTTGACCGATTCGCGCAAGTGGTCAGCAACGCCAAGGAACTCCAAAGGCTTGGGCTCGAATCGCCTCGCGTTCTAGTCGCTCGAGCCGAAGCCGCCCTGCTCGACCGGAAGTTCGACCAGTGCCGTGACCTCCTCGATCAAGCGGAACGCCAGAGTCCGGACTTCCCGTCCGCGCTCGTCCTTCGGGCAAAACTAGAGCAGACCCTTGGGCGATCTCGAGAATCGGAACGCGCATTGGCGAAAGCACTTCTGGCCGGACCCTCGGTGGTCGGTGAAAGCCGGTTTCAATCGACAACGGGCGCCGGCTATGGGTTTGGAGGCGGCGTAGGATCGGTCCACTCAAAACTGAGCCACACCGCGGCGACTCAAGACGGTTCGATTTTCCGCTTCAACGCGCTCACCGATCGGATCCGGGTGGAGAATCGTGCGGAAGCCTATCAGTGGCGGAACTTCTTTGAAGGTGTTTACGCGGGTGATCTCGGAGCGGTCTACTGGGACTACCGTGAGAATGCGGGAGGCAGACCGGGCGCTTCTCAGGCGATTGCGGGCGTCAACCCTGAGCCCACTGCCCGATTTCGGCTTTACACGAACCTTGGGATGTACGCCAAGAATTTCGAGCTCGGTCGATCGGAACTCGGCTTGCTGGTGAAGTACCGGAACGCCGAAATGCTCAACCGTCCGAATGCCACGGCCGCTTGGGACAACAGCCTTGCCGATCGCCAGATCAATGTTGAGGCGCGCTGGCAGTGGGAAGACGGCTCCAAACGAAGGTGGTTGGTGGGTGGGTCGTCGGTCCAACTCAACCGTTCCGGATCAGGAGTGAACTCATTTGATCCAGGTGAAACCGTTCTTGGGTTCGGCACGACTCGACTTTGGAGTGCTTACGTCGCAAGAGAGTTCAGCATCGGCAAGGCGGGAAGCGGCACGATTGGCGCCCTCGCAGGCGGTTTGAGTACGGGCACGCAGGTGCAACCGGTGGTCGATTTGCAGTTCGGCACGCGTAAGCCGATCCGATTCGGGATCCGTCCACGGTTCAACAACCCCGGAAACGACTTGTTGCCGAACGCTTTCCTTGCGCCGCTTCCCGTCGAGAATGGGATCGATCGCCACGATCGACAACCCCAAGATTTCAACGTGGACCCGTTGGTGCAATCTCGCGATACCCAATTGGTGGATACGACCCTATCGTTCCAAACCATCGAAGGGCAACGTGTTCGAGGCAAAACAACGATCTTTCATCGCTCGCTTCGGTCGGCCCTTTTGCAGGGAGCGGATCCACGGGCTGCGACAGCCTTGCGCCTCACTCCAATCCAGAACGGCGAGGCGATTGGCATTGAGCAAGACGCCGAATGGAACGTCGCCACCGATTTAGGCGCGCGAGTGAAGTTCGCCTTTCAGAGCACGAAAGGGGGACCGAATACACCGGTCTTCTCTCTCGACGACTTTCCCACTCAGGTAGGCGTCACCCAGAATCGTCTTCCAAACTTCCCCCTTTTCCAAGCGGCAGCTGAATTCGACTGGTCCCCAGGCGACACAGTTCTAACCGCATCCATCAACTACGTTGGGGCACGCCCTCGAGCATTTAGCCGAACCCAAACCTCCGGCGAACTCGTTACATACGTGGGCGATGCGCCAGGGGCGTTGGGGATTCACCTATTCGGGAGACACAAGTTTTCCGCTTCCACGCTTCTTTCGTTCGGCCTCTACAATCTCACGAAAGCCCGATTCTATGAGGGTTATCCGGCGGCAACGACGGGCTACCTAGGATTCGAGTATCGGTACTAGACCATGTTGAACTCTGTTTCTCTACTCGTTGCCCTGGCGATTACCGGCGGGAGTTCTCCCCTCTTGCAAGACGGGGCAGCCCAAACCAAAGAAGCGAAGGCGAAACCGGAGCTGAAGGTCGGCAACTTGGGATTGCCCGCGTTCAAAGGCGCCCGAAAGCGAGTGATCGTCTCGGGCATCGAAGTCAAAGTGAACGGCGTCGCCACGTCGGCCCCAACGCCGGGGTGCTCCGCTACCACCTCGGCGTCCGGTGCGGC
>CAYYJX010000056.1:0-15391 GCA_964471545.1 uncultured Fimbriimonas sp. | reverse complement strand
ACGCCGAGCGGGACAACAACGGTCGTAACTCTCGATCTGGATCAGCCAACCGAGTTCGGCACCGGACTCACCGAGATGCTGATGACCGCGCTGATCGAGTCGGAGCGGTTTGTGGTTCTTGAAAGGCTCAATCTAGCCGACACCACCACGGAAGCCGCGAATGCCGGCAAAACGCAGCGCCTCGCAGGAGCGCAAATTGTGATTCGGGGGGCGATCACCGAGTTGAAAATGCGGCGATCAGGTGCGGGCGTCGATGGGGTGATCGGGGAAAACGCGCAGTTTTCGAAGACTTCCGTCGAGGCGATCGTGGGACTCGACTTGCGCATGATCGAAGTGGAAACCGGGATTGTCCTGGATTCGGTCCGCGCCGAAGGCAAAGCCACTTCCACCCGACAAAACCTCACGCTCGCCAAAGACGAGCTGAAATTCGGAACCGCTTCGTTCGATAACGGGCCCCTTGGTGGAGCCGTCCGGTCGGCGCTTCGCGACGCCGTCAAGAAGATCGCACTTCGAGCGGAGAAGGTGATCTGGGAAGGACGAGTTGCGACCGTTACAACGGAAGGCGATGTTCAACGTGTCTATGTAAACGCCGGAAAGAACTCCGGTCTTTCGGTCGGCGATGTGATGGTGGTGCGTAAGCCGGGCACCGTGATCACCGATCCAGAAACAGAGGCTGTTCTTGGTCGTACCGAAGGGGCAGCCGTTGGCAAGATCAAGATCGTGGAAGTCAACGAGGCCTTTTCCGTCGCTGTCGTCACTGAAGGCGCCGGGTTCGAGCGGGGCGATGTTGTTCGCCTGGCGAACCAAACACCGTGACTCGCCGAGTCACAAATGATTGACACTAAACCCTAAATGGACTACCCTCGCATGGTTGCGGGGAGATATGTCGACTCGATTTGGCTTGCTGTTTGTGTTTGCCGGAGGTGCCCTCTGCGCCTTGCCGTCGGTGGCCGCCGCGCAAAGACCCACAACCATAGCCTTGGTTCCAGGGGTCATAGAGATTCGTTCGATCACCTACACGGCCGACACTCTTCCCGACATCAGTAAACCTGCAGCCGGATCCGGCGAGATGGTCCTCATCGTCAGTGGCGTCGCCATTCCAAAGCCCGGGGTGACCTTCACCAATCTCCTGACCGATTCGAATGGCAAGTTGATTGGGATCGGACTCCCGGCGGATAAGCCCATCACTTACGACTTGCCGGGTGGAGTGAAGCTCCGCATACCGAGTGGGCAAACCGATATCCTCGCCTCGGGCGAACTGAAATCGCAAGGCAAGGGCGAACTCCGATTCCCTTTTCGTTCCGACAACGGCCAACCCGTCACGGCCGAAGTTGACTCCTTTTCAGGTGGGGTGAACACGAATGCGGGAAGCCTAACGCTTAAAGGCATTCGATTCAACAACGTTGTTGCAAGGGAAGGACTGGGCGTTCCAGGTCTCAGGATTCAAACGCAGAGCGCGGACTATTCCCTGAGTTGGCAAGGAACGAACCCGGCGAAATGGAAACTCGGGTTCCCCAGAACCACCGTTAACGTTGCTCTCCCCGGGCTCCCGGCCGAACCTGCCCTTCCAGTTCGCTGTCAGGTGAACGATCTGACCGTCGACCAGGAGGGCAATGCCGACTTTTCCGAAGTTTCCGTGGAGACGAACGGAAAACTCACCCTGCCAGAGCTAGCAGGATTCGAGATTACGGTCAAAGGCGGAAAGGTTGCTTACAGCGGCGGAATGCCCCGATTTTCGCAGTTTTCGGCCGATATTCAATTTCCAAAGGAGGTTGCCTCTAACCGACAGGGCGACCCTCTTAAGTTGCCAAACGTCGGTTTGGATTTCGACCGAGGCGCCCTCGCAGAGATTCGCGAGAAGTTCTCGTGTTTCCTCTCGGAACTCGAGATTGAAGTGGATCGAGCGGTTCTCGATCTTTCATCCACTAAGGCACCCGCTCAACCTCAGGGACGGGCGGTCAATCCGGCATGGCAAGGTCTCTGGATCACCACAGGAAGCTGCAAGCTGCCTGTTGCGGCAGAGAAGCCGAAGGTTGACGTAAAGGACTTGTTCATCGATGGACTCGGGCTCTCGGGCGAGGTTGGGCTAACCCTCACCAACATCACGCTCGACGGATTCAAGATGGAATCCGGACGAGGAGCCCTCGCCTTCGTCAATTCTCAGTTGAGCCGGGGAGAGTTTGCGGGCGATTTCCAGGTTCCAACCATTGGCAAGGTCGGTGCGAAAGTCTCGTTCGGTGTCGATGGGAAGTATCTGATTCGAGCGACCGCCGACAAAATCGATTTCAAGGAGTTGGGAGCATCCCTTACCAAGCTGAAAGGGACACTTACCAATTCCAAGCTCGTTCTGAGTGGCGAACTCGGCTTCGATGCCTCGTTCGTGCAGGCTCAGACCTCGGCGGGGATGCCCGTCGAGTTGGGTCGGATCAAGTTTGGGGTCGAAGATTTTGCGGTGGGTTCAGATGGCAAAGTCTTCTTGCCCGAGTCGGGCTGGGTGACATTTGCCGACCCCGTAGAGCTCGATTTCAAAGCGTTCCTCGTCGAGGTCCGGCAGGTCGGTTTCACCTCGGCCAATAACAAGATCACTTCGATCGACTTTGCGGGTGGCGCTCGGTTAGCGAAAGCGTTAGACGGGCTCCCGGCTTCAGGCGGTCTCGACTTTGAAGGGTTCAAGGTTGGAACCAGAGACGGAAATCCTTTCTTCGAGCTGGGCGGAATTGAGCTTGAGCTTGAGATCCCATCCATCGGATCCGTATCGGGATCACTGTTCCGAGAGAAGCTTCCGGGCTTCGGCGATACGCTCTATGGCGACGCCGATCTTAAGCTGACCGCCCTCGGAGACATGGCAGGGGGCATTGGGGTGAAGTTCCTGATCGCCCCGGAAAAGGGAGCTTGGTTCATCGGTGGGTCCGTGGAAACGCCACCCATTCTGGTGAGCGTCCCTGCTGCGCCGTCTCCCATTCCCATCTTTACGGTGAATGGATTCGCGGGCGGATTGGGCTACAACGTTGCGATTGCTCCATCCGCGAATGGCAGGATCACCGACCCTTCCAACGAACTTGTCTTCACGGAGGGCTCGCTGCTCATGCAGATCGGAGTCCTTCTCGCTGATCCGGTCGTCGCCGCGCCCGGTCGGATTTGGTGGGCCGATACCGCTCTTACGATCAACGTCAACCCGATCGTCGTCGACCTCACCGCCCGAATGGCCTTCCTGGATGTTGAAGGGGCTCGCTACATCGACCTTGACGAGTGGGAGCAATTGGACCGAATTGCTCGCGCCTCGATGACCATCGACACGCGCAATTCATCGTTCCGAATCGGCGCCGACGCCGAGTTCTTCTTGCCTGCAAGAAACTTTAGCCTCCTGGAGGTGACGGGCGAAGCCGAGCTGAAGATTGCTCCGCGAGAAGCTTATTTCCGCTTAGGATGGACTAAAGCGGGACAGAAGCCACTGCGAGTTCGGTTTGCTCAGGTGGCGGGTGAATTCGCAGAGATCAGCGCCTCGCTGGGAATGGAACTCGTCTTCGACCTCTCCAACAGGAATCGAATGTCAACTTCCGGCGCGATGGAGTTCGACGCGCGTGCGGTCATCGAAGCATCGGGCATTCGCATCGGCGGCGGGCTCAACGGCGAACTTGATTTTCGAGGACTCGGCACCGCAAACCTCACAGCCGATGGCACGCTGACTCTTTGGGGAGAGGCCGACTTTGGCTTCTTCACCGCTTATGGAGAGGCATCCCTGGATGCCAACCTAAACCGAGATCGGCTTCGGTTGGTTGGAACGCTCAAGGGTCGAGCCGGAGTGTTTGAGGGCGAAACGGGAATTGAGCTGGTGCTCCCGACCAAGAAGTAGGCAGGGCAATCGATGACTAGAAACACTCTTCACAGACGATCGGCCATTTGCGCCCTTGGCATTCTGCTCATCGGATCGGGGCTCACCGGAACGGGATACGGCTTTCCCCAACTTCAGCGTCCACCTGCTGGGGCTCAAAGGCCGACTTTGCAAGCCAATTTGTCGGTTTCCAAAGTAATTGTTCGAGCGGCCACGGCTACCGTGAACGGTAAGCCCGAGGTGCGACTGCGCTGGCAGTTGCCGGAAAGCTGGATTCCGGAGGGTGGTTTCAAGCTTTACGCCGTTCGGGGGACGACCAAACGACTCGTGAGGGCGATTACTCCGGCTAACGACACGGTTGTCGATAACCTCCTTGGGGCAAAGTTCAAGGGGCGCAAACTCACTTCCCTGGCGTCCGTGAACAAAGCAGGTCTGCCTAAGTTGTCCCTAGACCCCACCCGAGGAGCTAGCCAGGCGAACCGGTTTCAGACCCTCAAGACCTTAAGCTCGGAGATTCGCAAGCTTCGCGGTCCAAAGTTTTCCGGTGACAAGGTCGCTCCGTTGCAAGAAAAGCAAAAGGCGCTTCAAGCCGCTCTCAGAGGCCCGAAATCAATCGGTGCGGCTTTTCGACCCACGACTGCAGGGCTCGATGCTTCAAGCCTCTCGATCATCCGAGCGAGGCAAGAGCTCACTCTTGCGTCCCTGGTCGATCCACGCGCCGCTGAAACAATCGGACTTGGGGCGACCGATCCTTCGGTTCAAGCAGGGGAGACCGTGCGGTACGAGCTTTACGAAGTTGCCGCCAACGGAACGGAATCCAAAGACCCGGTTGGCGTGATAGCCACATTCACGGTTGGCGCTGATCAGGCCCCGGCGGCTCCGACCGGACTCACGTTCGCTCAGGATGAGGAGCAAGTCTTTCTCCGATGGGACCGAGTCCCCGCCGCGTTTGAAAAAACGGTTGGAGCGGTTTCTTATCGAGTCTCGCGTTCCGGTGGCGGACAATCGGGCCCGGTGAACTTAACGCCAAAGCCGATCTTGATCCTCGACACGTCCGAGGAACCCGTGGCGTTCTTTACCGACAGCCTCTCCTCCCCGGGTACCTACCAGTATGTGGTGACCCTGGTGGATGGGTTTGGGCGATCCGTGGCATCCCTGCCACTGGTCGCATCCATCGATGATTGGCGTCGCCCGGACCCTCCCAAAACCGGTCGAGCAGTTTCTTCAGTTCGAGCCGCTGCGCTCCGACCACAGCTGCAAGGGGGAAAAATTGTCGCACCGCCGCCGATGAACTTTGCTCGCGCCACCGTGAGCCTCGCGTGGGAGGCATCGAATCCGGAATCAGGTCTATCGGTGCGATACAAGATCTACCGCCGAGACCTCGACCAGCCAGGCCAGGAGCCCGTGTCGATCTCGCCAACCCCACTTGCGGGCGTGCCGATGGAGGTCGGTACTTCAGAGCAACTGAACGCGGCGATCTTAGCGGTTTACGGAGACGACTACTTTGCCGAAATAGACAATGCGATCGTTGAACTGGAAGGTGTTGTCCGAGCCTCGACCAATCCCGCCGGAAAAGCGAAAGCGGAAGCCGCACTGAAGAGTCTGCGCTTGGCTAAGGCAAAGCGAATCGCCATGTTCAAGGCGCGATGGCAGGTACGCCCGCCCCTGCGAACCCCAGACTTGCAGGTGACTGCGGATCGAAAGTTCAGCTACTTCATCACCGCGATGTACGCCGAGAACGGGCTGGAGTCGGAAGCGACCCCCATTGGCGATGTTCAACTTCCATCGGACATTGCTCCGCCCTCGCCCGCCGGACTCGCGGGGCGATTCTCTCCGACGCCTCCGCGGCCGATCCAGTTCTCCTCGCTGAAAGGGAACTTGGTCAAGACTTCCAAGGCAAAGACGCGGACCCCGCAAAGCAAGCCCTCGACGGGGATCAAACCGCTCCCCCTTGCCGTCAACCGAGATCGCCTATCGATTCCTCCGGTCGACGCCGGCGGATCGCTCACCCTCACGTGGAATGCCGTCAATTTGAAAGAGGTTGTCTACAAGGTCCAACGCAAAGCAACCAATGGTCCAACCGTGGACCTTGGCACTGTGAAGGACAAAACCACTTTTGTCGATACCATTCCGCGCGGAAAGCAACGCGAGGTCGTCTACTTGGTGACGCCGATCTCGCGTTGGGGCATTGCGGGTACGCCCGCGCAACTGCCCACGACCCTTCCGGCAACGGTGGCACCCTCAGCGCCTTTCATTCTTTCGGCTGCCCCTAAAGGAGACGGCGAAATTCAGCTTTCGATCGCCCGACCTGCATCGGAAGACGGCGTGGCTCGGATCACCATTCTGAGAGACGGCGCTCCAGCAGGAACGGTAGCGGTACCCGCCGGTGAAGCCGATCTCGCCTTCGTCGACGCGGGTCGCACTGCGAAACAGGTTCATACCTACACCGCCGTTGCAGAGACGGCGGCAGGCACGAAGTCCCCCGCGTCCAACTCGGTGAAAGCCTTCGCGGTGAAGCAGTCAACCGCTCCAGCGACGGCAGGTCGGGCTGTTGCCGGCGAAACAGGCGTCACGGTGTCTTGGACGGCTCCGGCAGGCACTGCTTACGCCGTCATCCGAAGGTCGTCCGGCGCGAATCAGCCTGCAATCGTTGTCGGAGCGAAGGTGACCGGCTCGACTTTCTTAGATACATCCGCCCTCATCGGCAAGGCCTACGTCTACACGGTGGTTCTGGTCGATTCGTCCGGGAACGTCTCCACCCCCCTTGAGATTCGAATGCAATGAAGCCAAAGACATTTCTCACGATCGCCGCGACTTTAACCGCGTGCTGCCTTTCCGTCCCGGGCTTTGCCTGGAAACCGTTCATGCATGCCTCGCTCGCCGATATGGCGGTGGAGGACGCGAAAGATGGCTTCATCGAGATCGCGATTTTCCCTTCCTCGCGCACCAAACTCAAGAACGTCGACTTTAAGAGCCGTATCCCATCGGTGACAGGCGCCGTGGGCAAAATCGGCGCCGGGATCTCTCGTCCCACCGCAGGGGGACCCGTGATCAGGCGATATCCGGTCGATGCAGACTTAATCGCCGCCATCAAAGACAACCGGGCCCATTATCGCGCTGGAACCATGGGGCCCGACGCGTATCCGGATATCGCCACGGGCCAGGCGATCATCCACACCGACGCCCCATTCAACACCGAAGGCGGGACGAACGCATGGCTCGAACACGTTTGGCGTCAAGCCTCGAATTGGCGTGGTTCGGCGGACGAGCGAGCGAAGGTTCGGGCCTTTGCCGCCGGGTACCTCACCCACGGAGCAGGTGACATGTTCGGTCACTCGTTTGTGAACTACTATGCCGGCGGCGACTTCAACACAACGTCGACCAACTTTGTCCGGCACCTTGTTTTGGAGGGATACATTGGGCAGCACTGCCCCAAGCCTGCCAGCACGGTCACTTCCATTGCGGGCATCGAAAACTTTATTTACAAGACCCTGATCGATGCCCGAGCAGGCACCTTCTTGTCCCAACGCCTCTATCGCGGCAAAGAAGTGATCAAGTCTGTTCCGTACATCTTCTCGAAGGTCCGTGACAACATCTCCCGTGAGATCGACGATTACGAGCGTCGAAAGGATGATGCCAAGGTCGCCGTCAAGGCGCCGATCATCGCCTACTTGGTCGAGTGGCGAAAAGATATTGACGCAGGATTAGAGGCCTGGCCAAAGCTGAGCCATGAGATTGCTCGGCGGATGGTTTTGTTTGACGACAACAACCTCGATGATCAGAAGAAGAAGGACGAGCTAGCCAAACTCATTCGAGACTACAAGAACGACTACCTTCTTTCGATGATCGGACTCCCCGACGCCATCGGCGTCGCCGCGGGTCGGGCCGCTGCGTGGCAGGACATGGTGGAGGAGCTCTTGCTAAAAGTGCTCCCAGACGAGGAACTCGAAGCTCTGAAAGACGACGCCATGGACTTTCTCGTCCAGAAGTTCTCCGGAGGTCAGTATGAGACTTGGGAGGAGTTCGTAGACGTTGTTCGGGCGCCGGAGAATTACTTCGATCGGGTCATGTCGGCGGCCAATCGACCCCGGATTGACGGGAAGATAAAGGGCGAATCGATCACGCTCGCTCAGATCAACGAGGACCTAGCCATCAGGCCTGGGAGCGACGATAAGTTCGACCCGAACGATTTCGCCCCGGCCTACAACACCCTCGTGATGAGCAAACTCATTCTGCTTTCCCCGGCGGGAGTGCGCAGTTTGCTCAGCGACCTTGGCGTTACCAACCCCGGGGCGATACCGGACAACGCCATGCTCGGATTCATCCGAAAGTTCGATGGATCAGGCCAGTGGGAAGTGAACCCAGAGAAGATGATTCTGGAGAAGCACGGGGTTTTTGCTCGCGTGTTCAAAGACCAAGAAGTAGCTCCGCACGATGAGGAGCCGCCGAAGCCCGTGGCGAAGACCTACCGGGTGACGGTGAAGGTGACGAAGGTCGAGGCGGTTTCAAACGGCATCGATCCGGCGGGTGATCCCGATTTCTTTGCCAAGCTTTCCGTTCGCACCGATCAGAAGATTTTTGATGCGATCGACAACAAGAAGGTTGTCAACCCATTGAACTGGTCGCACAGCGTTGTTGTGTCCGGCAAGACGGCCTCGGTACGGATCGAGATTTGGGATGAGGACGGCAATCTTTACGGCGACGACGACCACTGCGATGCCAGCCCGAGTGCTGACCACAAGAGCATCCGGGTCAACGTAGACCTCGCAACCAAAACCCTTTCGAGGGCGGTCAGCGGTGCGGCTGGGCGATCCTTTACCCTTACGGGCAATGGCTCGGACGCAGTACGAGTGACCTTCTCAATCGACGTTACGGAGTTGTAATCTCTCGCGCAACGTTGGCGAGCGTGTCGATCCAGACATCGGGTTTGGATCGACACCATTGGACCACCGCATCGAGAGCAGCCAAGGTCGTGGAGTATCTCTCCTTGCCGGGGACGGGCTCAGGAGCAACCTCGTGGGACGTGAACACGACCCACCGACCGTCTTGGTAGGCGTTTTCCAACAGCCTCACCGCGCTCTCCGGGGTGCGATCGTCCAGCTCGTACGAATGAAGGCAGTGCAAATCGCAGAACGACGGATCGTTGGCGATATCGCTTAAACCAGAGCGACCCGCAACAAATCTTTCCGCGACCACGGGAACGTAAGACTTGCGCCCGGTCCCCATGCCGACGAAGGTTCCATAACAGGGATAAGCATAGGTTTGAGGACGCTCTCCTAGAAGATTCTCCAAGGCATCCGATGCTTGGTCGATGTCCAGCGCAATCCGGTCCAGGGTGTAGTCCTCCAGAGCGTTGTTTCGGCTCCATCGATGACTTCCACTGCACGGGTGGGTGTGGCTGTGATTGCCAATTTCATGGCCGGCCGCCAGCACTTTTCGCCATCCTTCGGCATTCGCCGCCACCACTCTGGGGAGGATATAGAAGCTCGCCCTGACCTGCTCCTGCGCCAGGTACGGCACCAATATTGGGAGTTGCGTTGGGCGACCGTCGTCGAACGTGAGCGATACCGCCATGCGGTACGGTTCGGGCCAAGCAAAGGGCCGTGCGGGCATCTTGTCGGCTGGTTTACCCTAGCTTCGAGCCACTCACCGAGGGGGTTGCACCCTTTCCCATTCGCCAACCGTACCAATTTGCATGGGATTGCTGACTCTTGGCATTATCGTGTTTGTGCTGGGCTTTGTGATGCGAGGCCTTCACAAGCAAACCAAGGAACAGACCGACCTTCGACCCGCAAGCTGGGCCATGACGGTGATCGGTGTGTTGATGATGGTCGGCGGTGTCATTTGGGGATCGGTCACGATCGTTCCCGCAGGTTACTCAGCAGTTCTGATGCGATTCGGTGCGGTTCAGGGCCAGCTTAACGAAGGAATTCACATGATCGTCCCGGGCGTGAACTCGGTTGAGCTCTTGGAAGTTCGAACCCAGAAAGAAGAGAGCACGGGTACGGCCGCCAGTCGCGACCTTCAGGTAGTGACGACGACGGTCGCGCTGAACTTCCGAGTCGACCGATCCGCCGTTGGCAAGCTGTATCAAAACGTTGGTAAAGAGTACAAAGCCCGGATCATCGACCCGACGGTTCAGGAATCCATCAAGGTCGTCACCTCCAAATACACGGCGGAAGACCTCATTCGAAGCCGCGCGCAAGTGAAAAACGAGATTGAAAAGGAAGTGACGGAACGCCTGGCGGCTTACAACCTCATCGTCGAACCGAACGGTTTCTCCATCACCAACTTCGACTTTTCGGCCGAGTTCAACAAGGCGATTGAAGCGAAACAGGTTGCCCAACAAGAAGCCGAGAAGCAAAAGTACATTCTTGCCAAAGCCGAGCTTGAGCGACAGACCGCCGTTGCGAAGGCCCGGGGTGAAGCCGAAGCTGCGAAGCTGAACGCGGAAGCGCTTAAAGTGGCAGGAGGCGAGTTGGTTGTCGCCCGAGAGTGGATCACCAAGTGGGATGGGAGAATGCCAACCGTTGCAGGGGGCAACCAATTCATGATCGACCTTAAGGGCATCATGGACCGAGCCAACAAGCAATGATCGCGGCATCTTCCTTACTCACCGTTTTGCTCCTGACGGGTGCACAGTCGGGCGAATCTATTCGAAAGGCGGATCGATACGATCTTGGGATCCGCCTCAAGCGGGTTGAACTCGCTTGGCTAAAGACGGAGGAAACGGCGAAGCGTCGACAGGCCGTTCCGTTTGTCACGCAAAGTGTCACCGCTTTCTTCTCCGGGTCGTACGGGCAGGCTTGCCAGGCACTCGACCGAGCGACGAGTGCCCTCAGCGGAAGACCCGTCTCCGCCGAGGATGCGGTCACACCACGGCGAATTGGCGATCAGATTGTCTTGGAGTTCGCTTACTCACCCGCTCCCGACACTCTTCCGGCGCGCATTGGCTCCGTTCGCCTCGATCATCAGGCGGATCGAAAGTTCCTTTCTCTCACGGAGGCGAAGGAAAACCTCGCCGGTTTTGCATCGACGCTGGACCTTGAGACCCCTCGGGATTTGGACGCCCGGCAGCAGAAGCTGCGGGAATCGGGGTCCCCGACCGCTAAAGCGATCGCCGCGTTGATCGACGGCGCGCTGGCGGGCAAGGCGGAGAGCGACGTCCGGCTCAACGAACTTTTGGATTTCGCAGAGAAGTCGTTGAAGGATCCCAAGTATCGTCCCGGCTCGGGAGAGTTTCCCCTGGTGGTCCAAGGTCGGTCTCGGATTCGCGCGTGGCTACCTAAGTCTGTCAACGCCGATACTCCTGTCGTGATCGCCCTTCACGGTGCAGGAGGGAGCGAGAACCTGTTTTTCGAGGGCTACGGTGGCGGGATGGCCGTTCAATTGGCAAAGGATCGCAAATGGGCGTTTTTGAGTCCCTCTTCAAGTCCTTCCGCGTGCAAAGACTCGCTGGAATGGCTGACGGGACGCCTTGGAAATGCACCCAAAACGGTCTTCGTGATGGGGCATTCGATGGGCGGAGGACTGGCTCTATCGACGGCGGGTTCGGTGAATCCAAAGGCGGTTGCGGTTTTCGCACCCGCGGGAAGGAATCGAGGGACAGGGCTTGAGGCGACGCCGCTCTGGGTCGGCGTAGGTAAGCAAGAGATCATGATGCTCGCTGGGAACGCACGCGCTTTGAAGGACGGCGCTCAGGAGTACCGAGAGTACGATCCTTGCGAGCACTTGATGATCGTGGCGTGCGGGCTCAAGGACGCTTATCGGTTCCTAGACAAGTCTCTCTCAAAATCAGGAATGCCCTAGTACCGTCGTGGCACTAGGGCATCGGTGTCTTGGCCGAGAGAGTGCTTACTTCTTGCGCTTGCGACCAAGAGCGAGCAAGAACATGCTCATCCCAGCGATGGTTGCCGGTTCAGGAACAACCTGAGTCACCGAAACGTTATCGACGTGAGCCACTCGACCCGTATTCGCGTTCGTGAACTTGATCGCATCGGAGTTGCTGCCCGCCGCCACCGTGAACGTGTAGGTTTTGCGACCGTTGCCAGAGTTTTGGCCCTGCAAGTTGGTTCCCAGTGCGGTGGAACCGAACGAAGCGTCGACTCCGCCGGTTTGATTTCGACCGAAACCCGTATAGATGTCGAACTTCACTTCATAGAGATAGCCCGGCAGCGTGGAAAGGGTCTGCGAGATACCGCTGTTCGCTCTATCGGCCGTTCCACTGACGTCGATCTCCTGGGAAGGAGCACCAAGGTAGCCCACTCCGATGCCGGCGACGTTTCCAACACTCAGGATGGTCCAGCCAGAAAGAGAACCAAGGGGCGAGGTGAATCCATTGGTAGGATACGAGGCCGCCTGAAAATCACCGTTCACAACAAGATTCGCAGAGGAAACTGCGGTTAAAGCCACGAGCCCAAGGACGGCCCCAGAAAGTTTGTTCATATGCTCTCAAAAAATGAAATCCAGTGGGAGATCAGATTGATTGTGAGGGCAGGTTTTGTGCCTTTCACTTGCGTTAACCGAAACCCAGCAGGAACGCTGGGACAGGTTTTTCAGGTTGAAAAGGGAGGTTGACCGGCCGGGATTTCCTTGCACCGGTCAAGTTCGCCTCAAAAGGGTTATCGAGTTGAGAAAGAAGAGGAGACTAGGGTTGCTGTCTGTAGTTGCTCTCGGAATCACTGCGTTTGCGGTGCAGCAAAGTCAAGATCCCGTTAGGCGAGACCAGATTCGTCAGGTGGGTCGATACGGACCTTCGGCTCTTTCTCGGCGTCTCCCATATTCGACGCTTGACTCCCGGCTCAAGGAGTTCCGCCCCATCGCACAGCCCCGGTTACGGTCTAAGTTCGAAAAGGTCGGGTTGTCCTATCCGCCTTCGCAGGTCACCCTCATCGGTCTGAAAGAGGAGCGAAGCTTGGAGGTTTACGCCCGGAACAAGTCCACCCAGCCATGGGTGCGTGTGGATGACTTGCCGATTCTAGGAGCCAGTGGAGGCGCGGGTCCAAAGTTGAAGGAGGGTGACCGACAGGTTCCCGAGGGCGTCTACCAGGTTGAATCGTTGAATCCCAACAGGCGCTTCCATCCCTCGCTCCGAATCAACTACCCCACCGCTTTTGACCGAGCCATGGCACGCAGAGACGATCGCCGGAGGTTGGGAGGGGACATCATGATCCATGGCGGAGCACTCTCGGCGGGCTGTCTAGCCATGGGCGATCCTGCCTCAGAGGATCTCTTCACTCTCGTGGCAGACGTAGGCATAGAAAACACAACCGTCATCCTTGCTCCATTCGATTTCAGGATCCGAGAACCAGACGTCGCGGACGGTTCACCACCATGGACAGCCTCTCTGTATCGGAAGATCGATGAACGGCTGAAGGCCTTCCCTTAGGACTAACTTCAAGTCCTTTACAACGGGGGTGTATCCTAAAGACACGATGTCTGCTGAAAAACGCGGTCCTGCCACGGTCAAACAAGTGGCGGCGATGGCGGGAGTGTCTCCAACGGTTGTTTCGCGGGTGCTTCACGGCAAGGCCGCCGGGATTAGGGTAAGCGAACAGACCGCCGAGCGAGTGCGCGAAGCGGCCAAGGCGCTCGGCTATCGTCGCAACGCCCTTGCGGGCAGTCTGCGGGATCGCAAGACGATGATGCTCGGCGTCATTCACGGCGTCGATGCTTCCCGGGCACGATTCAGCGGTGAGTCTCGTTACTTTGCGGCTCTGATGGACGGCATCGTGGATGGGGCTTTCGAGCACGGTTACAGCGTTACGCTCTGTCCCAAACTGCAAGGCGAAGGGATCGAGGACGCTATGTCGGACGGTCGGTTCGACGGGTTGATTTGGTACCGATCCACCACCCTTCCCGAAGAGAAGAGGATTATTCAGCAGAGCACGTTGCCCCTGGTGGTTATTCACGACCCCGCACCCTCCGACGGGGGGAACGTTGCCGGCGTGCAATGCGACAACGAACAAGGCATTGGCATTGCAATCGACCATCTGCTGGGTCTTGGGCACAAGAAGATTGGTTTTGCCATCGAGAATCATTTTCTGCAAGGCGAGGGCCTGCTGCGACGCCACGCGTTTGTAGAGGTTGCTAAGCGTAAGGGGATTACCGATCCGGAGAGTCTGTTGGTCTGCTTTAACGAGCCGACAGATCTGGTGCCAATGATCAAAGAGCGAGGGCTCACGGCGCTGATTTGCTGGAACGACGGGACCGCGGCGACGGTGTTGAGAACGGTTCAACAGAACGGTGTTCGAGTGCCGGAAGACCTCTCCATCATTGGATTCGACTCCACCATTTTTTGCGACACGCTGACGCCTCCGCTCACTTCGGTGGCTCAACCTCTAGAGACCATGGGGTTGGAAGCCGCAAAAGCGCTGGTGGGCTTGATCGAGAACCCCGTCGAGAAATCGTTCAACATCGTCCTGCCTTGCGGACTGGACATTCGAGGCTCCACGGCCAAGCCCTAACGCATTAAACTTGTTTTGTGATTTGGGCAACGTCGCTCCTTCTTGTCGCTAACCCAGTTGGCGTTCCAAAACTTCCGCTGATCGACCTTGCGAACGACACGGCTCGGCAAGTGCCGGTCGATCGGGAAGAGGGCAAGTATCTAGGGCATGTCTCTACGGTTTTGCTGGAAGACGGGAAAACGATTCTGTGCGCCTACCCGCAGGGACACGGGAAGGGTCCGATTCTTCTGAAGCGAAGCACGGACGGTGGTCGCACTTGGAGCGACCGACTTCCCACCCCGAAGAACTGGGAGACTTCGCTGGAGACTCCCACGATCCATCGGACCATCGATCCCCGGACGGGCAAAAAGCGACTCATCCTGTGGTCTGGGCTCTACCCGGCTCGATTAGCGGTGAGCGAGGACGATGGCGCCAACTGGTCTCCGCTTAAGAAGATGGGCGACTGGGGCGGCATTGTCGTGATGGGCTTTGTCGAGCGGCTGAAAGACGGTCGGTATCTGGCGATGTTCCACGACGATGGACGGTTCTTTAAGTCAAAAGGCAAGGCCGAAGGGCTCTTCACTCTGTACCAAACGTTCAGCAGCGATGGCGGTCGTACGTGGAGCGCTCCCGAGGACGTGCTGAAGTATCGAACATTCCACTTTTGCGAACCGGGGGTGATTCGGTCCCCGGATGGATCGGAAATGGCGGTGCTTCTTCGCGAGAATCGACGGCGATCACCCTCTCACGTGATCTTCTCCAAGGACGAGGGGCGAAGTTGGTCGGCTCCTTCCCCACTCTCGGCCGATCTCACGGGCGATCGACACACCTTGAGATATGCCAAAGATGGACGTCTGGTCGCTACTTTTCGAGACATGGCGGAAGGTCCCACCAAAGGCGACTGGGTGGTTTGGGTCGGGCAGTATTCGGATCTCAAGCGGGGCGCAGACGGGTCGTATCGCATCCGGCTTATGGATAACAAGAACAGTTGGGACTGCGGTTATCCAGGGTTGGAAGTCTTGCCGGACGGCACCTTTGTGGCGACCACCTACGGTCATTGGACCGAAGGCAAGCCGCCGTACATCGTCTCGGTTCGCTTCAACCTTTCCGAAAC
>CAYYJX010000055.1:10148-19970 GCA_964471545.1 uncultured Fimbriimonas sp. | reverse complement strand
GCGTTGAGCGATTCGCCCTTCTTGGCTCGGTACGTGACCCCGAGGTTATTAACACTGATTGCCGGCTGCATATATTTCCGTTGAGCGATGCGCAAAGAACACGCGCTCTACCCCAGTAGAAATATCGGCATCGGAATCTGATTCTTGAGCGACTTGTGAGGTTTGTTTTGGGAACCCCATGAACGATCGGATGGGACTTGGATATGCTCCAGAGCATGAGCACCACAGTCGACCGTTCCCATCACCAAGACATCCGGATTGGAACCCTTGCCGGATTCAATCTTGGAGCGGGCTACCTCTCTCAAATGGTAGAGCATGGGTTCGAAAGTTTTGAGCTAACGGCTTGGGCTTATTTGAAGGATCTTGACCTGGCTAAGACTGCGACCGAATCGCTCGCGGCGATCGACGGTCGAGCGGTGATCAGTTCAGTGGGCATTTACGGAAACCCCCTCCAGGACGAGCAGACCGCCAAAGACTGGCGAATCCTCATCGAGAACGCGCATTTGTTCGGTTGCAACGTTGTTTGTGGCTTCGCGGGTGCGCTGGAGGATAGACCCGTTGATGAGTCGATGCCCAAGTACCAAGAGGTCTTTGGCGAACTAGCGAAGGTGGCGGAGGCCAACGGCGTAAAGATCGCCTTTGAGAACTGCGACATGGGCGGCACGTGGGCGGCGCCGAAGTGGAACATCGCCCATTCTCCCCGAGCCTGGGAAATGATGTTCAACGCCGTTGACAGCGAAGCGATCGGCTTGGAATGGGAACCATGCCACCAGATGGTTTCTGGCATCGACCCCCTGCCTCAACTAAAGAGAGTGATTTCCCGCGTCTATCACATTCACGGCAAAGACGCCTCGGTGGACCACGACGCTTTGAGAACCCACGGCCTGAGAAGCGGCCTTCCGTGGGTCTACCACCGGACCCCTGGCTTCGGCGACACGAACTGGACCGACTTGATCAGCATCCTTCGCCAGAACAAGTGGAGCGGGGCGATCGACATTGAAGGTTGGCACGACCCGGTCTACTGCGGTGATCTCGAGACCACGGGCCAGGTGTACGGGCTGAACTACTTGAAGGCCTGTCGCGGTGGAGCGTTTGTTCCTAACCCGAACTAACAAGTTCGGTAGACAAATAACGTTGCACTTGTTAAAATTCAGTAGGTGAGTTCCAACTGGGGCTCCCGTGGGTAGCAAGGACTGCTCCCGAGGATCGATTCATGTTGACGTTGAAGATTGGTGCGAGCGCGTTACTGCTCGGAATTGCGTGCGTAGGACTTGCCTCTGAGTACGGCATTCCAGGGCGCGACTATGTTGCGAATGAAATTTTGGTCAAATACCGACCAGGCCGATCCGGCACCATTAGCCGACTTGGATTGCCCGGCCGCGTCGTCGAGACGATTCCGCAGCTGAACGTTGCGCGAGTCCGTTTGCACCCCGGCATGACGGTGGAGCGAGCGGTCCGATCCGTGAATCGCGGTGGTCAATTTGAATACGCCGAACCGAACTACAAGAAAGAGCTGATTCAGGTTCGACCTAACGACCCTCGTTACTCCGAGCAATACTTCCTGCCGAAAATTGCGATGGAACAAGCTTGGGCGCGCGTCCTTGGTTCCGCCACGGTCAAGGTTGCCGTCGTCGACACCGGGACGAACCTTGAGCACGAGGATTTGAAGCCGGTGATCGCTCCAGGCGGCCGTGACTTCTCTGACAACGACAACGATCCCAACGACTACCAAGGGCACGGTTCTCACTGCTCCGGTATCGCAGGAGCAGCGACCAACAACGCTCTAGGTGTTGCCGGTGTGGGCTATGGCGTCCGCATCCTTCCGCTGAAGATCTTCCCGAACGCTACGAATGCTGTGTCTGCCGCAGCGCTGGTTTACGCCGCAGATCAGGGCTGCAAAGTCATTTCGATGAGCTACGGTTCCTACGGCCGAGGCGCTACTGAAGAAGCAGCCGTGAACTACGCTTGGTCCAAGGGAGTCGTCCTCGTGGGCGGTGCCGCTAACGACAACATCACCAACGAGTTCTATCCAGGAGCATTCCCCAACGTGATTGCCGTTGGCTCCACTCAACAGGAAGACCGCAAGAGCGACTTCTCGAACTGGGGTCAGTGGGTAGACGTGGCCGCACCAGGTTCGAACATTATGTCGACCTACTTTGGCAGCACGACCGCCTATCAGTACAGCAGCGGTACCTCGATGGCCACGCCCGTGGTTGCCGGCGCAGCGGCGATCCTCTTCTCTTGGTCGCCAACCGCTTCCAATGCAGACGTTCGACGCGCTCTTGAAATTTCGACCGATCCGGTTGTTGGAATCAACCCGGGAACGGGTCGGCCTTGGTTTGCGAACGGTCGAATCAACGTGAACCGCGCTCTCGACAGCCTTCGACCGCCGATCGCATTCGAGGATGTTCCGGATTGGGTCACCGTCTTTACCAATGCCACTGCAGAGGGTACGGCTCCGACGGGCTTCGTCAACGGTTCCACCTTTGCGCCGGCACTCGCCGCAGCAGACAACAGCAGGTTCACGATCGGAAGCATCAATATCCGAGGCGTCGGCCAAGTGTCGTCCATGGCTGCACGAGTTCCGCTCTTGGAGCCAGGCAATACGATCGTTGCAGGCAACATCCGGCTGCAAGGTTCGACCACGGCGCTGAACACGACCAGCGTCATCGTTTACATGCAGAACTTTGAAACGAATCGGTACGACCGAATCGGAACCACGGTTCTCAACGGAAACGAGCAGTTGATTCCTTTGCCGAAGAACTTTGGAGCGTACGTGGATTCGCAAAATCGAGCCACGGTCGTCGTTCGATCGATTCTTCCCTCTCGATTAGCACGAAGCCCGTATGCAGCTTCCTTTGATCTGTTGAAGATCGAAGGATCAAGCGTGCAATAAGCGAGAAAGCCAAAATGACCCTTCTGCCATCCGTGCAGAAGGGTCATCCGCAAAAGATTCTCAATCTGGACACCCAAGCAAGGTTTCCGGAAAACTTTTCACACGCAACTCTCGTCTAGTGATAGAATCAGCGATGTTTGGCGCGTACGATTTTCTGTGCGTCCAGGTTGTGGACGCCCAACTGCGCGAAACCTCGGCAGGTGACTGAAATTATCATGAAGAGAATTGCGACATCCTTTGTGCTTCTTGCCTCCATCGTGGGAGCATCGAGCGCCAATGTGTTGGGAGTCCCTGGTCGGGACTATGTTGCCAACGAAATCCTGGTGAAGTATCGACCAGGACGATCGGGCACCATCGGCCGCCTTGCATTGCCAGGCCGTGTTGTTGACACCATTCCGCAGCTGAACGTAGCCCGCGTTCGACTTCTGCCAGGCATGAGCGTCGAGCGCGCGATGCGAGCCATCAATCGTTCAGGCAGCTTCCAGTACGCAGAGCCTAACTACAAGTATCAGCCGTACCAGTTGAATCCGAACGATCCTCGGTTTTCCGAGCAGTACGGTCTGCCTCGAGTCGATCTGCCTCAGGCATGGTCCCGAGTCTTAGGTTCGGCGACGGTTCGAATCGCCGTCATCGACAGCGGTATCAACAAGACGCACGAAGACCTCAAGGACATCATCGCTCCTGGTGAGCGAGACTTCTCGGATAACGACAACGACGCAACCGACCTTGACGGCCACGGCACCCACTGCGCAGGTATCGCAGGTGCAACCACCAACAACGCACTTGGTGTCGCAGGCGCCGGCTGGGGTGTGCGAATTCTTCCGTTGAAGATTTTCCCGAACTCCTTCGCCAACGTAAGCGCTGCCGCAATCACCTACGCTGCCGACCAGGGCTGCAAGGTCATTTCGATGAGCTTTGGCGGTCCGTTCCCGAGCCAAGTGGCTGAAGATGCCGTTAACTACGCTTGGAACAAAGGAGCTCTGCTCGTAGCCGCTGCCGGCAACGACGGCATGGATGGCGAAAACTACCCAGCCGCGTATGACCGAGTTCTCGCTGTTGGCAATACGAACGAGCAAGACCGAAAGAGCGGCTCCTCCACTCACGGTCGGTGGGTTGACGTAGGCGCGCCTGGTTCAGGAATCTTGTCGACTTACGTCGGCGGAACGGCTGCTTACGCAAACCTCAGCGGTACGTCCATGGCTTGCCCGCTGGTCGCCGGTGTTGCCGGTCTTCTCTTCTCCTACTCGCCGACTTCGACGAACGCCGACGTCCGCCGAGCTCTTGAGAATTCCACCGATCCTGTGGTCGGAAACAACCCTGCAACCGGTCAACCCTGGTTCGCAAACGGTCGAATCAATGCAAACCGAGCTCTTGATTCGCTTCGACCGCCGATCGCCTTCGAAGAGGCCCCTGATCGGGTGAGCGTCTTCGTGAACGGCGTTGCTGAAGGAACAAATCCATCCGGATACGTTGATGCGACGACCTTTGCCCCGTCCGTGGGTGCCGCAGATGGTTCGTCGTTCGCTGTTGGAAGCGTCAACGTGAAAGGCGTGGGCCAAATTGCTTCGGTTCAAGCCCGCGTTCCGCTCCTTGAGCCGGCTTCGGCTGTCATCGGTGGCAACGTTCGGATCACGGGTTCGACCACCTCGCTTAATACGACGACGGTTCTTGTCTACCTGCGAAATCACTCGACCAACCGACTTGATCGAATCGGTTCGACGGTTCTCGACGGGCGAACTCAAACGGTCGCATTGCCGACCGACATGACCAACTATGCTGATTCGGGCAATAACGTCACCGTTATCATCCGATCCATCCTTCCGCAGCGGATCGCTCGATCGCCGTTTACGGCACTCTTCGACGAAATCGTTCTGGAAGGTGCTGCGGTTAACTAAAACCGTTAAGCAAACAAGAACCCAGAAAGAGGGTGCCCATCACCGGGTACCCTCTTTTTCGTTCATGAAGCTCCACGAGTATCAATCGAAGGACCTTCTCTCGCGATTCGGTGTGCCGGTCGCTGATGGCGATGTCACCTCGGATCCAGCCGAAGTGAAGGCAATCGCCGAGAGATTGGGCGGCAATGTCGTCGTAAAGGCTCAGGTTCTAATGGGTGGCCGAGGAAAGGCCGGAGGAGTCAAGCTCTTCACCAATGCTGACGAAGCCTCCGCTTTTGCCAAGGATCTCATCGGCAAGAAGCTCGTAAGCATTCAGAACCCTGCCGGCATGGTGGTTGAGAAGGTGCTCGTCACCAAGACCATCGATATCGCCGAGGAGTACTACCTCTCCGTCCTGCTCGACCGATCGCTGCAAAAGGTTGTGGTGATGATCAGCAAGGAAGGCGGCATGGACATCGAAGAAGTCGCCGAGCACAATCCGGACGCTATCGTGAAGCTCGTGGTGGATCCTGCTTGGGGCCTCTCGGACTTCGAGGTTCGACAAGCCGTTAAGGACGCCAAGATTCCGAAAGTCGCGCAGAACCAAATGGTCGCGATGATCAAGAAGCTCGTGAAGGCTTACCTAGAGACCGATGCGGACTTGATCGAGATCAACCCTTGCGCACTCACTCCGGACAACGTTTTGATCGCCGCCGACGCGAAGGTCGCCATCGACGATAACGCCCTGTTCCGCTACTCCGACTACAACGAGACGAGCAGCGACGCAGCCGACGACGCCATCGAAGCGGAAGCCATCAAGCGAGGCATTGCCTACGTTCGGTTGGGTGGGGAAATCGGAATCATGGCGAACGGTGCCGGTCTCACCATGCAGTCCCTCGACGAGATCAATGCTGCGGGCGGCAAGCCTGCCAACTTCTTGGACGTGGGAGGCGGAGCAAAGGCAGAGCGCGTGAAGAGCTGCGTTGAGGTGATCCTGATGGATCCGAACGTCAAGGGGCTGTTCATCAACATCTTCGGTGGCATCACGCGAGTCGACGAAGTTGCAAAGGGTGTTCTTGAAGCACTCGATCAACTCGACGTCAAGATCCCGATCGTCGCCCGGATCGAAGGAACCGCCGTCGAAGAGGGTCGAAAGATTCTTCAAGGCAGCCGCGTCCAGTCTGCCGCGACGGTCAAAGAAGCCGCCGCGAAAATCGTCGAGCTCACTCGATAATCCGGACGTCCTGAGCACCCGTGGAAGGTTTTCTTCCACGGGTGTTTTTTGTTCAGCGAACCCCTTTGACGCGAGCCTTTAGTGGAGTTCCCTTAAGGTGCTTCCCAGTAATCGTCACCTTGGTTTTCGGGGTCGAGACCTCTACCTTGTAGTCGCCATAAAAGGCCGGAACAACCACTTCACCCTTTGCATTCGTTTTGAGGGTTACGTTGGTCTTCCACTCTTTGTTGATCAGCCGATCAAGCGCTTTCATCCCGGGCCGCCATGTCCAGTCTGCGTTCACGAAGTGCCCTTTGCGGTTGGCGAGCCAGTGAGCATTCTCCCAGAAACCCCAAAGGATGATTCCTTGCATTTTCGGGTGTGCAAATGCGGTGGTCAGGAAGTCTTCAACGTATTGCGCATGCAGCGTATCGTCGCGACTCGTAAAGTCAAATTCGGTGATCTCAATTGGGAGACCCGTTTTTGCGGCCACTTCGTCCCAAATCTGGTTTAGTCGAGCCGGAGGCGTACCCGGGAAGCCCATGTGGGCTTGGTCGCCGAAGATATCGACCAGATCCCCACTCTTCTTGAGGTTGGCCGCGATCTCGATCGCGCGGGCTCGGTGGCGACCGTTTCCAGCATCCGAACAGATGTTGTAGTCGTTGTAACAAAGCTTCGCTTTTGGATCGATCTGCCGGGCCAAACGGTACGTGTTGGTGAATTCATCCCAACCAAGTTTTTGCCAAAGCTCTTGCTCGGTAACGGCCTCGTTCACAACATCCCAAAGGTAAACGCGACCTTTCATCTTGGAGGCGTAATCCTTCACGTGTTCTCGAACCTTCTGTCTGGCTTGCTCTACCGGAAGGTCCATCAGCCCGTCTGGTAGGTTCTGTCGACTTCCCCATACCAATGTGTGCCCCCGTAGTCGAATGCCGTTCTTTGCAAGCCAATCCGAAGCAGGAAGCACCTCGTTCGGAAAGATGGTAGGGCTCTCCATTCGCCACTTGAGCTGGTTTTCAAAAGTGGCCGTGTTAAAGCACCGTTTCAACACCTCGCGATAACGCTGTCCGTTGGGTCCCTTATCAAGGATCAAGCTTGGTACAACGGCGGTCCCGAATCGGAACTCGTGCGTAGTCTGGGTGAGCTTTACAGTCGCATTAGGCACGGGCTTCCCTGCGGCATTGAAGACCGTGATTGTTGCGGGAGCCCGACGCAAAGCTGCAATCCGCTTTTTGGCGGCGGCTATCTCCTGCGTTTGCCGCTCGTAGCTGGGGCTACCGAGGAACGGCGGCAACCGTGAAAGATCACCCGTCGGTCCAAGGTTTTCAACTTTCACTTGGGCAATGGAAATGTTGCCGGACTTACCCGTGAGAAAGAGCTTGAACTGCGACTTCCCGGGGTCGTAAGCACGATCAGTCTTAAACGCAATCCGGTACTCGCGCCAGACCTTGTCCGGGAAGACGTCTTCCTGCAGCGCTTTTGTATGAGGCGCCTCGGCAAGTTCGTAGATAAGGGTTGCTTGCCCTTTGGGGTCCGCTTTCAGCCACAAAGAGACCGAAATGACATCACCCTTTCCGACTTGCTTGGAAACGCCTTGCCCGAACTGTGTATCCCAGGCATTTTGTGCGTCGGTCAGTTTATAACGAAGGGTGACGCTCGCCCCGGAACCGTTCGGCCCACGTGCTTCAAGGGTAGGGGTCGGCTTATTGGAGCCCTCGGAAGACCAACCCGCGAGCCCAGCCGAGAAATCCCCGTTGGATAGGAGTTCGTTTGAAGATTGCCTACCCCCTTGGTTGATGGGCGAACCCAAGGCGAGTGATGTAAGCGCGAACAACGTTGTCACAAGCGTAGGCATGTTCCAACTCTACGACATGACACGCGTCACCAGAAGACCAAAAAAGTTGGACGCAGTCTTATCGCAATTTTTCACAACTAGACGCTCTACGGCTCGAGTCCGTGCCCGAGTGTTCCGGAGGCTTTCCCGGATTGAGGATCCTTCAGCGCCGTTTTGCCATCGTAAACCCAAGGGGTATCCCACAGCAGTTTCAGTGCTCGCGTGATCGGCATCTCGTGATAGCGGTCTGGGAAAAGCTCGCGAATCTTTGCATCGATCTTCCGCCCGTACCGAGGTGAGGCCTGCGGGAATAGGTGGTGGGCCACATGCGCTCCAAAGTAGCTGTGGAGAGAATCTAGCCAGCCTAACCATTTCGGTAGGGTCACCGAGAGCGAGGTTGCGAGAACGTCTCTCTCATCCGCCAACGGATTCAAAAAGTGATTGGTTGCGATGTATCCAATGACAAGCGCATTCCCTACCAGCAGCGGCACAAAGTATCCCCACCAAAAGACTTGGGAGCCCAGCGCCAGCGTTCCGCCCACCCAGAATGCAACGGGAACGACCAACTGCAGGAAAATCGTGAGTCTTTCGAGAGCGGTGATGTTACGGGCGAACATGTAAGCAAAGAACATTCGCAAGGTCTGCTGGCTCATGCGGTATGTGAACGAGCCGAAGATGACCAGATTTCGCAAGAGCGGATGCAATCGATAGAGGAAACGTAGTACGGGCATCTGCTCGTAGTGCTCCATCGTGAACAGGTGATCCGGGTCCACTCCTTCCACCTGCGTGTGGGTGTGATGTTCGCCGTTATGCCACTTCCTCCAGAGCATGGGCCCAATGGCAAACGGCGAAAAAGCGATCCCCGCCAACAGATCTCGAAGAGGGATCGACTTAATCGTGCCACCGTGGGCGATGTCGTGCGCCACAAAGCCAAGGCATCCAAAGGAGTGCCCAATTACAAGTCCTATAGGCAGGGCGAGAGCAGGATGGAAATGAGCCTTCAGCAGCCAGAGACCAAGGCCAATGACGGCAAAGTGAAACGGGATCCACAGAAGCGGGGTGTAGTCGGTTTTGAAATACTCGTCCGGGAGTGCCTGACGAACGATCTTTCGATAGTTTGGAATGGATGACGAGCGCTTAGTTTCCGTGCTTAAAGTCGATGCCACTGCGATCACATTTTAGAGGAGAGAACGGCATCCACCAAACTCTCTAGGTCTCCAAAAAGCCATACGGTGGCAGCAACGTTAGGGTTGCGTTAAGCATCCACAGGCAAAACTACTGGATCGCCCCTCTTATTGCAACTAATTAAAATAAACACTTAAAAAGGGTGAACGTGACCCATTGATATATGGTCATATCAAGCGTGTTTCGATTTTTGAAAGGGCTCATTGGGCTTGCCGTTCTCGGTACGTCCACACTTATCTCCTCTTCTGCTCACGCTCAGGGCGGTGTACTGGGCATGGCTTCTAACTGGAATGTGTTGGTTCGCCAGAACTTCACCGGAGTGAATTCCGACGTGGAGGGACGTGTAGCTGTGGGTGGCAATCTTGATGTTCAGAACTACTCGATCGCTTCCAAAATGAACGGATTCACGGGAACCGCTCTGCAAGTCGATGGCGATTTCAAGTGGACCAATGGGCAGGTTTTCTTCGGCGATGCCCGCACGGGTGACGCCACCCCAACCACTTCCGGATTCACGGTACTGAACGGATCATTGCTCCCCCTCGCGGGTCCTTCGTTCATCCCGACGGCAATGAACGATTTGTCGGTTCGATCGAACTTCTGGAGCACCCTCCCGGCAAACGGAACCACCAACTTCCAGTTCGGCGGACTCACGCTCTCGGGCGGTACGGGCGACCTTCGCATCTTCAATGTGGACGGTGCAAATCTGGCCGCCGCGAACAGCTTCACGATCAACGCCCCTTCAAACGCGACGGTCATCGTGAACGTTTCCGGCACGTCCACCCAATTCAAGAATGCGGGATTCAGCCTCCAAGGTGGCGCC